>JBNJED010000125.1:0-4609 GCA_051745535.1 Pseudomonadota bacterium | reverse complement strand
GGTGAGATCGGCGCTGGCGATGTCGTGCCACGCCGGCATGGCCATACCGCCGTTGACCGTCACCGGCCGGGTGGGGGCGTGGGGGAAGACGAAGCGCACCGGCGCCGGCAGCCCGAGCTCCCCGGCGATGGGCTCGAAGTCGTGGCCGTCGGCCCCCAGCCCGTGGAACCAGATCACGGCGGCGGTGGCGGGCTCATTCGGTTCGACGACTACGGCGGGGGCGGGTTCGGTGATGGTGGTCATGGGCGGCCTCCGGTGGGTGTGCGGCGATCCTGCCCCTGGATGTGTGCGGACGTACAGGGGCCCGACATGAAAAAACCCCGCCGGAGCGGGGTCGAAGGGGAGCCGCCGGAGCGGCTCCCCGAGCCCCGGGAGGCCCGGGGCGGGGGGTGGCCGTGGCCTAGTCCTCGGTACGATCCATCACCTTCTCGCGCAGCTCCGGATCGTTCTGCATCTGCGAGGCGACCTGGTTGTACTCCTGGACGGAGAGCCCGGAATCCTCCACGGCGGAGACCATCTCCTCCTGGGCCTCGCGCTGCATCTCCTGGGCCTTCTCGCGATCCTCGACGCTACCGAGCTTGTCGGCGAAATCGGACTGGATGTCCCGGACCTCGACGTAGGCATCGGAGAAGCTGTCGAGCATCTCGTCATCGACCTCGATTTCCTCGCCCCCCTGGCCGGGGGCCTGACCCTGGGCGCCCTGGCCCTGCTGGGCACCCTGGCCCTGCTGAGCGCCCTGACCCTGCTGGGCACCCTGGCCCTGCTGAGCGCCCTCGGCCTGGGCGAAGGCGGCCGGGGCAGTAGCCAGGGCACCGGCGGCGAAGAGGGCGAGGATGATGGAACGGTACTGCATGAGGAATTCCTCCGTTGGGTTGCGACACGCACTGCCTTGCAGGGGGCGTGCCAGGATCTCAAGTTACTGATTATGCGCTTCCCGGGCGCCGTGTGTGCGAAACCGACGCTACAAGCCGTGTCACTGTGTCACACCCCCGCCGGCCGGATCGGCACGCGGCTCCTCCCCCTCCAGGCGGCGGTAGAGGGTGCGGCGGCCGATATCCAGGATGGTGGCGGCGCGCCGCTTGTTGCCGTTGGTGACCTTGAGGACGTGATCGATGTAGCGCCGCTCCACCTCCGCCAGGGTGGGCAGGGAGCCGGGGTCGTCACCCCAGGGGTCGTCGCCGCCGGATGCGGCCTCCGGTCGCGTGTTGCCCATGCGCTCGGGGAGGTGGTCGGTGCGGATGGTCTCGCCGTTGCAGAAGGTCACCGCCCGCTCCATGGCGTTGGCCAGCTCGCGGACGTTGCCCGGGAAGGGGTAGGCCTTGAGCCGCGCCAGGGCGTCGGCCTCCAGGCCCTGGATGGCCTTGCCCTGGGCGGCAGCGAAGCGCTCCAGGAAGCGGGCCGCCAGCCGCTCGATGTCGTCGTCCCGCTGGCGCAGGGGGGCGATGGTCAGGGCGAAGGTCTCCAGCCGGTAGTAGAGGTCCTCACGGAAGTCGCCCCGGGCCACCTGCTCTTCCAGGTCGCGGTTGGTGGCGGCGACGATGCGCACGTCCACGTGCTGCTCCCGGTTGGCGCCCACCTGGCGCACGGCGCCGTCCTGGAGGACGCGCAGGAGCTTGGACTGCATCTCCAGGGGCATTTCGCCGATCTCGTCCAGGAAGAGGGTGCCGCCCTCGGCCTCGGCAAAGAGTCCGCGGCGGGCGCGCTGGGCCCCGGTAAAGGCGCCGGCGGTGTGCCCGAAGAGCTCACTCTCCATGAGGTCCGCCGGGATTCCGGCACAGTTCACCGCCACGAAGGGCTGTTCCGCCCGAGGGCTCTCGGCGTGGACGGCGTGGGCGACCAGCTCCTTGCCGGTGCCGCTCTCGCCAATGATGAGGACGGGCCCGTCGGCCCGCGCTACCGCCCGGATCTGCTCGAACAGGCGTTGCATGGGCGCGCTACGGCCGAGGATGCCGTGAAAGCCGTTTTCCTCGTCCAGCACCCGACGGTAGCGCGCCACTTCCCGGCGCAGGCGCCGGGTCTCCAGGGCGCGTCCCACCGCCAGGCGGAAGTGGTCCAGGTCCAGGGGCTTGGTGAGGAAGTCGTCGGCGCCCTGCTTGAGCGCTTCCACTGCCTGGGGGACGGTGCCGAAGGCGGTGATGAGGATGACCGCCGGGCTCTCCCCCAGCCCCTGGAGGCGGCCCAGCAGCGCCAGGCCGTCCTCGCCGGGCAGGCGCAGATCGGTGATTACCAGCTCCGGAACCGGGTCGAGCCGCTCCCGTGCCGCCTCGGCGGAGGCGACGGCGGTGACCGTGTGGCCGGCGTCGGCGAGCTCGTCGTGGAGGAGCTCGCGCAGGTCGTTGTCATCCTCCACCAGGAGGATGGTGGCGGGGCTCTGCTGGCCCGGGGTACCGGCATTCATGGTGTCTCTTCCTCGCTCGCTCCCCCCAGGGGGAGGGTCAGGGTGAATCGGGCGCCCCCCAGTTCGGGGCTGGTGTCGGCTTCGACCCGGCCCTCGTGCTCCCGGACGGCGCCGTGGACCACGGCCAGGCCGAGGCCGGTCCCCTCACCCACTGGCTTGGTGGTGTAGAAGGGTTCGAACAGGCGAGCGGCCTGGTCGGGATCCAGCCCGGGGCCATCGTCCTCCACCTGTAGGCGGACCTCGTCGTCATCGGCCTCCCAGCGGGTCCTGACCCGGCTGCGAGCCACCTGGAGGGCGTTGCGCAGCAGGTTGTCCATCGCCTGCTCCAGGCGCAGCCGGTCCATGGCGAGGACCGGTCCGGGATCGGGCCCCTCCGCCTCCAGGGTAATCCCGCGCCGTTGCGCCTCCTCCTCCGCGTTGTGGACGGCGGCGCGGATGACCCGTTCCAGCGACTCGGGGCGCTTCTCGTTGCGCTGGCCGCGGCCGAAGTCCATGAGCTGGGAAACGATCCGCTCCATACGGGCCACCTGCTCGTTGATGGCATGCAGGGTGCGTGCCTGCTCCTCGTCGGGGGTATGGCGCAGGGCCCGCTGGGCCTTGCCGCGGACCACCGAGAGCGGGGAGCCGAGCTCGTGGGCCAGGCCGGCGGCGAGCTGGCCGATGGCGGCCATCTTCTCCGACTGGCGCAGGCGCGCCTCCAGGGCCTGTTCCTTCTCGCGTTGCTCGGCCAGGGCGCGCTCGGAGGCGTGGATGCGGTCCAGCATATGGTTGAAGGCGAGGGAGAGCTCCCGGACCTCTCGGGGGCCGGCCTCGGTGAGGCGCAGGCCCCGCTCCCCGGCGCCCACCCGTTCCAGGACCGTGCGGATGTTCTGGAAGTGGCGCCCCACCGCCCGGTGGTGACCAGTAAAGACCACCGTTCCCATGAGCAGGGCGATGATCACCAGTGCGGTGGCACCCTGCCAGCGGATCTGCCGGATGTAGGCGTCGAAGTCGGAGCCGCGCCGGGTGAGCTGGAGGAGGCCGGCGATCCGCCCCCCGGAATCCACCAGAGGGACGAAGTAGCTGTAGAGCCGCTCGTCCCCCTGCTTGTCGAAGCGCCCCTGCTCCGTGCCGGTCTCCGCCAGTTCGCTGATCTTGCCCTCGTCGAGCCGGCCCTCACGGGGGCCGGACGAGGCGATACGCCGACCCTCGGTGTCATAGACGTAGGCGCCGTAGACCCGGGAGAAGCCGAGAGCCGATTCTACCGCCTCGGCCACGGCCCCCTCTCGCTCCTTGTCCAGAGCCCGACCCACCGGCTCCTGCAGGGAGCGCGCGATGAGTTCCAGATCCTCCTTCATGCGCTCGGCGATCTGGTTCTCGAGCTTGGCCAGCGCCGACCAGCCCAGCAGGGCGGCCACCAGCAGGACCGGCAGGACGACGAAGCCCATGACGGCGGCGCGAAGGGTGTAGGCCTTGCGGAGGATGCGACCGAGCATCAAATCGTACCTCTGTGACTCATGTGTCATTATTATACACCCCAAAAGGGGTGCGCATCGGGGCCGCCGGCCGGGGTCACGGCCTTTCCGCCGTGGCACATGGCTTGCAGAATGGGCGGTATCCAAATCCCTTTAAGCAGGAATCAGACCATGAAGCGAATCATTCCCCTCCTGGCCCTCCTCATCGCCTTCCCCTTGGCCGCCTCGGCCCAGGAGGGAGAAGGGGACGGCCAGATCCAGGACTGTATCTCGGTGAGCGATGAAGAACTGGATCTGCAAGAGACGGAGCTGGGCTTCGGCGAGGGCGAGTGGCGGGCCCACGTCAGCAACGATTGCGACCGTGCCGTGGACCTGCGCCTGAGCGTGCAGATGGTGGATGCCGATGGCGAGGTCCTGACCCAGTACACCGTGGTGGCCCTAATCGCGGCCAACGGGAGCGAGGATGTCAGCAAGGAGCTCTACCTCACCTCCCGGGACCTGGAGAAAATGGAGTCCGTGGAATGGGTCATCGAGGGTAGCCGCCAGCCCATGTAGGCCCTTCGCCGGATGGACTGTCCGGATCGAGAAGGGGCCCCCGATTTTGCCATCGGGGGCCCCTTCTTTTGCAGCACCCGCGTACGGGTGCCGGCTCATCGACCTAGCCGATGGAGGTTTCGGTGGAGTCGGACTCGCCCTTGTTGTCGTTCCAGCTGATGGAGAGGGTATCGCCGGAGGAGGCGCCGTCGAACCGGAAGGA
>JBNJED010000124.1:0-4617 GCA_051745535.1 Pseudomonadota bacterium | reverse complement strand
GAGGACGGTGAGGTCGGAGTCGGCCACCGCCCGGATGTGCTCGTCCAGCTGCCCCATGGGGGCGCTCTCCCCCACCAGGCGGGGCTCGGCGGCGGGCTCGTGGGTCTCGGCCAGGGCGGCGTCGCGCTGGCGCTGCAGCCGCTGGACGGCGGAGCCGGCGGTGACCACCGCCTCCCCCAGGGCCACCAGCAGCCGCAGCTGCTCCAGGCGGGTGGCATCGAAGGAGCCGGCGGCCAGGGCGTCCACGGTGAGCATCCCCCACGGCTCGCCGTGGCGGGTGAGGGTGGCGCCCAGGCAGTCGTGGACCAGCAGGTGCTCGTCGTGGAGGAGCAGACCGTCCCACGGATCGGGCAGCTCGGAGTCGGCGGGGAAGCGGGTGATCCCCTCGCCCTCCCAGATCGCGGCCAGCCGCGGATGGTCGTCCAGCCGGAAGTGGCGGCCCAGGGCGTCGCGCTGGAGGCCGTGCAGGGCCACCGGCACCAGGCGGCCGCCGCCCTCGTGGCGCAGCAGGGCGACGGCGTCGGCGGGGACGACGCTGACCAGCAGCTCCAGGTAGCGCTGGTAGAGGCGCGCGGGCGGGGCGCCGCCGGCCAGCTCCTCCAGGACCCCGATGAGGGGGCCCACGGGGAGGGCGGCGCGGCTTGTGGATTCAACAAGCTCTTGTGATAGGGACATGGCCAGGCTCTGTCGATCGGACAATAGCCTATCGTAATACTCTGATATTCGGTACCCCTCCACCTGGCACGCCCCTCGCAACGGGATCCGGCGAATCCACAACGACGGAGGGACCGACCTTGGCCCTGACCCCCGAACAGATCGAGACCGTCCAGGCCACCGTCCCGCTGCTGCGCGAGCACGGCGAGGCGCTGACCACCCGCTTCTACCAGCGCATGTTCGAGGACTACCCGGAGGTGCGCACCTTCTTCAACCAGGCCCACCAGGCCGACGGCCGCCAGCCCCGCGCCCTGGCCGACGCGGTGCTCGCCTGGGCGGAGAATATCCGCCAGCCGGCGGTCCTGCAGGAGGCGGTGGAGCGCATCGTCCACAAGCACGTCTCCCTGAACATCCAGCCGGAGCACTACCCCATCGTCGGCAACAGCCTGCTGGCCGCCATGCAGGAGGTCGGCGGCGACGCCGTCACCCCTGAGGTGGTCGAGGCGTGGGGCGCCGCCTACTGGGAGCTGGCCAATCTCCTCATCGCCGAGGAGGAGAAGGTCTACGCCGACCACGCCGACCAGCCCGGCGGCTGGCGCGGCAAGCGCGCCTTCCGGGTGAAGGAGAAGCGCCCGGAGTCGGCGGTGATCACCTCCTTCGTCCTGGAGCCGGAGGACGGCGAGCCGGTGATGGGCTTCACCCCGGGCCAGTACATCGGCCTGCAGCTGGCCATCGACGGCGAGGCCACCCAGCGCAACTACTCCCTGTCGGATGCGCCCAACGGCCGCACCTACCGGATCTCGGTCAAGCGCGAGGAGGGCGGCCACGCCTCCCGCTTCCTCCATGACCGGGTGGCCGAGGGCGACACCCTCCACCTCTTCCCGCCGGCGGGGGACTTCGTCCTGCAGGACAACGACCGCCCCATCAACCTCATCACCGGCGGCGTCGGCATCACCCCGGCCATGGCCATGGCGGAGTCCGCCGCCGGCCAGCGGCCCATCCGCTTCATCCACGCCGCGCTCACCCGGGACCACCACGCCTTCCGCGACCGGGTGGAGGCGCTGGCGGCGGCCAACGACCTGGAGCCCTTCTTCATCTACGAGGAGGGCCAGCCCGGCGACGGCGCCCACGCCATCGGCCGGCTGGATCGCGACCGGCTGGCGGAGCAGATCGACCTCGACGGCGACGTCTACTTCCTCGGCCCCACGCCCTTCATGCGGGCGGTGAAGGGGGCCCTGGACGACCTCGGCGTCCCCGCCGACCGCCAGCACTACGAGTTCTTCGGCCCCGCCGAGGCGCTGGCGTAGGCATCGCCTCCCGCGGATGACCCGGGCGCCGGATCAGCCGCCCCGGGTCATCCATCCCGTCATCCTCCCCGCGACGTCGGTACCCACAGTCCGAGAATGGGTCCCTGCCCGGACCGGCATGCTACGATGACGGGTTCCCGAGCAAGATCCGGAACTCCCATGGCCGACGGCGACAACCCCCTCCTGCGCGACTTCGATCTGCCCCCCTTCTCCGCCATCCGGCCCGAGCACGTGGAGCCGGCGGTGGACACCGTCCTGGCGGAGAACCGCCAGTGGCGTACCGACCGCCTGGCCGCCGGCGGGCCGTGGACCTGGGACAACCTCCTGGCCCCCTTCGAGGCGGCGGAGGACCGGCTGGGCCGGATCTGGGCGCCGGTCTCGCACATGAACAGCGTGGTCAACGGCGAGGCGCTGCGCGAGGCCTACAACGCCTGCCTGCCCAAGCTCTCCGAGCACGCCACCGAGCTGGCCCAGGACGAGGGGCTCTTCGCCGCCCTCAAGGAGCTGGCCGCCTCCGAGCACTACCGCGAACTCTCCCCCGCCCGCCGCCGGGTGGTGGACAACGCCCTGCGCGACTTCCGCCTGGGCGGCGCGGAGCTCTCCGGCGAGGACAAGGCGCGCTTCAAGGCCATCGCCTCGGAGCTGGCCACCCTCTCGGCGCGCTTCGAGGAGAACGTCCTGGACGCCACCCAGGCCTGGTACAAGGTGGTCACCGACGAGTCGCGCCTGGCCGGGCTGCCGGAACAGGCGCTGGAGCAGGCGCGCCAGTCGGCCGCCGACCGGGACGAGGCGGGCTGGGTCTTCACCCTGGACTTCCCCTCCTTCTACGCGGTGATGACCTTCGCCGACGACCGCGAGCTGCGCCGGGAGGTCTACACCGCCTGGGGCACCCGCGCCTCGGAGCAGGGCCCCCACGCCGGCCAGTGGGACAACTCGGAAACCATGGAGCGGATCCTCGCCCTGCGCCACGAGCAGGCGCAGCTACTGGGCTTTCGCGACTACGCCGAGTACTCCCTGGCCACCAAGATGGCGCCGAGCCCGGAGGAGGTCATCGCCTTCCTCCAGGACCTGGCCGACCGCGCCCTCCCGCAGGCCCGCCGCGAACTGGACGAGCTCGCCGCCTTCGCCCGGGAGGAGCTGGGCCTGGACGACCTCCAGCCCTGGGACATCGCCTGGGCCGGGGAGCGGCTGCGCCAGGCGCGCTACGACCTCTCCGAGGAGGACCTGCGCCCCTGGTTCCCGGAGACGAAGGTCATCCCCGGCCTCTTCGCCGTGGTGGAGCGGCTCTACGGCCTGACCATCCGCGAGGTGGAGGGGGCCGACGTCTGGCACGACGACGTCCGCCTCTACGAGATCCGCGACGCCGAGGGCGAGACGCGGGGGCTGTTCTATCTCGACCTCTACGCCCGCCGGAACAAGCGCGGCGGCGCCTGGATGGACGAGTGCCGCATCCGCCATCGCCGGGAGGACGGCACCCTCCAGGTGCCGGTGGCCTTCCTCACCTGCAACCTCTCCGCCCCGGTGGGGGACAAGCCGGCGCTCTTCACCCACGACGAGGTGGTGACGCTCTTCCACGAGTTCGGCCACGGCCTCCACCACATGCTCACCCGGGTGGAGGAGCCCTCGGTGGCCGGGATCAACGGCGTGGAGTGGGACGCCGTGGAGCTGCCCAGCCAGTTCCTGGAGAACTGGTGCTGGCAGCGCGAGGCCCTGGACCTCATCAGCGGCCACTACGAGACCGGGGAGCGGCTGCCGGAGGAGCTCTTCGAGCGCATGACCGCGGCGCGCAACTTCCACGCCGCCCTGCAGATGGTCCGCCAGCTGGAGTTCTCGCTGTTCGACTTCCGCCTCCACCGCGACTACGACCCCGACGCCGGCGGCCGGGTGCTGGAGACCCTGGAGGCGGTGCGCGACCAGGTGGCGGTGGTGCGCCCGCCGGAGTGGCACCGCTTCCCCCACAGCTTCGGCCACATCTTCGCCGGCGGTTACGCCGCCGGCTACTACAGCTACAAGTGGGCGGAGGTCCTCTCGGCCGACGCCTTCGAGCGCTTCGAGGAGGAGGGGATCTTCAACACCGAGACCGGCCGCGCCTTCCTCGCCGAGGTGCTGGAGGTGGGCGGCAGCCGGGACGCCATGGAGTCGTTCATCGCCTTCCGCGGCCGCGAGCCGCAGGTGGACGCCCTGCTCCGCCACAACGGCCTGGACGCGGCCTGAGGTCCCCATGGAACGCATCCCCGAACCCGAACTCATGGACAGCGAGGCGCAGGTCCGCGCCTACGCCGAGGCCGACTTCGAGGCGCCCCACGGCGCTTGCGTCGAGGACTTCTGCAACCGCTTCCCCAACGAGCCGGCCGCCGGCCGGATCCTGGATCTGGGCTGCGGCCCGGCGGACATCGCCTGCCGGCTGGCCCGGGTGCGCAACGGCACCACCCTCACCGCCGTGGACGCCGGGCCCAACATGCTCGCCGCCGCCGACCAGCGCGTCCGCGCCGAGGGGCTGGCCCACCGCATCGAGCTGGTAAAGGGCCGGCTCCCCGGGGTGGACCTGCCGGCGGCGAGCTTCGACGCCGTGGTGAGCAACAGCCTCCTCCACCACATGGCCGAGCCCGACGCCCTGTGGCGGACCATCGCCCGCGCCGCCCGGCCCGGCGCGCCG
>JBNJED010000123.1:0-4660 GCA_051745535.1 Pseudomonadota bacterium | reverse complement strand
ATATAGATCCGCATGGGCTCTCACCGGCTCCCCCGATGGCTCGATCCGGTCAATGTACCAGCGCCGGGCCTGCCCCGACCACCGAGCCGCCCATCAGCGGGGCCCGCCACGGGCCGGCAGTGCGTGGTGCTCGTCCAGGGTGGCGGCCAGGGCGGCCGGGTCGTACTCGGCGGTGACCTCGGCCGCCCCGATCCCGGTGGGCAGCACCAGGCGGATCGCGCCGCCACGGGCCTTCTTGTCCACCCGCATGAGTTCCAGGAACCGCTCCCGGGAGAGGTCCGCCGGGGCGCGGGTGGGGAGGCCGGCGCGCACGGTGAGCGCCTCGATGCGGTGGACCTGCTCATCACTCAGCCAGCCCATCCGGCGGGCCAGGTCGGCGGCCATGAGGGTGCCGGTGGCCACCGCCTCGCCGTGGAGCCAGCGGCCGTAGCCGATCCCGGTCTCGATGGCGTGGCCGAAGGTATGGCCGAGGTTGAGCAGGGCGCGCTGGCCGCCCTCGCGCTCGTCGGCAGCGACGATGGCTGCCTTGGCCTCGCAGGAGCGGCGGATGGCGTGGCTCAGGGCCGCCGGGTCGCGCGCCACCAGCGCCCCCATGTTGTCCTCCAGCCAGGCGAAGAAGTCGGCGTCGCCGATGACGCCGTACTTGATCACCTCCGCCAGGCCGGCGGCGAACTGGCGCTCGTCCAGGGTGGAGAGGGTGTCGGTGTCGATGACCACCGCCCGGGGCTGGTGGAAGGCGCCGATCATGTTCTTGCCCAGGCGATGGTTGACCCCGGTCTTGCCGCCCACGGAGGAGTCCACCTGGGCGAGCAGGGTGGTGGGGACCTGGACGAAGTCGATGCCGCGCTGGTAGCTGGCGGCGGCGAAGCCGGCCATGTCCCCCACCACGCCGCCGCCCAGGGCGACGATGGTGGCGCTGCGATCGAAGCCGCGCTCCAGCAGCCGGGTGAAGATGGGGTCCAGGTGGTCCAGGGTCTTGTAGGCCTCGCCGTCGGGGAGCTCCACCCGCTCCACCTCCAACCCCGCCAGCCCCCGCTCCAGGCGCTCGGCGTAGAGGGGGGCAACGGTGGTGTTGGTCACCACCAGGGCCTGCTGGCCCCGGATGCCGGCACGCATCCGCTCCCCCGCCTCCAGCAGGCCGGGGCCGATGTGGATGGGGTAGCTGCGCTCGCCGAGTTCGACTTCCAGATGTTCCATGGGGATCCGGGCGTTGGGGGACACGACCATTCTACTACCAACGGGCCGCGAGGTGGGCCCTCACTCCTCGCGCCAGGGACGGGTGATCTCCCGGACCACACTGCGGGCCGGTCGGTTGCCGGTCTCCACCACGCGGTCAGCGACCTCCCGGTAGAGGGGGTCGCGCTCCGCCATGAGCGCCTCCAGCCGGGCCCGGGGGTCCTCGGTCTGCAGCAGGGGGCGGTTGCGGTCGTGGCGGGTCCGCTCGAAGAGGTGGTCCACCGGGGCATAGAGGTAGATGACGTACCCCCGTTCCGCCAGTCGCTTGCGGTTCTCCGGGTCGAGGACGGCCCCGCCCCCGGTGGCGAGCACCAGCTGGGGCTCCCGGGTCAGCTCGTCGAGGATGCCGCGCTCGCGGGTGCGAAAGCCCTCCTCCCCCTCGATGTCGAAGATCCAGGGGATGCTGGCGCCGGTGCGCTCCTCGATGGCGCGGTCGGCATCCTGAAAGGGACGGCCCAGGGCGCGCGCGAGCTGACGGCCCACAGTGGTCTTGCCCACGCCCATGGGGCCGATGAGGATGATCCGGTCGGGTGCTTGCATCGGCTCATGTTACGGCAGCCCGGAGGAGGGGGGTCAAGCGGCTACGGATCCAGCCGCCGCTCGGCCACCGGCGCCCGGGTGGGGTCCCCCTCGAGCAGCCGAGGCGTGACGAAGATCAGCAGCTCCGCCTTGCTGTTCACCTCCTGAGTATGGCGGAAGAGACCCCCCAGCAGCGGGAGGTCGCCCAGCAGCGGGACCTTGTCCTCCTCCCGGGTCTGCTCGGTCTCGTAGATCCCGCCCAGGACCACCGTCTCGCCGTCGGCCACCAGGGCCTGGGTGGTCACCTCCCGGGTGTCCACGCTGGGAACGCCGTTGAAGACCTCCCCGACACTGTCCTTGTTGATCTGCAGGTCCATGATGATGCGGCCGTCGGGGGTGATCTGCGGCGTCACCCCGAGGCTCAGTACCGCCTTCTTGAAGGAGACCGAGGTGGCACCGCTGGAGCTGGCCTCCTGGTAGGGGATCTCCACCCCCTGCTCGATGACGGCCTCCTGCTGATTGGCCGTGATCACCCGGGGATTGGAGACGATCTCCCCCTCGTTCTCCGCCTGGAGGGCGGAGAGTTCCAGGTCCAGAAGGGTATCGCCGTCGAGCACCGAGACGGCGATCTGGCCGGCGGGATCGCTCACCGGCAGGTCGACGGCCATACGGTCGCCGGTGGCCACGTCCTGGGGCGCATCACCGCCGACGAGGCTGTTGGCCCCGCTGCTGCTCCCGGCCACTCCGATGTCTCCGCTATCGGAGACGTGACTGGCGCCGAAACGGGTACCCAGGTCCTCGCTGAAGTCGTCGTTGGCGATGACGATGCGAGTCTCGATCATGACCTGGCGCACGGGTACATCCAGCTCCTCGACGAGTTCCCGGGCGGAACGGAGGTTGGCCGGGGTGTCCCGGATAAGGATCTTATTGGTACGGCCATCCACGCGGACCGAGCCGCGATCCGACAGCATCCCGCCCTCTTCGGAACGCAGGGTCTCGGCCAGGTCGGCGGCCTTGGCGTAGTTCACCTGGAGGGTGGCCTTCTCCAGCGGTACCAGTTCGTCCCGCCGCTGCTCCGCCTCAAGCCGATTGCTCTCCCTGTCCAGCAGCTCCTGCTGCGGGGCGATGATGCGGACATCGCCGTCCCGCCGCATACCCAGCCCCTTGAGGGTGAGAATGTGGTCCAGCGCCTGGTCCCAGGGGACGTTTTCCAGGTGCATGGTCAGCGAGCCCTGCACGGAATCGCTGATGACCATGTCCAGGCCGGTAAAATCGCCGATCTGGCGGAGAAGGTGGCGGACATCGGCATCGCGGACATCGAAGGATAGGCGGTCCCCGGTATAGGCCGCCTCTTCATCTCCCTCCGCCTCCGCCGGCTCCTCCGACCGGGGGGCCACGGCCAGAGTCAGCTCGCCGTCCAGCCGCCGGAGCCGGTGCTCCGTGTCGCCGTCGGCGTGGACCAGCAGGTGAGCCCCACCCTGACGCTGGCGGACATCCACCCGCTCCACCGGCGTGGCGAAGTCGCCGACCTCGTAACGACGCTGTTGCGCCTCGGGGACCTCCGCGCCCTCGATGAAGAGGCGGTAACCCGCCTCGTGGCGCTGTATATCGACATCGCCGCCGCTGCCGGAGAGGGAGAGGAGCAGCCGCCCGGCCCCCGACTCGCCCCGCCGGAAATCGACCGCGGTGAGACGGGTACCGCCCCCGGTCGGCCCCGAATCCGGCTCCGGGGCCGGTTCGGAATCCGGGGCCGCGGAGCCACCCTCCTCCTCGACGCGCCCCAGGGCCAGCTGGATGGTCCCCTCCGCGGTCCGCACCCGGTGGGCACGCGGACCCGGCAGGGTAGCAATGACTCGCGTGCGCCCCCCGGCCTCGATGACCCGGAGGTCGCGCACCTCTCCCCCCGAGAGTGACGGGCGGCGTGCGACGGCGCTGGTGGTATCGGGCAGGTCCATCACCACCCGATGGGGATCGGTGAGCGTAAAGACGCTGGGCTCCACCGACCCCTCGGTGGCAAAGACGAGCCCCTGTTCCGTGGGGCGTACCTCGGTGAGTTCCGCGGCCTGTGTGGCGCTGACGGCGATGAGCGTCAGACACGTCCCTGTAAATCGCCGCATGTTTCCCCTCCCGCTCAGGATTCCTGGTCACCGCGCTTGATGGTAGTGGTCCGCTCCTGCCAGCCACCACCGGCCTCCACCAGTTCACGCAGCTCGATGGCGCCGGTGGTGATCCGCTCCACCCGGCCGTGATCGCGCCCCATGTAGTCCCCCTCGGCCACCTGGTGCAGCCGCCCCTCGGGGCCCGCCACCAGCGCCACCCGGCGCTGCCCCGAGCCCATCGTGCCCACCAGCCGCAGGTTCTCCAGGCTGTAGGCCTCCAGGGGATCCGGTTCGCGATCGGGCTCCGGGCTGGGACCCCGCGGCCGGTCATCGCCCGCCCGTGCCCGTTCCGGGGGCGCCATGGGGTTGCGCCCGTCGTCGAGGAAGGCCGGTGGATCCCGCTCCGCGAGAGACGGCAGCGGGGGCACATCGCCCTCGGCCTCCCCCTCCACCTCCTCCATGCGCGTGGAGAGCTCGTCGAGGTCAGGATCGGCGCAGCCCGCCATCAGGAAAGCCAGGACGATGGTTAACAGCGGCAGCCGTCGTTTCATGCGTCGCCCTCCTGATCACCGCGGTAGCGATAGGTGCGCGCGGTCATCTCGATGGTGACTCCCGAGCCCTCCTCGGCGGCGGTGACGGTTACGTCCCCGATGGTCACCACCCGGGGCAGTTCGACCAGTGCCTGGACGAAGCGGCCGAACTCGGTAAAGGTCCCGCTAAGCCGCAACCGCACCGGTGCCTCGGCATAGAACTCCCCTGGGACCTCCGGCAGGGGTTCGAAGCGCTCGAAGCGCAGGCCGGCGGCC
>JBNJED010000122.1:0-4739 GCA_051745535.1 Pseudomonadota bacterium | reverse complement strand
CAGCAAGCAGACCGGGGCCACCCCCATCGGCGGCGCGGCCGGGCCGCAGGCCCTGTGGCAGGCGCTGGCCTTCCTGGGCCAGGCGCCGCCGGCGGAGCTTCTCGGCGCCCCGGGGCCGGAGCTGCTGGCCTGGGCCGAGTCTCACTGGGATCCGGCGTCGATCCCCGCGACCCATTCAAGCCCCGCGCCCACCGTACCCCCTGCCCCGCCTGGATGTTACGCTACGTAACGTTTACAGGTTGTTTCCAAACTACCTCCAGGGGGCGAGGGCACACATGGCCAACGGCACCAGCAATGGGTGGGGCAGCGGGCGGGATCGGCCCCTCATCGCCGCCGTCATCGCCGTGGCGCTGCTGGCCTCGCCGCTGCTGACCGTCTGGGCGCGACCGGCGTGGGGCTGGCTGGCCCCCTACGCCGTCTGGGCCGCGGTCCTGGCCATCGCCGCCGCCCTCCTCCACACGCGGGATCACGCGGGGGATCGCGCCGGGGGCGACGATGACGCTTGAGGCCGGCTGGCTGCTGGCCGCGGCCACCGGCTACCTCTCCCTGCTCTTCGTCATCGCCCTGGCGGCGGAGCGCGGCTGGCTGCCCGACCGGCTCCTGCGCCACCCGGCGGTCTACGTCCTCTCCCTGGGGGTCTTCGCCACCTCCTGGAGCTTCTACGGCAGCGTCGGCTTC
This sequence comes from Pseudomonadota bacterium, assembly GCA_051745535.1. Classification (GTDB taxonomy): domain Bacteria; phylum Pseudomonadota; class Gammaproteobacteria; order Thiohalospirales; family Thiohalospiraceae; genus Thiohalospira. The sequence continues at coordinate 4,061 of JBNJED010000122.1, read as the reverse complement.
GCCGCCAGCGACGGCTACCAGTTCCTGACCATCTACCTGGGGCCGACCCTGGCCTTCCTCCTGGCCCCGGTGCTCCTCGCGCCCATCCTGCGCCTGGCGCGGGAGCACCAGCTCACCTCCCTGGCGGATCTGTTCACCTTCCGCTATCGCAGCCAGGCCGCGGGGGTGGCGGTGACGCTCTTCATGCTGGTGGGCAGCCTCCCCTACATCGCCCTGCAGATCCGGGCGGTCACCGAGTCGGCCCAGGTGCTGACCCGGCAGACGCCGCCCCACCTGCTGGCGCTGGCCTTCTGCGCCCTGCTCATCCTCTTCGCCACCCTCTTCGGCGCCCGCCACGCCGCCCCGGGGGAGCGCCACGAGGGGCTGGTGGCGGCGGTGGCCTTCGAGTCCCTGGTCAAACTCGCGGCCCTGCTGGCCGTCGGCGCCCTGGCCCTGTTCGGCGTCTTCGGCGGTCCCGGCGGGCTCAACGACTGGCTGGCCGCGAATCCGGCGGCCCTGGAGCGGATGTACGAGCCGGTCCACTCCGGCTCCTGGACCACCCTGCTGCTGCTCGCCTTCGCCGCCGCCTTCCTGCTGCCGCGCCAGTTCCACATGGCCTTCACCGAGGCCACCGACGCCCGCGGCCTGCGGATGGCCGCCTGGGGCTTCCCGCTGTTCCTGCTGCTGCTGAACCTGGCCATCCCGCCCATCCTCTGGGCCGGCCAGGAGCGCGGCCTGGCCGGGGCGCCGGACTACTTCGTCCTCGCCCTGCCCCAGGTCGAGGGCAATGCGGTACTCACCATCGCCGCCTTCCTGGGCGGCGTCTCCGCCGCCAGCGCCATGGTCATCGTCACCACCCTGGCCCTGGCCGCCATGGCCATGAACCACCTGCTACTGCCGGCGAGCCTTACCCGGAGAGCCCCGGAGGGCGGCAACCTCTACCGCTGGCTGCTGTGGAGCCGGCGGGGGCTGGTGGCCCTCATCATCCTCGCCGGGTACGCCTTCCACCTGCTGCTGCAGCAGCGCGCCGGGCTGGTGGAGATGGGGCTCATCTCCTTCGTCGCCGTCGCCCAGTTCCTCCCCGGGGTCGTCGGGCTGCTCTTCTGGCCCCGGGCCACCCGGCAGGGCTTCGTCGCCGGCCTGCTGGGCGGCGGCCTCGTCTGGGCCGCTCTGCTACTCCTCCCCCTGCTGGAGCGCGCCGGCTTCCTCGCCCTCGGTTTCGACCCCACGGCCCTCTTCGGACCGGTGGCCACGGAGTCCCCCTGGTTTACCGCCACCACCGCCTCCCTGGCGGTGAACGGGGCCCTCTTCCTGGGCGTGAGCCTGGCCACCCGCCCCACCGAGGCCGAGGCCCGGGCCGCCCGGGCCTGCGTCCAGGCGGCCCCGCCAGCCACCGGCGTGGTCTCCGCCGGCTCGGCGGAGCAGTTCAGCGACCGCCTGGCCGAGGCGGTGGGGCCGGAGGTGGCCCGGCGGGAGGTCCGCCGCGCCCTCAAGGACCTGGACCTGGCGCCGGACGAGGACCGCCCCACCGAGCTCACCCGGCTGCGCGAGCAGATCGAGCGCAACCTCTCGGGGCTCATGGGTCCGCTCCTGGCCCGGATGATCGTGGACGAGCGGCTGCGCCTGGAGCCGTACACTCGCCAGGCGCTGGCCGACACCGTCCGCCACGTGGAGGCGCGCCTGGCCGACTCCACCATCGAGCTCCACGGCCTCTCCCGGGAGCTGGACTCCCTGCGCCGCTACCACCGCCAGGTCCTCCACGACCTCCCCCTGGGGGCCGTGACGGTGGCGCTGGACGGCGAGGTCATCCACTGGAACCAGTCCCTGGTCGCCCTCACCGGGATCGACGAGGAGGCGGCCACCGGCCGCCCGGTGGCCGAACTCCCGGCCCCCTGGGGCGGCCTGCTCACCGGCTTCCTGCGCACCGACGACCGCCGCCTGCGCAAGGTCCAGGTGGGCCAGGGGGAGGCCACCCGCTGGCTCAACCTCCACAAGGCCGCCATCGAGGCCGACCGCGACGCCGCCGGCACGGTGGTCCTGGTGGAGGACCTCACCGACCTCCAGCGACTGGAGACGGAGCTGGCCCACAGCGAACGGCTCGCCTCGGTGGGCCGACTGGCCGCCGGCGTCGCCCACGAGATCGGCAACCCGGTGACCAACATCGACGGCCTGGCCCAGGCCCTGGACCCGGCCGACCCGCAGGCGGTAACCACCGGCCTGGGCCAGATCCGCACCCAGACCCGGCGGATCAGCGACATCCTCCAGGCACTCATGCGCTTCAGCCACGGCGGCGAGGCCGACACCCGCGCCAGCGAGCCGGTCGCCGTGGCGCCGCTGGTGGAGGAGGCGATCCGCCTGGTGGCCGTCTCCGGCAGCGGCAAGCGGGTCGCCTTCGAGCGCCATATCGCCGCCGGCCTCGCCGTCCTCGGCGACGAGCCGCGCCTGCTCCAGGTCCTGGTGAACCTCCTGGGCAACGCCGCGGACGCCTCCCCCGCCGGCGGCACGGTGGAGATCTCCGCCGAGGCCGAGGGCGACGAGGTGACCCTGGATCTCATCGACGAAGGCGCCGGCGTCGATCCCGACCACCTGGAGCGGCTCTTCGAGCCCTTCTTTACCACCAAGGCCCCCGGCGAGGGCACCGGCCTGGGGCTCGCCGTGGTCTACCACATCGTCCAGGCCCACGGCGGCCGCATCGAGATCGAGAGCCGCGCCGGCGAGGGCACGCGTGTCCACCTGCGCCTGCCCGCCGCGCCCCACCCCCTGCCCGACCACGAGGAACCGACATGAGCGCCATCCTGGTCGTCGAGGACGAGGCCATCACCCGCGACACCCTCACCGGCGTGCTGGAGCGCGCCGGCCACCGGATCACCGCCGTGGACTCCGCCGAGGCGGCGCGCACCGCCGATCCGGGCAGCTTCGACCTCGTCCTCACCGATCTGCGCCTGCCCGGGGCGGCCGGCACCGATCTCATCGCTGCCGCCGACCCGACCCCGGTCATCGTGCTCACCAGCTATGCCTCCGTGCGCTCGGCGGTGGACTCCATGAAGCAGGGGGCGGTGGACTACCTGGCCAAGCCCTTCGACCACGACGAGCTGGTCCTGCTGGTGGAGCGGACCCTGCGCACCGCCGATCTGGAGCGCCAGAACGCCGCCCTGAAGTCCCAGGTGGAGGCCCACTACCCGGTGGGGGGCATGATCGGCGACAGCCAGCCCATGCAGGCGGTCTTCGACCGCATTCGGCGGGTGGCACCCACCAACGCTACGGTGCTGGTCCTGGGGGAATCGGGCACCGGCAAGGAGCTGGCCGCCCGCGCCATCCACGACGCCAGCCCCCGCAAGGACGGCCCCTTCATCACCGTCAACTGCGCCGCCATCCCCGCCGGCCTCATCGAGTCGGAGCTGTTTGGCCACGAGAAGGGTGCCTTCACCGGCGCCGACCGCCAGCACCGCGGCCTGGTGGAGGCCGCCGAGGGCGGCACCCTCTTTTTGGACGAGATCGGCGAACTCCCCGCCGAGGCCCAGGCGCGACTGCTGCGCGTCCTCCAGGCCGGCGAGGTCCGCCGGGTCGGCGCCACCGGGGCGCGCCACGTGGATGTCCGGCTGGTGGCCGCCACCCACCGCGATCTGCGCACGCTGGTGGCCGAGGGCGACTTCCGCGAGGACCTCTACTACCGCCTGCAAGTCATGGAGATCCGGCTGCCGCCCCTGCGCGAGCGCGGCGCCGATGTGGAGGCGCTGGCCGAGGCGTTGCTGGAACGGGCCTGCCACCGGCTCAACCGCCCACCCCTGGCGCTAACCGAGGCCGCCCGCCGCGCGGTGCGCGAACACGACTGGCCCGGCAACGTCCGGGAGCTGGAAAACGCCATCGAGCGGGCGGTGATCCTCGCCGACGGCGAGACCATCGACACCGCCGCCCTGGGGCTGGAGCCAACCCCGGCGCGGTCGGAGGGCCCCGCCGGCGATCTCTCCCTGGACGAGTACTTTATCCACTTCGTCCGCAGCCACGAGGGCGAGCTCACCGAGACGGAGCTGGCCCGTCGGCTGGGCGTGAGCCGCAAGACCCTGTGGGAGCGGCGCCAGCGC
>JBNJED010000121.1:0-4782 GCA_051745535.1 Pseudomonadota bacterium | reverse complement strand
GTGATGGTGGAGGCCCCGCGCTCGATCCGCCCGGCCTCCCAGTTCTCCTGCGCCGCCTCCCGCACCGCCCGCCAGTCCACCCCGTAGTGGCGGTGGAAGCGGGCATCCTCGGCGGCCACGACCACCCGGCGCACCACGGCGGAGTGCCCCCGCCGACCCACGGGGACCCAGTGCAGGCTCTCCTCCGGATGCTCGGCCCGGTGCTGCTGGATATAGGCGGAGACCGGCGCCGGACCGGCGGCCAGGGCGTCGAAGTCGGGCCAGATCCGGGTGAGATAGAAGATATCCAGGGCCACCAGCAGCAGCGCGAGCCGGGGCAGCCAGCGCAGTGTGGCCGTCAGCCAGCGCCGTCTCATACGGCCCCCCGAACCGGCCGGATGCGCACAAAAAAACGGGCCGTCCCCGGAGGGCGGCCCGAAGTGTCGATAGGGAGGTAATCAACACATTGACAGTGCATGCTCAGTCTCTCGCACCGGCCTGCCGGCGAAAACCGGCCAATGTAAAAACCTTGTTACGTCTTCCCTCAACCACCGAGGCCGGCCCACCAGAGCCGCAGGCGCAGGCCGATACCGGTGGTATAGCCGCTGGTGGCGGCGCTCACGGTCCCGTCGGGGGCGACCACGAAGGTCGTCGGCACCGCCTGGACGCCGTAGGCATCGGCGAAGTGCCCCGGGTCATCCACCAGCACCGGCGCGGTGATGCCCTCCTCCTCCACGTGGTCCGCCACCGACTCCCGGTCGCCGGACCAGGCGGCCACCGTGATCACCCGGTGGTCCTCGGCCAGGGCGTCGATGGTGGGCGCCTCCAGCTCGCAGATGGGGCACCAGGTGGCCCAGAAGTGGACCAGGACCGGCTCCCCCCGGAGCTCGGCCAGCTCGAAGGCCTCGCCGGCCAGGGTCTCGCCGTGGATGGGCGGCGCCGGGCCGTCCGGGGCATCCCGGGTCCGCCACATGCTGATGGCGGTCATCATCAGGCCAAAGATGACCAGATAGATGAGGAGGATGCGCACGCGGCGCAGGATCGGTCGACGAGGTCGGGTCATTGGACCATTCTACCCTCAGGGGGTAATGGAAGCGACGACCCCGCCGAGGCCCGAGGAGGTAGCATGGCCCGATTGCCGAGGGTGTCCCCGCGCTGGTGGCTGCTGCCGCTGGCGCTGCTGCTGGCGGCCGCCGGCTGGAATCCGGCCGAGGCGGCGGTCCACCGGCTCTCCGTGGACGGCCCCATCGGCCCGGCCACGGCGGGCTATATCGAGCGGGGCCTGGAGGAGGCCGCCACCGAGGGGGCCGCGGCGGTGATCCTGGCCCTGGACACCCCCGGCGGCCTCACCTCCGCCACCCGCCGCATCAACGACGCCATCCTCGCCTCGCCGGTGCCGGTCATCGGCTACGTCGCCCCCGCCGGCGCCCGGGCCGCCAGCGCCGGCACCTACATCCTCTATGCCAGCCACATCGCCGCCATGGCGCCCGGGACCCACCTGGGGGCGGCGACGCCGGTGCAGCTCGGCGGGGACTCGCCGGCCCTGCCGGAGGGGGATACCGACCAGGGAGAGGAAGGCGAAGAGGAACCGGCGCCGCGGCCGGAGAACGCCAGCGAGCGCAAGGCGGTGAACGACGCCGTGGCCTACCTGCGCGGCCTGGCGGAGCTGCGCGGGCGCAACGCCGACTGGGCGGAGGCCGCCGTGCGGGAGGCGGCCACCCTCACCGCGGCCGAGGCCGAGGAGCAGGGCGTCATCAATCTCACCGCCGCCGACACTACCGCCCTGCTCGCCGCCGTGGACGGCCGGACCCTCAACGTCCCCGGCGGCGAGCGCAAGCTGGCCACAGCGGGGGAGACGGTGAGTGACCGCGCCCCGGACTGGCGGACGCGGCTGCTGGAGACCATCACCCACCCCAACGTCGCCTACATCCTGCTCATCATCGGGATCTACGGCCTCATCTTCGAGTTCGCCAATCCCGGCGGTCTGGTACCCGGCATCGCCGGGGCCATCTGCCTGCTACTGGCCCTCTACGCCCTCCAGGCCCTGCCGGTGAACTACGCCGGCGTCGCCCTCATCCTCCTGGGGGTGGCACTGATGATCGGCGAGGCCTTCGCCCCCTCCTTCGGCGCCCTGGGGCTCGGGGGGGTGATCGCCTTCGTGGCCGGCTCCCTGCTGCTCATCGACACCCACGCCCCCGGCTTCGGGATCTCCATCCCCCTCATCGCCACCATGGCGATCCTCAGCGCCGGCATCCTGCTCGTCATCGCCCGTCTGGCGGTGCGCTCCCACCGCAATCCGGTGGTCAGCGGCGCCGAGGAGATCACCGGGGCGGAGGCGGTGGCCACCGCCGCCTTCACCGGCCACGGCTGGGTCCACCTCCACGGCGAGGCGTGGCAGGCCGAGAGCCCCCGCCCCGTCGCCGCCGGCCAGCGTGTCCGGGTCACCGGCCGCGACGGCCTCACCCTGCACGTCGAACCCCTGGATCAAGCGGAGTCCTAGCCATGTTCACCTACCCCATCCTCATCACCGTCGGCGTGATCATCCTCTTCCTCGCCGCCTCCATCCGGATCCTGCGCGAGTACGAACGGGGGGTGGTCTTCCTCCTGGGCCGGTTCTGGAAGGCCAAGGGGCCGGGGATCATCATCATCATCCCCTTCATCCAGCAGATGGTCCGCATGGACCTGCGGACCATCGTCATGGACGTCCCCAGCCAGGACGTCATCTCCCAGGACAACGTATCGGTGCAGGTCAACGCCGTCATCTACTTCCGGGTCATCGACCCGGAGAAGGCCGTCATCCAGGTGGAGGACTTCCAGGAGGCCACCAGCCAGCTGGCCCAGACCACCCTGCGCTCGGTCCTCGGCCGCCACGACCTGGACGACATGCTGGCCCAGCGGGACAAGCTCAACGACGACATCCAGACCATCCTCGACCAGCACTCCGACGCCTGGGGGATCAAGATCAGCAACGTCGAGATCAAGCACGTGGACCTGGACGACTCCATGATCCGGGCCATCGCCAAGCAGGCGGAGGCGGAGCGGCTGCGGCGGGCCAAGGTCATCTACGCCGAGGGCGAGCTCCAGGCCTCCCACAAGCTGCGCGAGGCCGCCACCGTCCTCGCCCAGCAGCCGGAGTCCCTGCAGCTGCGCTATCTGCAGACGGTCACCGACACCGCCAACGACAAGAGCTCCACCTACCTCTTCCCCCTGCCCATGCAGCTGTTCGAGCAGTTCGCCAACGCCGCGGGGCGGGGACCGGCGACCCCCGGTACCGCCGCCACCGACGGGCCGAAGCCGGAAGAGGAGACCGGCGCTTGACGGCTTGGGCGGGTGTGACCAGACTTCAAACCGGTATCCCGCATCCTTGACGGGATTTCGGACAGCGTTACCGCATCCGCCTCGACGGCCCCTGCAACAGGATTAGCCGGGGAGGCGGGTCTGGTGACCCCGTAATTCGGCGCGCCCACCGCGCTGCCGCCCTGAACATGCCTTGAGGAGGCCGACCGGGTCATGGCCAATTTCCTGAATTCCGTGGACGAACGCACTCAGCTCGCCGGGACCAACAAGCTCGAGATCCTGCTCTTCAGCCTGGGCAAGGACCCGAAGACCGATCGGGAAGAGGCGTTCGGCATCAACGTCTTCAAGGTCCGCGAGGTCATGCGGGTGCCGGAGATCGTCCACGCCCCCGACATGCCGCCGGGGGTGGAGGGGATGGTCAGCCTGCGCGGCCACACCCTGCCGGTCATCGACCTGGCCCGCTTCTGTGACATCGAGCGCGACGAGAAGCCGCAGATTCTGGTCATCACGGAATACAACCGGACCCAGCAGGGCTTCCTGGTCCATTCGGTGGACCAGATCCTTCGCATGGACTGGGACGAGATCAAGGCGCCGCCGGCCATGCTGGCCCACCGCCACGGTGGCTTGGTCACCGCCGTCACCGAGCTCCAGGACAACCGACTGGTGATGATCCTTGACGTGGAGAAGGTCCTGGACGAAACCACCGGACGTACGTCGGACCCGATGATCTACGAGGACATCCAGAAGGTGAGCCGGCCGGCAACGGTCTTCTATGCGGACGACTCATCGGTAGCACGCAAGCAGATCGAACGTACTCTGGATACCATGGGCGTGCGACACATGGGTGCCACTAACGGCAAGGAAGCCTGGCAGAAGCTTCAACAGATCGCTGATGAGGCGGAGGCCGCCGGGGAGAGCCTGGCCGATCGCGTGGATGTCATCCTCACCGACATCGAGATGCCGGAGATGGACGGCTACGTCCTTACCAAGCAGATCAACGGGGAAAGCCGCATGAAATCGGTGCCGGTGATCATGCACTCCTCGCTGTCCTCGACCACCAACGAGGATCGAGGCAAGGCGGTCGGCGCCACCGACTACGTGCCCAAGTTCCACCCCAAGGAGCTGGCCGACACCCTGGCCCCCTACCTCAGCGAGGAGCGGGTGGCCGGGGCCGGTTGACCGACCGGTCTAGCCCCGGGCGGTGAGGTAGAGCCCCACCAGGAAGCTCACCGCCCCGCCGATGTAGAGCTGCATCACCCGGTCGCTCTCGCTCCCCGTGAACGCCTCATTGAGCTCCGAGCCCAGCGAACCGGACATCTGGAAGCCCCATATGGCCAGGCCGACGCCCAGCACCAGCAGGGCCAGTCCGACGGCCCGGGTCACGGTCCCTGATTTCTTCGCCATCCTATTCTCCTTCGGTTGTTGGCGGCCCGCCGGCGTACCGCCCTCACCGGACCATAGGCGGCACACCGTAGCCGGTCAATCGCGCCCTCTCCGTTCCCTCAT
>JBNJED010000120.1:0-4784 GCA_051745535.1 Pseudomonadota bacterium | reverse complement strand
GGCGCGCAGGGTACGACCGGCGGCCACCTGCAGGCCGTCGGTCATCAGCCGCATGCCCAGCAGGAAGAGCCCCACCCCGCCCAGGAAGGCCAGTACCGCCCCGATCTCCATCCCCGTCCCCTCGCTGCGAAGGCGGCAACCATGCCACGGACCGGGCAGCGGGAAAACGGTTCACCCGGCGGCCTCCGCCCTTGCCCGCCCGGTATTGTGTAAATATTATCACCCCATGTCCGACGCCCCCGCCTACGCCGAACTCCACTGCCTCTCCCGCTTCTCCTTCCTGCGCGGGGCCTCGGACCCGGCCGAACTGGTGGCCACGGCGGCGGCCCGCGGCTACGCGGCCCTGGCGCTCACCGATGAATGCTCCCTGGCCGGGGCCGTGCGCGCCCACGAGGCGGCTCGGGAACAGGGGCTGCCGCTCGTCCACGGCGCCGAGTTCCACCTGGCCGCCGGGGAGGATCTGCCGCCGCTGCACCTGGTCCTGATCGCCGCGGATGCCGGGGGCTACGCCAATCTGGCGGCCCTTATCACCACCGGTCGCCGACGCGCCGGGAAGGGCACCTACCAACTGACCCCGGCGGATGTCGCCGCCCACGCCAAGGGCTGCCTCGCCCTCTGGGTCCCGCCGGTGGAGGCCGGCCCCGATCCCGAGCCCGATCCCGCCCCGGGGTACTGGCTGGCAGCGACCTTCCCCGGCCGCGCCTGGCTCGCCGCCGAGTTCCACCGCGACGGCCGGGACGATCAGCGCCGGGCCATCCTGACCACGCTCCAGCGCACCACCGGGCTACCCATTACCGCCGCTGGCGATGTCCACATGCACCGGCGCGCCCGCCGCGCCCTCCAGGACCTGGTCACCGCCATCCGCCACAACAACACCCTGGAGGGGGCCCGCCCCCACCTCTTCCCCAACGGCGAGCGCCACCTGCGCCCCCGGGACGACCTGGCCCGCCTCTACCCCGCCGAGTGGCTGGCCGAGAGCGTGGCCATCGCCGGGCGCTGCGCCTTCTCCCTGGACGAGCTGGAGTACGCCTACCCCGAGGACGACCTGCCCGCCGACCAGCCGCCGGACGCCGCCCTGCGCCGGGCCGTGGAGGCCGGCATGGCCGAGCACTGGCCCGAAGGCGCGCCCGACCGGGTGGCGCGCCAGGTGGAGCACGAGCTGGCCGTCATCGCCGAGCTGGGCTACGAGGCCTACTTCCTCACCGTGGCCGACCTGGTCGCCTTCGCCCGCAACCGCGGGATCCTCTGCCAGGGGCGCGGCTCGGCGGCCAACTCGGCGGTCTGCTACTGCCTGGGGATTACCGCCGTGGACCCGGCCCGCTCCGCCCTGCTGTTCGAGCGCTTCCTCTCCCCTGAGCGGGGGGAGCCGCCGGACATCGACGTCGACTTCGAGCACCAGCGCCGGGAGGAGGTGATCCAGTACGTCTTCGCCAAGTACGGCCGGGACCGGGCCGCCCTGGCGGCGACGGTCATCAGCTACCGCCCCCGGGGCGCCCTGCGCGACACCGCCCGCGCCCTGGGCTTCGAGCCGGCGGCGGTGGACCGGCTGGCCGGCGCCCTGGCGCGCTGGGACCACGGCCTGCCGCCCCCGGAGGCCCTGCAGGAGGCCGGCTTCGACCCCGAGGCCCCCGCCGTGCAACGGCTGCTCACCCTGGCCGGCGAGCTGGTGGGGACGCCGCGCCACCTCTCCCAGCACGTGGGGGGCATGGTCATCGCCCGGGAGCCGCTGTACCGGCAGGTGCCGGTGGAGAATGCCGCCATGGAGGGCCGCACCGTCATCCAGTGGGACAAGGACGACCTGGCCGCTATGGGTATGCTCAAGGTGGACCTGCTCAGCCTCGGCATGCTCTCCGCCATCCGCCGCGCCTTCGATCTCGTCGCCGGCTACCGCGGCCGACCGCTCTCCCTGGCCGCCATCCCCGCCGAGGACCCGGCCGTCTTCGCCATGCTCTCCCGCGGGGACTCCCTGGGCGTCTTCCAGGTGGAATCCCGGGCGCAGATGGCCATGCTGCCGCGACTGCGGCCGGCGACCTTCTACGACCTGGTCATCCAGGTCTCCATCGTCCGCCCCGGCCCCATCCAGGGCGACATGGTCCACCCCTACCTGCGCCGCCGGCAGGGGCTGGAGCCGGTGGAGTACCCCGGCGAGGCGGTGCGCGGGGTGCTGGAACGGACCCTGGGCGTCCCCATCTTCCAGGAGCAGGTCATCGAGCTGACCATGGTCGCCGCCGGCTTCTCCGCCGCCGAGGCCGACCACCTACGCCGCTCCATGGCGGCCTGGAAACGCGGCGGCGGGCTGGAGCCCTTCCGCGAACGGCTCCTGGCCGGCATGGCGGCCAACGGCTACGCCGCCGAGTGGGGGGAGCGGATCTTCGAGCAGATCCGCGGCTTCGGCGAGTACGGCTTCCCGGAGTCCCACGCGGCCAGCTTCGCCCTGCTGGTATGGGTCTCCGCCTGGCTGAAGTACCACGAGCCGGCCGCCTTCGCCGCCGCCCTGCTCAACAGCCAGCCCATGGGGTTCTACGACCCGGCCCAGATCGTCGCCGACGCCCGGGCCCACGGCGTGGAGGTCCGACCGGTGGACGTCACCGCGAGTGCGGCCGAGGCGACCCTGGAGGGGAGTGACAAGGGGGATGGCGAGGGGGATGGTCCGGGACAGCCGGCCCTGCGCCTGGGGCTCGGGATGATCCAGGGCGTGAGCGCCGCCGGGATCCGGCGGCTGCTGACCGCCCGGGCCGAGCGGCCCTTTACCGGCGTGGATGACTGCCTCCAGCGCGCCGGGCTGGACGCCCGGGACCGCGCCGCCCTGGCGGATGCCGGCGCCCTGGCCACCCTGGCCGGCGACCGCCGCCGCGCCTGGTGGGCCGTGCTGGGCCACGAGCCCGCCGCGCCGGTGGCCCCCGCCCCCGACGAGCCGGATCCCGGCCTGGCGCCGCCGGCGGAGGGCGAGGAGCTGGTGGCCGACTACGCCCGCCTCGGCCTGACCCTGGGCCGCCACCCGGTGAGCCTGCTCCGGGAGGGCCTGAACCGCCACCGTTGCACGCCCTGCGGCGACCTCGCCCACAGCGGGCATGGCCAGCGCGCCCGGGTTGCCGGCCTGGTCATCAACCGGCAGCAGCCCCACAGCGCCCGGGGGACCCTCTTCATCACCCTGGAGGACGAGAGCGGCCACGCCAATCTCATCCTCCGCCCCTGGCTCAAGCCGCGCCACCGCCGGGCCCTGCTGGCCGGTCGGCTGCTGCAGGTGGAGGGGGTCGTCCAGCGCCAGGGCGAGGTGGTCCACCTGCTGGTGGACGAGGTCACCGACCGCACCCCCTGGCTGGGCACACTACCCACCCGCTCCCGGGACTTCGGCTGATCGTGCCATGGCCGGCGCGGCGCGATAGAATGCCGTGTGCAGCCAGAAATGGCTTCATTCACAACTTTAAAAGGGGCTCCCAACCCCTTGATAAGCCCGGGTGGCGAAACGGGTAGACGCAGCAGACTTAAAATCTGCGGGCTTTATGCCGTGCCGGTTCGAGTCCGGCCCCGGGCACCACTTCCCTCCCTCCTCTTCCCCCCTCCCGAGCCCGGGGCATGGCCGCTCCTTTACAAATAAATGAAAATCAGTTTTATTTGGCTTCAATCGAATGGCACGACGCAGGGAGACCGAACATGCCCTATCGAACCCCAGGCAGCCCGCTGCTGACCGCCGGCCTGCTCGCTGGTGCCCTCCTCCTCCCCGCCGGGGCGGCGGCCCACGGCGATGCCGGTGAGCACGTTGAGGAGTTCCGGGAGCACATGGACGACTACGCCGCCGAGATCCGGAGCCTGGTGGACGAGGTGGAGGCGGTGGTCCGCGACTACGGGGACGGGAACAGGGCGGAAGAGGCCGTGAACCGCCTGGTGGAGAGCTGGGAGGAGGCCGAATACCACGAGGCGGTGGAAGAGGTCGCCTCTCCCCTCTATCCGCCCATCTGGCAGGCGATCAACGGCCTGCGCCAGGCCGTGGACGAGGGCGCCGAGGCGGCCGAGGTCCGCGAACGGGCCGATCGCCTCATTGCCGCCTTCCACGAGGGCATGGGTGGCCTGCGCCTGGAGGCGGCCGAGGACGACGACGCGGGTGACCACGAGGAAGACCACCACGACTGAGCCCCACCGGCCCTGCTCGCCAGGGCCATTCCCCGCCCCTCGGCCCTACCTCTCCCCTGCCGTACCCCCCGCCATCGGCAGGGCAGTCGGGATCCTCACAGACTTCGTCCCCGAATGACGCGAAGCAGTATCACCACAATCGCGATCACCAGCAGGATGTGGATGAGACCGCCCATGGTGTACGAGGTGAGAAAACCCAGTAGCCAGAGGATGACCAGGACGATGGCAATGGTCTCGAGCATTTTGCTTCTCCTTCCCGCGATGCCGATTCCGGGTCTCCGAGTATAGCCACCACGAGAGGCAGGCCTACGCCGAGCGCGGGACGGCCCTGCTCACTGGACCATTCCGGCCCTTCGAGAGGCGGACGCTGGAGCGTTCTCGAGCAGCTTAGTGGGTCGGTTCGAACTGGCAGGGAGGTGCCACCCTGCGCGTGGTCGCCGGCCTGGTTCGCCCCTCCAGCGGCACGGTCGACATCAGCGGCCATATCGGCTCCGGTGGCTAGGGTTGTCGCGACCGCGTCGCCCGGCGTAATGTAACCGGATGGGTCCACTCCGCCGCTCCTCACCCCTTCGCCTGCTGCTACTGGCCTGGCTCGTCCTCGCCCTGGCGAGCCTGCAGGGCGTGAGCCTGCACAAGCACGTGGACCACCACGG
>JBNJED010000119.1:0-4804 GCA_051745535.1 Pseudomonadota bacterium | reverse complement strand
CCAGGCCGGGCTCGCCGCGCAGGAGGTCCCCCACCGACCGCGCCTCCCGGCGCTGGATGGTCTCGGCGTCGAGCACGGTCACCGAGCGCGGCGTCTCCGTCTCCGGTGACTCGTAGCCCTTGGCGGTAACCGTCACCCCCTCCAGCTCGGCCGTCCCCTGGGCGGCGGCGGTGCCGGTCAGGGCGGTGGTCACGAGGCTGCCGATGAGCCCGCGGCGGAAATTTCTCATTTCGATACCCCTGTAATCCCAGTCCAACGAGCAAAGAGGCGGCCTCGCCGCGACCTCCCCGCTCCCGCAATCTGGTCAAAGACTAGACAAGTTGTCCATGAGATTCCACTTACATGCGGCAAGGAAACCTTTACAAAGTTGTTAAAAACAAGCATTCGCATTCTCGGCCCTCAAAACGGCTTCGTTTCCCTAAGCGAGGTCCGCTGGCCGGTCCTTCCAGGCTCCTGTACGATGCGGCCATGATCATGGAACGCTCTCTTCGGCCCCTCTTGGCGGCCCTGGCCCTGCTCCTGGCTGGCTGCGGCACGGAAGAGCCGGACCCGCTGCGCATCGCCCTCAACCCCTGGCCCGGCTACCACGGCATCCTCCACCTGGCCGAGGAGCGAGGTTACTTCGCCGATGCCGGGGTGGAGGTAGAGCTGGTGGACGTCACTTCCCTGGCCCACACCCGGCGCGCCTTCGAGCGCGGCCAGGTGGATGTCTTCGGCGGCACCGCGGCCGAGCTGGTCCTGGCAGCCGGGAACGGGCAACGCAGTCCGCGCGCCTTCTACGCCACCGACTGGTCCGAGGGGGGGGATCGCATCTACGCTCGGCAGGACATCGACAGCGTGGCCGACCTGGAAGGCAAACGGGTGGGGGTCGAGGCCCAGTCCCTGGACCGCATGGTCCTGGCCCTGGCCCTGGAGGAGGCCGGGCTGGACCTCGGCGATATCTCCCTCCGAGGGGTCGCTCAGACCGACACCCCCACCGCCCTGAGGGACAACCGCATCGACGCGGCGGTGAGCTACGCCCCCACCGCCAGCCGGATCGAGGAGCTGGAGGGCTTCCACCGGATCTTCGATACCAGTAGCACCCCCGGTGGAGTCATCGACTTCCTCATGACCGATGCCGAACTCCTGGAGGAGCGACGAGACGAGCTGGCCGCCATCGCCGAGGCCTTCCACCGGGCAGTCCGCGACATCCGCGCCGACCCGGCCAGTACCTACCCGGCCATGGCCCGGGTGCAGGGGCTTACCGAGGCGGAGCTGACCTCGACTCTGGAGGGGGTCCGGCTCCTGGACGGCGAGGATCAGGAGGTCCTCAACGATGGCCGCGCCCGGGAGGCCGTGTCTCTGGCCCGGGAGGTCCTAAGCCGGAACGGCTCCGAAAACCTGGCGCAACTCCAGCCGGCGCAACTCGTCTCCGACACCATCGCCGAGGAAGCGGACTTCCGCTGATGCACGCGCTCTCCCTGAACCCGGCGCGCTCACTGGTCCTTCAGCTGCTGCTGCCCCTGTTCCTGGTGGGGGCCGTGGCCGCCCTGACCGGCGGCGCCGTCCTCTACCAGCAGCACCTGAGCAACGCCCGAGCGGATCTGACCAACCACGCCGAGCAGCTAACCCGGACCCTCATCCTCGCCGCGGAGGCCAACCCCGAGCCCGAGCCGCTGGAGCGCTTCGCCACCGTCCTGGGGGCCGAGGAGCGCATCCGCCGGGTCATCGTGGCCCACGGCGATCCCCTGCGAGTCCTAGCTGCCGACCATGTGGCCTGGCGGGGAGTCGAGCTCTCCGAACTGCCCCTGGAGACCGCCCCGCGCCTCCTCTCCCGCGCGGAGGGAGGGATGGAGGCCGTGGTGGCCTACGAGGACAATAACGAGTACATCGACGTCGCCCTCCCCCTCCATCTAACCCGGCTCATGGGGCTGGATGATGACGAGAGCGCCGAGGGGGCTGCCCTGATGGCCTACGATGCCGGCCCCGCACTAAGCCGTGCCCGGACCGAGGCCCGGAACTTCGCCCTGGGTTTCGGCGCCACCGTCTTCACCCTCGTAATGCTGGGTTACGGCCTCATCCGCTGGCGGGTCCTCGGCCCCCTCTCCACCATCGGCCGGGCCATCGACGAACGCCGGCAGGCACCGCCGGACCTTTCGGCGAACATCGCCCGAAAGGACGAGATCGGCCACCTCGCCCGCATCCTGGAGCAGCTGTCCGCCGCCGAGCGACGCGAGTGGGAGCAGCGTGCCTTCCTGGACACCCTCATCGAGACCATTCCCAACCCGATCTTCTACAAGGATGCCAAGGGCCGTTACCAGGGCTGCAACCAGGCCTTCCTGGATGCGGTTGGCCGGGATCGCGACGCCATTATCGGTCGCACGGTGGAGGATATCTGGCCCGCCGACCTGGCCCAGCGCTACCGCGAGGCCGATGATGATCTCTTCGCTCGGGGCGGTCGCCAGCGCTACGAGACCGAGGCAGAAATCGCCGGCGGAGAGCGGCGCGACGTCCTGTTCGACAAAGCGGTCCTCACCAACGACCAGGGCGAGACCATCGGCCTCATCGGCGTCGTTACCGACATCACCGAGCGCAAGGCACTGGAGGCAAAGCTGGCCCACGAGGCGAGCCACGACGGCCTCACCGGCCTGTTCAATCGCAGCTACGTGGAACGCGCTGCCCTCCATGCCGCCCAGGAAGTCGACCGCTACGGCAGCGAACTGGGCGGGCTGCTCTTCGACCTGGACCACTTCAAGCAGGTCAACGACGAGTACGGCCACGCCGCCGGGGACCAGGTTCTGCGCCACCTCGCCGGCCTCCTGAACGACCGCCTGCGCGAGGCCGATATCGCCGGCCGCTGGGGCGGCGAGGAGTTCCTGATCATCCTCCCCCACACCGATATGGAGGGGGCACACCGTGTGGCCGAGGACCTGCGCCGAACCCTGGAGGCCACGATCATGCCCGAGGTGGGCCGTGTCACCATGAGCATCGGCTGCTCCAGCTACCGGCCCGGCGAGGGGACCGACCCCTTTCTCAACCGGCTGGACGATGCCCTCTACGCCGCCAAGGACGCCGGTCGCAACCAGGTCCGCTGCCTCTCCGCCGAGGAGGCCAGCTGAGCATGCAGGCCGTCCATACCGACCGCGACCCCATCCGCGCCGGCTGGATCGCCGCCCGGCTGGAGGCGGAGGGCTTCGGCGTCACCGTGCGCAACTACTATCTGGGCGGGGCCGCCGGCGAGCTGCCGCCCACCGAGGTGTGGCCGGAGGTCTGGGTGCTGGACGACCGCGAGGCCGAGGCCGCCCAGGCCCGGGTGGCCGCCTACCTGGCCGAACCGGAGCCCGACGAGCCCGACTGGGTCTGCCCCAACTGCGGGGAAACGGTGGACGGCTTCCTGGACCGTTGCTGGAATTGCAATACTCCGCACCCTGAGGAAGAAGGAGCATAGCCGTGCCCCACGCCCATTCCTCCACCGGCTTCGACCTCCACCCCCGCCTGGCGGCGGACAGCTACCCCTTGGGCCGGATGACCCTCTCCCGGGTACGGCTCCTGGACGATGCGCGCTTTCCCTGGCTGCTGGTGATCCCGGCCCAGCCGGATATCATCGAGCCCTTCGACCTGAATGACCGGGCTCGACGGCAACTCAACGAGGAGGTCCAGGCCCTGGGCCTCGCCCTCCGGGCCGCCTTCGAGCCCGATCGGGTCAACATCGCCACCCTGGGCAATCAGGTCCCCCAGCTCCACGTCCACCTAGTGGCCCGCTACCACGGCGATGACGCCTGGCCGGGGCCGGTCTGGGGGCACGGCGAACGCCAGCCCTACCCCGCCGGCGGCGTCACCGCCTTCATCCACGCCCTGCTCCCCCACGCCCCGCCGGAGCTGCTGCTGGAGCAGGGCTGAAGGCTGGTAGGATCGCGCCAGGCACACCCGAACAGGAGGCAAGCCATGAGAGAACCCGTGATTCTCCAAGGCGTCGGCGAGCTGGGCGGCGTCTTTGCCCGCGCCCTGCTGCGCGCCGGCCACCCCGTCTACCCCGTCACACGCGACATGGACCCGCAGCAGGCCGCCGCGGCGTACCCCGAGCCGGCCCTGGTCATGCTCACCGTGGGCGAGGCCGACCTCCACCCGGCGCTGGAGGCCATGCCCGAGGCGTGGCGCCAGCGGGTAGGCCTGCTCCAGAACGAGCTGCTGCCCCGGGACTGGGAGGCCCACAGGATCGAAAACCCCACGGCCATCGCCGCCTGGTTCGAGAAGAAGCCCGGGCAGGACCACAAGGTTGTCATCCCCTCCCTGGCCCACGGCCCGGCGGCCGGGCTACTGGTGGAAGCCCTCAACGGCCTGGGGATCCCCGCGCGGGAGGTGAGTGACGCGGCGAGCATGCGCTTCGAACTGGTGCGCAAGAACGTCTACATCCTGACCACCAACATCGCCGGGCTGGAGTGCGGCGGCACCGTCACCGACCTGTGGCGGGACCATCAGGAGCTGGCACGGACGGTGGCCAACGAGGTCATGGACATCCAGGGCTGGCTCACCGGCGAGAGCCTGGACCGCGAGGCGCTCATCGACGGCATGGTGGAGGCCTTCGAAGGGGATCCGGAGCACAAGAACACCGGCCGCTCGGCCCCGGCGCGGCTGGCCCGGGCCATCGAGCATGCCGACGCGGCCGGCCTCGACGTGCCCAAGCTGCGGGAACTCCACGCCCGGCAGACCGGCTGAACCGGCCCGGCAAAGAAAACGGGGCCGACCCCGGCGCCTGAAGTACCGGGGACGACCCCACAACTCCCGCGGACGGGAGCGACTCAGACGGAGGTATTAACGTTCTTGC
>JBNJED010000118.1:0-4819 GCA_051745535.1 Pseudomonadota bacterium | reverse complement strand
GCAGGAGCCGCAGGACCAGGGAGCCGGGCAGGGACCCGATGCCCGGGTGGAGGAGGAGCAGCCCTTCCTCACCCACCTGATGGAGCTGCGCGACCGCCTGATGAAGGTGGTGCTCACGGTCATCGTCCTCTTCCTGGGGCTGTTCTACTTCGCCAACGACATCTACTCCTTCGTGGCGGCGCCGCTCATGGCGCACCTGCCCGAAGATGCGGGGATGATCGCCACCGAGGTGGCCTCCCCCTTCCTGACCCCCTTCAAGCTGACCCTGGTGCTGGCCATCTTCCTGGCGGTACCGGTCATCCTCCACCAGCTCTGGGCCTTCGTTGCCCCCGGCCTCTATCGGCACGAGAAGCGGCTGGCCCTGCCGCTGCTGGCCTCGAGCATCGTCCTCTTCTACGCCGGCATGGCCTTCGCCTATTACGTGGTCATGCCGCTGGTCTTCGGCTTCTTCACCGCCACCGCCCCCGAGGGGGTTTCGGTGATGACCGATATCGCCCGGTACCTCGACTTCGTCCTCAAGATGTTCTTCGCCTTCGGGCTGGCCTTCGAGGTCCCGGTGGCGACCATCCTGCTGGTCTGGGCCGGGATCACCACCCCGCAGGCGCTGGCGTCCAAGCGGCCCTACGTCATCGTCGGCGCCTTCGTCCTGGGCATGCTCCTCACCCCCCCGGACGCCATCTCCCAGACCCTGCTGGCGGTCCCGGTGTGGCTGCTCTTCGAGCTGGGGCTCATCCTCTCCCGCTTCTTCGTCCGCCAGCAGTCGGAGGAGACCGAGGGCGAGGCCGAGGAAGAGGCCTGGCACCCCCTCTCCGAGGAGGAGATGGATGCCGAGCTGGACCGCGCCGAGGCCGAAGAGGCCAGCGAGGAGCCGTCCGGTGAGCGGCCCGACGACGAACCGCCGCGCCGGAACGACTGACCGGCCGCCGGCCCCGGCCGGCTGGCCCCGGGCCCTACCCTGGGCCCTGACCCTGATACTGCTCCCGGCACCGGCCCCGGCCCAGGACCCCTCCCCCGCCTCCGAGCCGGCCGGCATCGGCCTGCTGGCCGGCATCCACAGCGGCACCTCCCGGGGCGTCACCGGTACTGCCGAGTGGCTGGACAGCTTCTTCATCGATGACCGCATCGAGGTGGAGGACAACCGCAGCCACATCCTCCTGCGCAACGACAACCTCTGGCGCGAGGGCGAGACGGGGGATCACACCCTGGACATCCGCGCCCGCCTGCGGCTGCCGGCCCTGGAGGAGCGGCTGGAGCTCGCCATCACCGGGGCCGACGAGGAGGATGCCTGGCTGCCCACCGACGGGACCGCCACCACCGAGAGCGAGGAGGACGAGGCCGGGATCACCGATCTGACCCTGCGCTTCGTCCAGGACGTCTCCGACCGGATGAATCTGCGCTACGAGAGCGGCGCCCGCTTCAAGGGGGTGGGCGTACAGGCGTTTGTGGGCGTTCGCTACCGCCAGAACATCCCCCTGCCGGGGAAGTGGACCGGGCGGTTCATCGAGCGGGGGCGCTGGTATACGGACACCGGCTGGGAGTCCCGGGGGCGATTGCAGATCGACCGGCGCCTCTCCCCGGCCTTCCTGGCCCGGCTGGAGGGGACCGCCGACGCCGACGAGCCCCGGGAGGGCTGGTTCTACTCCGCCGGCCCCCGGCTCTTCCAGCAGCTGTCCAACAACCGGGTGATCCGCTACGAGGTGCAGGGCTACTGGGCCTTCGCCCGGGAGGAGCGGCTGCAGCAGGTGGCCGCCCGTCTCCACTATCGCCAGCGCCTGTGGCAGAACTGGGTCTTCGCGGAGCTGGTGCCGGCGGTGATCTGGCCGCAGGCGGAGGACTATGACCCGACGCCGCAGCTACTGCTGCGCCTGGACGCCTACTTCAGTGACCGCCATGCCGAGCCGCGGGCGCGGCTGCGTCAGTCGCCCTCCAGGACGCCGGCGACGGACGCATTCACCGCCGCCGCCGCACCCGGGCCGTAGCGGGTGGTGGCCGGGTCGAAGGTGTCGGTGAAGGCGTAGTCGAAGGTGACGTCCTGCAGGCCCAGGGCACCGAAGAGGCGGGACTCGCTGCTGTAGTCGTCGTCGTGGAGGACCAGGGTGGGCCAGCCATCGGCCCCCGGCTCCAGGATGGGGCCGAAGAAGATCGCCCCCGGCTTGTTCTTCAGCCGCAGGGCGCAGCTCCCGGCGGTCCGCCCGGACATGGGGAGGAAGTCGATGGTCCGGGTGAGCTTGACCTTGCTGTTCAGCGGGGTGTCGATACTGCCCTCGATGGCGGCGACCTCCGGCTCCCAGGTCAGGGTCTCCATGCCCTCGCCACGCCAGGCCTCGATATCCCGTACCCCGAAACGGCTGGGCAGGAAGAGGTAGGTGGGCTCGGCGGCATCCCGCAGGGTCGCCGCCAGGGCCGTGGACCAGGTCGGGGCGTTCACCAGGATCCCGCCGGCATCCTGGTCCGCGATGTAGTAGACCGCCGGGTCGGACTCGGTAGTGACCCGATAAATCGTCCGGCCCCGCAGCTCAACCAGGGTCTCCAGCATCAGCGCGCCCTCCGCGAGGCGATGAGCCGGGCGAAGCGGCCGCCCCGCAGGGGCTGGCTGTCCACCACGTCGAAGCCGCAGCGCGCGAGCATGTAGGCCAGGTCCTCTCGGGAGAAGCGGTTGTGCTCGGCAAAGTGCTCGAAGAGGTCTTCCAGCGTCTCCGTGGCGGTCTCCGCCCCGAAGACGGTGGCCTCGTCGGACTGGCTGGCGACGTAGTCGGCCAGCGGCGCCCGGACCCAGTCCAGGATGAAGAGCCGGCCCCCCGGCTTGAGGATGCGTGCCGCCTCCTGCAGCGCCCGCACCGGCTGGGTCATCTCGTGCAGGACCACCGAGGCCATGACGGCGTCGGCACTCCCGTCCTCCAGGGGCAGGCGGGGGTCGTGGAGGTCCTGGCAGACCACCTCCGCGCCCTCGGGGAGCGGCTCCATGGCGTCGAGCATCCAGGGGGCGCACTCCACCCCCACGGCGCGGGCGCCGGGATAGCGCTCCACGATGCTCCGCAGGAAGAGGCCGGTAGCGCTGCCCAGGTCCACGACCACCGGCTCGGCGGGGAGGATCTCCTCCATGTGGTCCGCCCAGTGCGCCCAGAAGTCGGCATCGAAGCGGTCGGCGTAGGAGCGGGTCATGAGATCGGCGAAGTGCTCGCCGTCCCGGTGGTGGCGCTGGAGCTGCTCTCGGGTCTGTTCCAGGTTCGCGGGCATGATGGACCTCTCGGGCGATGGGGCGGTTCGGGTGCCCCGGCGGGGGACCTCCTCGGGTCGTTCCCTGTCGGTGGAAATCCCTACTTGTCGAGTCAGGCGAGTCTACTAGAATCTGGACTCGGTACAAATCCCGTGAGCGGTCCATAACAGCCAATGGTCGGGCCACCGGCCGGCACGAATGGCCCGGGCTGGGCCGCATCCCGCCCGACAGGTTACAGTGCCCCCACACACTGAATCGGAGAGAGGCCCCTTGGAACTCATCAGCTTCCGGCTCTGCCCCTTCGTCCAGCGCTCGGTGATCACCCTCCAGGAGAAGGGCGCCGAGTTCGACATCACCTACATCGACCTGGCCGACCCGCCCTCCTGGTTCCTGGCCATCTCCCCCTTCGGCAAGGTGCCGGTACTGAGGGTGGGCGATTCGGTGGTCTTCGAGTCGGCGGTGATCAACGAGTACGTGGACGAGGTCACCCCGCCCTCGCTGCACCCCGCCGACCCGCTCGCGAAGGCGGTCAACCGCGCCTGGATCGAGTTCGGCTCCGACCTCATCTTCAAGCAGTACGGCCTCTACACCGCCGCCGACGAGGAGACCTTCGAGGCTAAGCGCCACGAGGTGCTCACGGCCCTGCGCCAGGTGGAGGCGGTGCTCGGGGAGGGACCCTTCTTCAACGGCGGGGAATACGCCCTGGTGGACACCGCCTGGGCGCCGCTCTTCCAGCGCTTCGAGCTGCTGGAGCAGTGGCATGCGCTGGACTTCTTCGAGGGGCTGCCGAAGGTGGCCGCCTGGCACCGCGCCCTGGTGGAGCGGCCCACCACCACGACCTCGGTGGCGGACGACTTCGCCCAGGACTTCCGCCACTACATCGCCAACACCGAGGGCTACGCTGCCCGCTTCTACGCCGGTTAGGCCGGCGCTGCCCGCGGGCTCAGGGAATGAGCCTCAGGGCATGAGCCCGTGGAGGCGGCGGACCACGTGGTGGCGGTACCAGGTCACGCCCACGGAGAAGCCGAGGACCACCAGCCCCAGGGCAGCCGCCAGCCAGATCCACCAGGGGGTATGGCCGCCCAGGTCGGCACGGGCATCCCGCAGCCGGCGGATCTCCCCCTCCAGGGCCCGGTGGCGCTGGTTCATCTTCTCCAGCTCCTGGGCCAGGGCCGCCTGCTGGTTGCGGGCATCATCCAGCCGGCTGGTAAGGTCGTCCACCTCGGTGGTGAGCTGATCGCGCTCCTCCTTGAGCCGCTCCACCCGGAGCTGCGCCGGCAGCTCGGTGGTGATGTAGCTGGCGTTGACCCAGCCCTCGTCGCCCCCCTCGGTGCGGATGCGCAGGTACTCCTCGCCGCGCTCCAGGACCTCCAGCTTCATGCCGCTGACCACGATACTGTCGGGCGAGACGCTGCTATCGGGCTCCGGGCGGACCCCCAGCCGGAGGGTGTCGCTGACGTAGACGGTCTCCGCCGCGGCGATGCCGCAGACCAGCAGCCCGAGTACCGCGATGAGCAGTCGTTTCATCTCCCTCTCCTGGCTGAATGCCCCTCCGGGGACGCTGGACGGATGGTAGCACGGTCGCGATGGCTGTCCGACCCG
>JBNJED010000117.1:0-4870 GCA_051745535.1 Pseudomonadota bacterium | reverse complement strand
GGCACCGCGGCCGGCGGTGGACACTATGTCGTGGAGTACGCCGGATTCGTCCCCGATGACCTCGGTGTAGGCCGGGGCAACAGCGGCGGCCGCGATTTCTACCGCGTCATCGCCCGGGCTAGCGGGGATCGATCCGGGACGCAGGTCATCGTCGAGACGGTCTACGCCCGTCGCTTCGCCGACTGAACGGAGGGAATCGCTCATGCAGGCTCGCCAGACCCTGATTACCGCCACCATCCTCCTTGCCAACGCAGCGACCGGCGAGGCACGGGCGGATCCCCTCACCCTGGCCTCGGAGCCGCTGACCCTGGCAGCGGGCGTCGACCCCAACGTCATGATCCTGCTGGACGACTCCGGCTCCATGGACACCGTGGAGGAGTGTGACCGCTGGGAAGAGGACTGGCGGGGCCGCGGGGAGTGCGTAGAGGGCAGGGTCACCCGCATGGATATCGCCAAGGACGTCAGCACGAAACTCGTGGAGGACAACCCCGACATCCGCTTTGGCCTGACCCTCTTCGACGGCAATGAGGGTGGGCGGATCGAGGCCGAGTGCGGCGCTGATCAGGACACGGTCCTCAAGGCCATCAAGGACACAAGGGCCAACGGTGGCACCCCGTTGGCCGAGGCCTATTACGAGGTCACGCGCTACTTCCGGGGTCTGAGCGGCTTCTTCCAGGAGACCGGCTACCAGTCCCCCGTGGAGTATCGCTGTCAGAACAGCTTCGTGATTACGGTGAGCGACGGCGAGCCCACCCAGGACGATCAGTGGCCCGACAACGACCCGGACGACCCCGACGGCCTCCTCCCGGACTGGGACGAGGACAATAGCGACGACGACGGCTACCTGGACGACTTCGCGCTCTTCGCCCGGGATACCGACCTGCGCCAGGGCGGCACCGACGCCACCGGCACCGGTTTCGACGAGGACCCCTTCTCCCACCAGGAATTGCGGACCTTCACCATCGGCTTCACCACCGACCTGGACCTGCTGGAAGACGCCGCGGACTACGGCGGCGGCGAATACTACACCGCCGACAACGCCGAGGAGCTGACCCGGGCCCTGGAGGAGACCATGGCCTCCATCCGCGACCTCACCGCCTCGGCTGCACCGGTCGCGGCCAATACCGCCCGGATCGCCGACGACTACCAGATCTACCAGGCGCGCTTCCACGGCGGCGAGTGGAGCGGCGAACTGCGCGCCTTCGAGCTGGACAGCACCGAACTCACGCTCTCGCAAGATCCGGTCTGGGAGGCGAGCAACCAGATCCCCGCCCCCGATCAGCGGGTCATCATCGCCGGCGACGGCACCCCGTTGCGCTGGGACGCCCTGGATGACGCAACGCAGAACGCCCTCGGCGAGGCCTCGGTAGTGGACTGGCTGCGCGGCGATCCGGGCACCGAGGAGCGAAACGGCGGCGACTGGCGAAACCGTCCCCATCCGCTGGGAGACATCGTCCACTCCGGGCCGGTCCATGTCGGTGCCCCGGCCGCCGGCTACGACCGGCAGACCTGGTCCGACGGAAACGAGACCGATTACGCCGACTATCGCGAGACCCACACCGACCGTCAGCCGCTCATCTATGTCGGTGCCAACGACGGCTTCCTCCACGCCTTCGATGCCAATAGTGGCGAGGAGCGTTTCGCCTACGCCCCCTCGCCCGTCCTCGATGCACTGGACGAACTGGCCAAGCCCCACTACGACCACCGTTACTACGTCGACGGCACCCCCACGGTGGCGGATGCCTGGAGCGAAGGGAACTGGCGGACCTTCGTCACCGGTGGCCTGGGCGCCGGCGGCCAGGGGATCTACCTGCTGGACGTGACCGACCCCGCCGACCTCACCAGCGAGGACAGCGCCGGCGACCAGGTGGTCTGGGAGTTCACCGACGCCGACGACGCGGAGCTGGGCTACACCTTCTCCCGCCCCGCCGTCGCTCGCATGGCCGACGGCAACTGGGCAGTCATCTTCGGCAACGGCTACAACAACAGCGAGGCCGACGGCCACGCCGGCAGCGGCACCGCCAGCCTCTTCATCGCCCCCATCGATGCCGGACGCGACGGCTGGTCCGGGGACGACTACATCCGACTGGATACCGGCGCCGGTAGCGCCGACAGCCCCAATGGCCTGGCCACCGCCACCCCCGTGGACCTCGACGGCGACGCCGTGGTGGACGCCGTCTATGCCGGCGATCTGCGCGGCAACCTCTGGAAGTTCGACGTCAGCAGCACCGGCCACAGCGGCTGGGGGATTGCCAACGACGGCGACCCCCTCTTCCAGGCCAGGAGCCCCGACGGTGAGCGCCAGCCCATCACCAGCGCGCCCCAGGTGACACGCCATCCGGAGGGTGACGGGTTCATGGTCTACTTCGGCACCGGCCAATACCTGGAACCCGGCGATGCCGATGCCGTGGGCCAGGGTCGGCAGTCCTTCTACGGCATTCTGGACGAGGGGGACACGGTCGCCGCCGACGACCTGCTGGAGCAGGAGGTGACCTGGGAGGGCACCGTCGACGACACCGACGTGCGCGTGACCAGCAACCAGCGTCTGGACCACCAGCACGACGGCTGGTATCTGGATCTGCCCTCCGCGGGCGAACGCGTCGTCGACAGCCCGCAGTTACGCGGCGGCCGCGTGGTCTTTACCACCCGGATCCCCAGCGGCGACGTCTGCGGCTATGGCGGCACCGGCTGGCTCATGGAGCTCGACGCCGTCAGCGGCGCGCGGTTGAACCGCACCCCCTTCGATGTCAGCGGGGATGGGAAGGTGGACGGCGACGACCAGGTCGCCGATCCCGACGGCGGTGACGACAAGGTCGCTGCCAGCGGCCGCAGGAGCGAATCCGGCATGCCGACCATGCCGCAGATCCTGGATACCGGGGAGGAGGGGGCCGGCGAGGTGAAGTTCACCGCGGGGACCTCGGGGGAGGTCGAGACCATCGAGGAGGAACGTCCGCCCGGCTCCGTCGGCCGGCAGTCCTGGCGGCGGCTGCGGTAACCTGGCGCCTACTGGAGGTCAGGGCAGGGCGACGAAGTCCGCCAGGGGGCGGAGCCGGGCCGCGCCCGGCGGCTTCATCCGCAGGAGAACCGCCGACCCGGTGGGACTGGGGCCGACACCCTCCCCCTGCGCCAGCACCTCGATGGTGAGCGCTCGCTCGCCCTCGAATTCCGGCAGGTCGGCGCGGTGCTCCGCCCGGCGGTCGGTGAGGCCGGTATCCAGTACCGTCTCCCCGGCCAGCGCCACCCGCACCCGCATGCGGGTGCGGCGACCGGCGCCGCCCTCCGCCACGGGCTGAGGACGGATCACCAGTTCGTGGGTGCCCGCCTCCGTGATCAACCGGCCGGTGAGTTCCACCGCGACCACCGGGTAACGGGCGGGATTCCGCCACTGGCTGAAGGTGCCGGTGTCCGGCAGGTCGAACTCCTCGGGGTCCAGGGTGAGGCGCTCGGGCAGGCCCATGGCGCCGCGGGCCCGGGGTTCTGCCTCGCCCTCCTGGAAGGGATCCTCCTTGCCAAGCCAGTACCGTGCCTGCAGGCGGCCCTCCCCGGCCCGCCCCTCGCCGGAGCGACGGTCCGCCTCCGTCTCCTGGCCCTCGTCCGACTCTGGAGCCTGACCCAGGCGCTGTTCCAGCTGCTGCTCCAACCGCTGGACCCGCTCCTCCAGCGCCTCCACGCGACCTTCCAGCGCCGCCTCCCCATCCGCGGCGGCCGTCGCCGGCAGGGCCATGCCGACCCCCATCAGGGCGAGGGTCAGGGCAGCATGGCGGCGGATGGCACTCACTTATCGCTGATCCCGTAGCGCTTCATCTTGCGCCAGAGGGTGGACTTGTCGATGCCCAGGATCTCGGCGCTCATGCCGCGGTCCCAGTCCTGCTCGCGCAGGGTCTTGTCGATGAACCACGCCTCCAGCTCCTCCAGGCTCTGGGGGTGGATGTAGTCCAGGGCCCGGGTCCGCCCCTCGGGGGCGCTGGTGAGCTCCGGCGGCAGGGCGTCGGCGTCGAGCTTCTCCCCGCGGCCGAAGATGATCATCCGCTGGATGACGTTCTCCAGCTCCCGGACGTTACCCGGCCAGTCGTGGCGCATGAGCGCCCCCAGGACCCGGGTCTCGATGCCGGTGACCTGGCGGTCCAGGCGCCGGGCGTGCTTGTGCAGGAAGTAGTTGGCCAGCAGGGGGATGTCGTCGCGGCGCTCGCGCAGAGGCGGCAGGGCGATCTCCACCACCCGCAGGCGGTAGAAGAGGTCGTGGCGGAACTCGCCGGCCTCGATGAGCTCCGGCAGGTCGCGGTTGCTGGCCGCCAGCACCCGGGCATCCAGGGTGCGCGGCTCGGTATCGCCGATGCGGTAGTAGGTGCCGTCCTGGAGCACCCGCAGGAGCTTGGCCTGCAGCGCCAGGGAGCTGTTGTTGATCTCGTCCAGGAAGAGGGTGCCGCCCTCGGCCTTCTCCAGCAGCCCCTGCTTGTTGCGGTCGGCACCGGTGAAGGCGCCCCGCACGTAGCCGAAGAGCTCGCTCTCGATGATGTTCTCCGGCACGGCGGCGCAGTTCATGGCCACGAAGGGGGCCGCCGCCCGGGGGGAGAGCTGGTGGATGCGCTGGGCCACCAGCTCCTTGCCGGTACCGCTCTCCCCGGTGATGAGGACGCCGCAGTCGTAGGCCGCCGCCGCCCGGATGAGCCGCTCCACCTCCTCCATGGCCGGGGAGCGGCCCACCAGGCCCGCCTCCTCCGAGGTAGTCCCCTGCTGGCGGAGCTGCTCGTTCTCGCGGGACAGCCGCTGGTGCTCCAGGGCGCGCTCCACGGTGTGGACCAGCTCGGCGTTGTCGAAGGGCTTGCGGATGTAGTCGAAGGCGCCCGCCTTGAGGGCGTCCACCGCCGAC
>JBNJED010000116.1:0-4896 GCA_051745535.1 Pseudomonadota bacterium | reverse complement strand
GCGCATCCGGACCGCCGGCGGCGACGTCACCCCGGTCCAGGTCTCCGCGGAGATCCTGCGCACCTTGCGCCATCGCGCCGAGGCCAGCCTGGGCGACGAGCTCCACGGGGCGGTGATCACCGTGCCCGCCTACTTCGACGACGCCCAGCGCCAGGCCACCAAGGATGCCGCCCGGCTCGCCGGGGTCGAGGTCCTGCGGCTGCTCAACGAGCCCACCGCCGCCGCCGTCGCCTACGGCCTGGATCAGGAGGCCGAGGGCGTCCACGTGGTCTACGACCTGGGCGGCGGCACCTTCGACGTCTCCGTCCTGCGGCTCACCCAGGGCGTCTTCGAGGTCCTGGCCACCGCCGGCGACTCTGCTCTGGGCGGTGACGACATCGACCGCGTGGTGGCCGAGTGGATCATCGAGCAGGCCGGGATCGGCGACACCGAGGACACCCGCCTGGTGGGTCGCCTCAAGCGCGATGCCCGCGCCGCCAAGGAGGCCCTCACCGAGGCCGACACCGCCCCCGTCGAGGTGGACCTGGGCGACGGTCGCCACTGGTCCGGCCACCTGGACCGCGCCACCTTCGACGAGCTGGTGGAGCCCATCGTCCGCCGGACCCTGACCCCGTGCCGCCGCGCCCTGCGCGATGCCGGCATCGAGGCCGACGAGATCCGCGAGGTGGTCATGGTCGGCGGCTCCACCCGGGTGCCGCTGGTACGCCAGCGGGTGGGGGAGACCTTCGGCCGTGAGCCCCTGGTCTCCATCGACCCGGACAAGGTGGTCGCCATCGGCGCCGCCCGGCAGGCCGATCTGCTGGCCGGCAACCGGCCCGACGACGACATGCTCCTGCTGGATGTCACCCCGCTCTCCCTGGGTCTGGAGACCATGGGCGGCCTTACCGAGAAGGTCATCCCGCGCAATACTGCCATCCCGGTGGCGCGCGCCCAGGAGTTCACCACCTTCAAGGACGGCCAGACCGCCATGGGGATCCACGTGGTCCAGGGCGAGCGCGAGCTGGTGGCGGACAATCGCTCCCTGGGCCAGTTCAACCTCCACGGCATCCCGCCCATGGTGGCCGGGGCGGCCCGCATCCGCGTGACCTTCCAGGTGGACGCCGACGGCCTCCTGTCCGTCGCCGCCCAGGAGGAGACCACCGGCGCCGAGGCCAGTATCCAGATCAAGCCCTCCTACGGCCTTACCGAGGGCGAGATCGAGGGCATGCTGCGCGAGTCCATGACCCACGCCGAGGAGGATGTCGCCGCCCGCAGCCTGCGCGAGCAGCAGGTGGAGGCCGACCGCACCCTGGAGGCCGTGGAGGCCGCCCTGGCCGCCGATGGCGAGCGCTTCCTCAGTAACGAGGAGCGCGCGGCCATCGACGAGAGCCTTGCCGAGCTGCGCCGGGCCCGGGACGGGGACGATACCACCGCCATCCGTCGCGCCCTGGAGGCGGTGGAGAACACCACCGCCGAATTCGCCCAGCGGCGTATGGATGCCGGCATCAACGAGGCCCTGGCCGGCCACCGAGTGGAAGAGTTCCACGACGCCTGACCGCCCACGGAGAGCGAAATCATGCCCCAGATCATCTTTCTCCCCCACGAGGAGATCTGCCCCGAGGGCGAGGCCATCGAGGCCGAGGCCGGTACGAGCATCTGCGATGCCGCGCTGGCCAACGGGATCGAGATCGAGCACGCCTGCGAGAAGTCCTGCGCCTGCACCACCTGCCACGTTATCGTGCGCGAGGGCTACGACTCCCTCGGCGAGCCCACCGAGGACGAGGAGGACATGCTGGACAAGGCCTGGGGCCTGGAGCCGGAGTCCCGCCTCTCCTGCCAGGCCCAGGTCGCCGGCGAGGACCTGGTGGTGGAGATCCCCAAGTACACCATCAACATGGTCTCCGAGGGACACTGAGTCCCCCGGACCCCGTTAGACCCGTACAGGCAGGAATCCTTGGCCCCTGATGGACTGGATAGGTCGGCGACCGGGGAGGCGGGGCATCAGGGACGCCGTACATACGTCCATGTAGGCTCCACGACGGCATCCCTGCCGTCGAGGCCCTGATGCCCCGCCTCCCCGCCCACCGACTCAGTCCATCGACGCCCCGAACTCATCCCTGACAGAGAGTTTCCGCCATGAAGTGGACCGACAGCCGAGACATCGCCATCGCCCTGGATGAGGCCCACCCCGACGTGGACCCGCAGTGGGTGCGCTTCACCGACCTCCACCGCTGGGTCACCGAGCTGGAGGAGTTCAACGATGACCCCGAGGGCTCCAGCGAGAAGATCCTCGAGGCCATCCAGATGACCTGGATGGACGAGCGCGAGGACTGAACGCCGCATCCCGCCACGTTGGCAGCCGGGCCGCGGGCGGCGTATAATCGCCGTTTTTCCATCCCGCATTCAGCGTCCATACAGGGAGTCAGCATGGCTGTCGAGCGTACCCTCTCCATCATCAAACCCGACGCGGTGGCCCAGAACGTCATCGGCGAGATCTATTCGCGCTTCGAGCGCGCCGGTCTGCAGATCGTCGCCGCCCGCATGACCCATCTTGGCCGCGAGCAGGCGGAGGGCTTCTACGCGGTCCACCGCGAGCGGCCCTTCTTCAACGCCCTGGTGGAGTTCATGATGTCCGGTCCCATCATGGTCCAGGTGCTGGAGGGCGAGGACGCCATCCGCAAGAACCGCGAGATCATGGGGGCGACCAACCCGGCCGAGGCCGAGGCGGGCACCATCCGCCACGACTACGCCGAGAGCATCGACGCCAACGCCGCCCACGGCTCTGATTCCCCGGAGACTGCGGCCACCGAGATCGCCTTCTTCTTCGACAGCAACGACATTCACAGTCGCGGCTGATAGCGCCGCCGGAGAGCCCGCCGCCATGGCCACCGAGGGTCCCGTCAATCTGCTGGGTCTCGATCGCGAGGGCCTCGCCGAGTTCCTTACGGGGCTCGGCGAGAAGCCCTTCCGGGCGGCCCAGGTGCAGAAGTGGATCCACCAGATGGGGGTCAGCGACTTCGGGGAGATGACCAATCTCTCCAAGCCGCTGCGCGCCCGGCTGGCCGAGAACGCCCGCGTGGACGTGCCCACGGTCATCGCCGACCGCACCGCCAGTGACGGCACCCGCAAGTGGCTCCTGGAACTCGCGGATGGCAACGCCATCGAGACCGTCTTCATCCCTGAGGACGGGCGCGGGACCCTCTGCGTCTCCTCCCAGGTGGGCTGCGCCCTGGAATGCAGCTTCTGCGCCACCGGCCACCAGGGCTTCAACCGCAACCTGACCTCGGCGGAGATCATCGCCCAGGTCCGGGTGGCGGCGGAGGCCCTGGGCCACGACCCCCGGGCCAGCAAGCGCCTGCTCACCAATGTCGTCCTCATGGGTATGGGCGAGCCCTTGCTCAACTTCGACAATGTCGTCCGCGCCATGGAGATCATGATGGACGACAACGCCTACGGCCTGGGCCGACGGCGGGTGACGCTCTCCACCTCCGGGGTGGTGCCGGCCCTCTACCGGCTGCGGGAGGTGAGCAACGTCAGCCTCGCCATCTCCCTGCACGCCCCCAACGACTCGCTGCGCGACGAGCTCGTGCCGCTCAACCAGAAGTATCCCATCGAGGAGCTCCTGGCGGCGTGCCGCCACTACGTGGAAGGCGAGGCCCGGCGGAAGATCACCTTCGAGTACGTGCTCATCCAGGGTGTCAACGACGCCCCGGAGCACGCCCGCGAGCTGGCACGGCTGCTCAAGGGGATCCCCTCCAAGATCAACCTGATCCCGTTCAATCCCTTCCCCGAATCGGGCTATACGGCGCCGGAGATGGCGGCGGTGAACGACTTCCGCGATCGCCTCATCCGGGCCGGTTACGTCACCGTTACCCGCAAGACCCGGGGAGAGGATATCGACGCCGCCTGCGGCCAGCTCGCTGGCCAGTTCCTCGACAAGACCAAACGGCGCTTTCGGCAGGTCCCGGTGGTGACGGAGGGGCCGGCATGAGGTGGTCGGCTGCCCTGTGGTTTGCCCTGGGGATGAGTCTGCTGGCCGGCTGTGCCAGCGGGCCCGAGTCCGCGGAGGAGGGTGATTCTGCGCGTGCAGCCGAGGCCAATGCGCGGCTGGGGCTCGCCTACCTGGAGCAGGGGGATCACCAGCGGGCGCGAACCAAGCTGGAGCGGGCCCTCGATTTCGACGCCGACCACGGCGATGCCCATCACTACCTGGCGGAACTCTACCGTCGCCTTGGAGATCCGGAACAGGCCCGGGAGCACTACGCGGCGGCGCTGGATGCCACGCCGGAAGCACCGGCGTTGAACAACAACGTGGGCGTCTTCCGCTGCGACCAGGGTGATGTCGACGGCGCGGTGGAGGCCTTCGAGACGGCGGCCGCTGACCCGGTCTACGAGCGCCGGGACCGGGCCCTGGGCAATGCCGGGGAGTGCCTGAAAGAGGCCGAGCGTCTGGAGGAGGCCGCGGACTACTATCGCCGCGCCGTGGAGATCGACGGGGCGCCTCCCCGGTTCCTGCAGGAACTGGCCGAGGTCCAGTACCAGCGGGAGGAGTACCTCTCTGCCCGGGGATTTCTGGAGCGCTATATCGACGCCGTGGATGAGTCCGATGCGGCGGCTCTGAGACTAGGGGAGCGCATCGAGCGCGCTCTGGACAATCCCGCCGCCGCCCGCGCCTATCGCCGCGACCTGGAGGACCGCAACGATGGCTGAGGGTCGCATCCAGCCCCTGCGCGGTATCCGCGGCATGGGTGATCGCCTGCCGGCAGAGACCCCCTGGTGGCAGCAGTTGGAGGCGGCGGTCCGGCGCGTGGTGCGCGGCTACGGCTACCGCGAGCTGCGCCTGCCGGTCATGGAGTCCACCGAACTCTTCAAGCGTTCCATCGGCGAGGTCACCGACATCGTCGAGAAGGAGATGTA
>JBNJED010000115.1:0-5010 GCA_051745535.1 Pseudomonadota bacterium | reverse complement strand
CCATGACCGAACCCACCCGGATGGAGGCCATCCTCACCGGCGACCTCGACCCCGACGACGTCACCGTGGGCGAGCTCCTGCGCGAGATGGCCACCCTGGACGAGGGCCGCTACACCCTCTCGGCCGAGAACGACGACGGCTCCATCGCCGCCGCCATGGTGCTGCTGGCCGGCGACTACGCCGCCGACTGGCTGGCCGCCCTGGAGGCGGCGGATCCCGCCGACCACGAGGACCACGCCGGCGAGTAATCCGCCCCCGGCCCGGACCCCGAACGGATCAAGGAAGAGCGCAGCCCAGTGGAACCGTCCCCGACCCTCCGCCCCGGCTTCATGGTCGTCCACGGCAACCGCATGGAGACGTTGCGGGGCCTGGCCGTGGAGTGGCTGCGCCGCCACCCCCTGGGGCCGCTGGAGAACGAGACCCTCCTGGTCCAGTCCAACGGTATCGCCCAGTGGCTGCGCCTGGCCCTGGCGCGGGACCCCGACGATCCGGAGCCGGGGCTGGGGATCGCCGCCGCCCTGGATATCCAGCTCCCCTCGCGCTTCCTCTGGTCCGCCTACCGGGCCGTGCTGGGGCCGGAGGCGGTGCCCACCGCCTCGCCCTTCGACAAGGAGGCGCTGACCTGGCGCCTCATGCGGCTGCTGCCCGATCTGGCCGGAGAGCCGGCCTTCGCCCCCCTGGCCGGCTTCCTGGCCGATGACCCCGACGGCCGCAAGCGCCACGAGCTGGCCGGCCGCCTGGCCGACCTCCTGGACCAGTACCAGGTCTACCGCGCCGACTGGCTCGCCGCCTGGGCCGAGGGCCGCGACGAGATCCCGGACGCCCGCGGCCAGACCCGCCCCGTGCCGCCGGACCAGGCCTGGCAGCCGGCGCTGTGGCGCGCCCTGCTCGCGGACCTCCCACCGGAGTCGGCGGCCACCAGCCGCGCGACCATCCACACCCGCTTCCGCGAGGCCGCCGCCCGGCTGACGGAACGCCCGGCCGGGCTGCCTCGCCGGGTGGTGGTCTTCGGGATCTCCTCCCTGCCCCAGCAGGCGCTGGAGGCGCTGGAGGGGGTGGCGCGGGTGAGCCAGGTGCTGCTCTGCGTCCACAACCCCTGCGAGCACTACTGGGCCGACATCGTCGCCGACCGCGACCTCCTGCGCGCCGCCGCCAGCCGCCACGCCCGCCGCCCCGGCATGCCGGCGGAGCTGGACGAGGCCGACCTCCACGCCCACGCCCATCCCCTGCTGGCCGCCTG
Source organism: Pseudomonadota bacterium (assembly GCA_051745535.1). Taxonomy (GTDB): domain Bacteria; phylum Pseudomonadota; class Gammaproteobacteria; order Thiohalospirales; family Thiohalospiraceae; genus Thiohalospira. The sequence goes on along the minus strand of JBNJED010000115.1, from coordinate 3,770 downwards.
GGGCAAGCAGGGACGCGACTACGTCCGGCTGCTGGACGAGCACGATGAGCCGAGCGGCTACCGCGACCTCTTCGAGGCCCTGCCGTGGCAGCGCATCGACCTGTTCGACTCCCCCGGCGGCGACACCCTGCTCCACCAGCTCCAGGACGATATCCGCGACCTCCGCCCGCCGGCCGAGACCCGGGCGGCGTGGCCGCCGATGGCCGGCGACGACGACTCCCTGCGCTTCCACGTCTGCCACGGCCCGCAGCGGGAGGTGGAGATCCTCCACGACCAGCTCCTGGCGCGCTTCGATGCCGATCCCACCCTGCGCCCGCGGGACGTCATCGTCATGGTCCCCGACATCGAGCGCTACGCCCCCCACATCCGCGCCGTCTTCGGCCGGCTGGCGGCGGACGACCCGCGCCACCTCCCCTTCACCATCTCCGACCAGGGCCAGCGCGGCCGCGCCCCGGTGCTGGTGGCCCTGGAGCAGCTCCTGCAGCTCCCCCGCGCCCGCAGCGGTGTCGGCGAGCTCCTGGACCTGCTGGACGTGGCCGCCGTGCGCCAGCGCCTGGGCCTCACCGCCGCCGACCTCAACCGTCTCCACCGCTGGGCGGAGGGGGCCGGGATCCGCTGGGGCCTGGATGGCGACCAGCGCGCCGGCCTCGGCCTGCCAGCGACCGACGGCCACACCTGGGCCTTCGGCCTGCGCCGCATGCTCCTGGGCTATGCCGCCGGCGACAGCGGCCCCTGGAACGACATCGAGCCCTTCGCCGAGGTGGGCGGGCTGGAGGCGGCCGCCGCCGGCCCCCTGGCCGATCTGGTGGAGCGCCTCCGCCAGTGGCGCACCGCCCTCTCCCAACCCCGCCCCCCCGCCGAGTGGGGAACCACGCTGCGCGCCCTGCTGGCCGACTTCCTGGAGCCGGTGGAGGAGGACGACCGCCTCACCCTGGTCCGGCTGGAGGAGGCGCTGGAGGCGTGGGAGGCGCGCTGCGAGGAGGCCGGGCTGGACGAGGCCCTGCCGCTGACGGTGGTCCGCGAGCACTGGCTGGCGGCGGTGGACGAGACCGGCCTGGCCCAGCGCTTCCTGGCCGGCGCGGTGAACTTCGCCACCCTCATGCCCATGCGCGCCATCCCCTTCCGGGTGGTCTGCCTGCTGGGCATGGAGGACGGCGCCTACCCGCGCACCCCGGTCCCCGCCGACTTCGACCTGATGAACGGCGACTACCGCCCCGGCGACCGCTCCCGGCGGGAGGACGACCGCTATCTCTTCCTGGAGGCGCTGCTCTCCGCCCGGGACCACCTCCACATCAGCTGGGCGGGCCGCAGCATCCGCGACGACAGCGAGCAGCCGCCCTCGGTGCTGGTGGGCCAGCTCCGCGACCACCTGGCCGCCGGCTGGACCTCCGCCGCCGGGGACGACCTCCTGGAAACCCTCACGGTGGTCCACCCGCTGCAGCCCTTCAGCCGGGCCAACTTCCCCGCCGACGATACCGGGCCGCTCTTCACCTACGCCCACGAGTGGGCCCCCGCCGCCGGCGGACCCGGCCCGGGGGCGGCCGAGCCGGAGCGCCTGCCGCCGCCGACGGGGGCCCAGCTCGGGATCGGCGAACTGGTCGCCTTCTGGAAGAACCCGGTGCGCGCCCTCTTCCACGACCGCCTGCGCACCCGGCTGGAGGAGCCGGAGGCCGCCGACGAGGACGTGGAGCCCTTCGGCCTCGACGGCCTCACGGCGTGGCAGCTCCGCCGCCGGCTGGTGGCCGGCAACCTGCCGGCGGCCGCCGACGAGACGGCCCGGGAGGCCGGCCTGGACGCCGGGCTCCAGCGGCTGGCGCGCGCGGGCGAACTCCCCGACGGCCTCCCGGGCCAGCGCGCCGCCGAGGCCCTGCACGCCGACGCCGGCGCCCTGCTGGAGACCCTGGGCGACGCCATGGCCGGGTGCACCGCCCCCGCGGAGGAGCCGCTGGAACTCGCCTTCACCAGCGGCGAGGTCACCGTCACCGGCTGGCTCCCCGGCCTGCGCCGGGACGCCGCCGGCTTCCCGGTGCGGCTGGCCTGGGAGGTGAGCCGCCTGGCCCAGCAGGGCCCGCCCTACCGCCGACTGGACCGGCTGGCCGAGCCCTGGATCGCCCACCTGCTGGCGTGCGCCGGCGGCACCCCGCTGACCACCCTCTTCTTCTGCCCGGCGGACAAGCCGCAGCGCGGTCGCACCCCCATCGCGACCCTGCAACTGCTCCCGCTGGGCGCCGGTGCGGCGGCCGACCACCTCACGGCCCTGCTGGGCGCCTGGGTGGAGGGCCAGCAGCAGCCGCTACCGGTCACCGCCCGGACCGCCATCGCCGCCCTGGAGGCGGAGGGCTCGGAGAAGGTCACCCCGGCCGACGCCGCGGCCCGCGCCTACGCCGGGGACGGCCACAACCAGGCCGGGGAGATGGAGGGGGACCCCCACCTGCGACGGACCTTCCCCGACGCCGACGACCTCCTGGGCGAGGCCTTCGACCACTGGCGGGATGCCCTCTACCGGCCCCTCTTCGACTCGGTCCGCCGCCCGGAAGACGAGGAGGCGGCCTCGTGAGCGAGAACCACCTGGACCCCCTCGCCTTCCCCCTCCACGGCAGCCGCCTCATCGAGGCCAGCGCCGGCACCGGGAAGACCTGGACCATCGCCGCCCTCTACCTGCGCCTGGTCCTGGGCCACGGCGGCGAGAACGGCTACCGCGAGCCGCTGCTGCCCCCCCGGATCCTGGTGGTGACGTTCACCACCGCCGCCACCCGGGAGCTGCGGGATCGCATCCGCCACCGCCTGGGGGAGGCCGCGGCGGCCTTCCGCGCCCCGGAAGCCATCGAGGAGGAGTTCCTGGCGCAGCTGGTGGCCGCCTACCCGGCGGCCGACCATCCCGGCTGCGCCCGGCGGCTGGAGGTGGCTGCGGAGTGGATGGACGAGGCGGCCATCCACACCATCCACGCCTTCAGCCAGCGCATGCTCCGGGAGCACGCCTTCCGCAGCCGCCACCTCTTCCACCAGCGGCTGGAGCCGGATACCAGCGAGCGGCTCACCGAGGCGGTGCGCGACTACTGGCGCAGCCAGGTGGTCCCCCGCCCCGATGGCGAGGCGGAACTGCTGATGGGCCACCTGGGCGGCGACCCCGACGCCCTGAAGGCGCGCATCCGCCCCTGGCTGGAGGCGCCCCTCCCGACCCCCGACGACACCGCCCGGGACCGGCTCCTGAGCGACCGTCTGGCGGCCCTGGAGGCCATCAAGGAGCCCATCCGGGGGAACTTCGAGGCGGTGGCGGCGGGCTTCCGCGAGGCCCTGCCCGCCCTCAACAAGCAGTCCTACAGAAAGCCGGATGACCTCCTCGCCGACCTGCAGGCGTGGGCGGAGCAGCCGGGCCTGGTCACGCCGCCGGGCTACGGGGCGAAGGTCTTCGAGCTCCTGGGCCCTGCCGGCATGCGCGCCAAGCTGAAGAAGGGCGAATCCCTGCCCGACGACCTGCCCCCGGCCCTCGCCGGCCTGGACCGGGCGGGGGCGCTGGAGACCGACGGTCGCCCCTTCCTGGAGCACGCCGCCGCCTGGATCCGGAATCGCTTCGAGGCGGCCAAGCGCGACCACGCCGAACTCGACTTCGGGGACCTGGTCACCGGGCTGCGCACCGCCCTGGAGGGGGACGGCGGCGGCGACCTGGCCGCGGCCATCCGGGGCCAGTACCCGGTGGCCCTCATCGACGAGTTCCAGGACACCGACCCGGCCCAGTACGCCGTCTTCGACGCCGTCTACGACGTCGCCGG
>JBNJED010000114.1:0-5017 GCA_051745535.1 Pseudomonadota bacterium | reverse complement strand
CCGCGCAGGGCGTACCGGGTCGCCGGCCCCCGACCGAAGCGGGCCACCCGCCCCTGCGCCTCGGCCTCCTGCAACCGGCGGTAGATCGTCGCCGCACTGGCCCCCAGGGCGGCCACCAGCTCGGCGCGGGAGGCCGTCCCCAGCCGTCGCAGCCGACTCAGAACCTGGTCGATGGAGACCTGCATCCCGCCCCTCTACTGAAACGAATATGACACGAAACATTAGTAGGAATTACCAGATATGGCAAACAGTTAACTGGATCACTGGAGCGTATTATGAAACGATCTATGGCACTAACAGGAAGATGGTTTCGTCCATGCTCAAGCCGGGGAGGGCCGGGGGCCTTAGCCGCAATTCCCGATCCCCGCGGGATCACCCCCGGAACCTCCACGTCCGTACTACCCTCGAAGGGAGACGACACCGACCACAGCGGAGCGCCCCGTGAAACGGAAGATCCCCTCGGTACCGCCCCTCGCCCTCCTCGCCCTGCTGCTGCCGCTGCCCGCGATGGCCGACGCACCCCCGGTGGCGCTGACCACGGTGGAGCGGGCGCCGGTCATCGAGGAGGTCCGCCTGAACGGGACGGTGACGGCGCTGCGCAGCTCCCGGATCTCCGCCGCGGTGGCCGGACTGGTGGACGAGGTCCGCGTGGACGCCGGGGACCGGGTGGACGAGGGCGACCGGCTGGTGGGGCTGGACGCCGAGCCGGCGGAGGCGGACGCCAGCGCCGCCCGCGCCGCGGCCCGGGAGGGCGAGGCGGCCCTGGCGGAGGCGCGGCGGCGCTACGAGGAGGCGGCCTCCATGGACGCCGGCGAGAACATCCCCACCACCGAGGTCCGCGCCCGGGAGAGCGCGGTGGCCGTGGCCGAGGCGGAGCTGGCCCGGCTGCGGGCGGAGCGCGAGCGGGCCGAGGTGGCCCTGCGCCGCCACCGGGTCACCGCCCCCTTCGCCGGGGTCATCCACACCCGCAACGTCGACCTGGGGGAGTGGGTGACGCCGGGTAACGAACTCCTGCGCCTGGTGGATACCGACAACCTGCGCATCGACTTCGCCGTCCCCCAGGACTACTACCGCCGCCTGGACGAGGGGGCGGAGCTGGAACTCCTCCTCCCCGACGGCCGGACCCTGGCCGCCACCATCGCCACCCGGGTGCCGGTGACCGATTCCGCCGCCCGCACCTTCCGCCTGCGCGCCCGGCCGCCGGAGGCCTTCGTGGCCCTTCCCGGCATGGGGGTGGAGGGGCGCCTGCGCCTGGACACCGGCGAGCAGGCCCCGGCCGTCCCCCGGGACGCCCTGAACCGCTACCCCGACGGCCGCGTCACGGTCTGGGTCGCGGAGCCGTCCGAGGGGGAGGAGGATCGCTACAAGGTAACCGAGCGCCGCCTGGAGCTGGGCGCCGCCTTCGGCGACCGGGTGGCGGTGCGCTCCGGCCTGGAGGGCGGCGAGCGGGTGGTCCACCGCGGCAACGAGGCGCTTGAAGCCGACATGACGGTCCGCGTGGCCGACGAGGCCACCAAGGACGGGGACGACTGATGTTCGCCGGGGTCATCCGCCACGGCCACCTGGTCGCCGTCGTCGCCCTCATCGTCGTGGTCATCGGTCTGGCGGCGGCGACGCGCATCCCGGTGCAGATGATCCCGGACCTGGAGGTGCGCACGGTCACCGTGGAGACGGCGTGGCCGGGGTCGACGCCCCAGGACATCGAGAAGGAGATCCTCATCGAGCAGGAGCGCTTCCTGCGCAACGTCCCCAACCTCCAGCGCATGACCGCCTCTGCCTCCAGCGGCTCGGCGGAGATCGAGCTGGAGTTCCCCTTCGGCGTCGACATCAACGAGACCCTCATCCAGGTCAACAACGCCCTGAGCCAGGTCCCCGACTACCCGGAGAACGTGGACGAGCCGCGCATCGTCGCCACCTCCTTCTCCTCCAACGCCTTCATGTACTTCCGCATCGCGCCCCTGGAGGGGAACCCGCGCGGGCTGGACATCGACATGCTGCGCGACTTCGTGGAGGACCGCGTTCGCCCGCGCCTGGAGAGCGTCTCCGGCGTCTCCGAGGTGACGGTGGGCGGCGGCGCCCAGCGCCAGGTGCAGGTCCGGGTGGACGAGGCGGCACTGGCCCAGCGCGACATCAGCCTGCCGGAGCTGCGCGAGGCCATCCAGGCGCGCAACCAGGATGTCTCCGGCGGCGAGATCGACGCCGGTAAGCGGCGCTTCCTCCTGCGCACCGTGGGCCGCTTCGACGAGCCGGAGGACATGGAGTCCATGGTGGTCCGCCGCGAGGGGGACAGCGTCATCCGCCTGGGGGACGTGGCGGAGGTGGTCTACGACCACGGCCGCATCCGCCAGCAGTCCTTCATCAACGGCCAGCCGGTGCTGGGGCTGCAGGTGCGGCGGGAGAGCGGCTCCAACGTCATCGCCATCAAGGAGGCGATGATGGAGGAGGTGGCCGCGGTGAACGACGAGGTCCTCAATCCCGAGGGGCTGCGCCTGAACCTCACGGCCGACGACGCCCGCTACGTCGAGGCCTCCATCGCCAACATCTGGACCAATCTGGGGATCGGCGCGCTGTTCGCCACCCTGGTGCTCTACCTCTTCCTGCGCTCCGGCCGCGCGACCCTGGTGGGCGTGGTGGGGATCCCGCTGGGGGCCATCGCCGCCTTCCTGGGGCTCATGCTCACCGGCCGGACCATCAACGTCATCTCCCTGGCCGGCGTGGCCTTCGCCATCGGCATGACCATCGACAACACCATCGTGGTGCTGGAGAACACCGAGCGCCACCGGCGCCGCGGCCTGGGCCGCTTCGACTCCGCCCTGGCCGGGGTGCGCGAGGTCTGGCCGGCGGTGCTCGCCTCCACCATGACCACGGTGCTGGTCTTCCTGCCCATCCTCTTCATCCAGGAGGAGGCGGGGCAGCTCTACTCCGACGTGGCCATCGCCATCTCCTCGGCCATCCTCGCCTCCATGCTGGTGGCGGTGACCGTGGTCCCCGCCCTGGCCGCCCGGCTGGACTTCGGCGACCGCGCCGCCCGCCACGTGGAGGCCGGCAGCCGCTGGATGGCGGGGGTCATGGCCCTGGTGGGCGCCCTGGTCGCCACCCCCCTGCGCCGGGGCGCCACCCTGGCGGTGACCGTGGTGGCGAGCGCCGCCATCATCCTCGTCCTGACCCCGCCGGCGGAATACCTGCCCGAGGGGGAGGAGGCCAAGACCTTCGCCACCATGAACGCCCCGCCGGGGTACAACCTGGACGAGATGCGCGCCATCGCCGAGGAGGTGGAGAACCACTTCCTCCCCCACGTGGAGGCCGACGGTGACGCCTATGCCGACGGCGAAACCGAGGTGCCGCCCATCGCCTACCTGAACATGCAGGTAAGCCCCGAGAACATCCGGATCATCTCCGAGACCCTGGACCCGGACCACATCGAGGCGCTCATGGACGAGATCACCCGCTTCTACGAGCAGTACCCCGGCATGCGCGCCTTCGCCGCCAAGGGCTCCATCATCTCCAGCAACGACGGCGGCACCCGCAGCATCACCCTGGACATCTCCGGCCCCGACCTGGCCGCCATCTATCAGACCGCCGACGACGTCTACCGGCGGGCCGAGGAGCTCTTCGACGACCCGCGCATCCAGACCCGCCCCGGCTCCCTCTCCCTGGCCCAGCCGCTGGTGGAGATCCGGCCCGACTGGGACCGCGCCGCCGAACTGGGGCTGGGGACCGGGGAGATCGGCTTTACCGTGGCCGCCCTCACCGAGGGCGCCTGGGTGGACGACTTCTTCCTGGGCGACGACAAGCTCGACCTCTACCTCTACGGCAGCCAGGGCCGCGACCTGCCCCTGGAGCGGCTCCCCGACACCCTGGTCCACACCCCGGACGGCACCCTGCCCCTGTCCAGCGTCGCCCGGGTGGTGGAGACCGTGGACACCAGCACCGTCCGCCGCGTGAACGGCCAGCGCACGGTCACGCTCCACGTCATCCCGCCGGACGACGTGGCGCTGGAGACCGGCGTGAAGCGGGTCAAGGAGGAGCTGCTACCGGAACTGCGCGAGGCGGGCGAGCTGCCCGCCGGGGTGGGGATCGACATCTCCGGGGCCAGCGACCAGCTCCAGGCCACCCGGGAGGCGCTGTCGGGGAACTTCATCATCGCCCTGGCCATCGTCTACCTGCTGATGGTGGCGATCTTCTCCCACTGGGGCTATCCGCTGCTCATCATGACCGCCATCCCCCTGGGGGTGGCCGGCGGCATCGTCGGCCTGGCGCTGATGAACGGGGTGGGGTCGCTGCTGCCGCTGGTGGGCCTGCGCCCCATCCAGCAGCCCTTCGACATGATCACCATGCTCGGCTTCCTCATCCTCATGGGCACCGTGGTGAACAACCCCATCCTGGTGGTGGACCAGGCGCGCCGGAACCTGGCCGAGGGCGCCGCCTCGGCCCGGGACGCGGTGGTGGAGGCGGTCCGCACCCGCCTGCGCCCCATCGCCATGACCACCCTGACCACCCTCTTCGGGCTCTCGCCCCTTGTCTTCATCCCCGGCGAGGGCACCGAACTCTACCGCGGCGTGGGCGCCATCGTCCTCTTCGGCCTGCTGGGGGCGGCGACCGTGACGGTTACCTTTTTGCCGGCGTTGACCACCATGGTGTTGCGGCGACGAACCGGCGATTGATCTCAGATCGCAACACCTGTGGAGATGGGGGAGCGAATACCGGCGGCGAAGTGCACCAAAGGCCCGGACCGGCCAGGTGCCTTTATGCGCGCCGGAACCGGAACCCCACCCGGTAGACGAGCATCACGCCCAGGCCAGCCACGACCAGTCCGAGGATGTCGGTGGGGATGAGGCCGTCGCCGAAGGCGGCCCAGGCCATGACCATGGTCACCGGGGGGCTGAGGTAGAAGAGGCTGGCCACGCGGGTGGCCTCATCCCGGCCCAGCAGGCGCCACATGGACCAGTAGGCGCCCAGGGAGACGGCGACGATGAGCCAGGCCATGGTGCCCAGGAAGGGGGCGGTCCAGTCGGTG
>JBNJED010000113.1:0-5097 GCA_051745535.1 Pseudomonadota bacterium | reverse complement strand
AGGGGCTGGACCACCTCGCCCATGTAGCGGATGTTGCCCGCCTCGTCGTGGATGGGGCTCGCCTGGAGGCGGACCCGCTCCTCCCGCCCGTCGGCATCGTAGTGGACGTGGATCACCTGGACCGGCTGGCCCTCGCCGAAGACCGCCTCCAGCGGGCAGTGCTCGCCGTGGCGGCTGCAGGGCTCGTCGGACTGGTGGGAGACTTCGTGGCAGCGCCGGCCTACCACCGCCTCCGGCGACCAGCCGAAGGCCTCGCTGTAGCGGCGGTTGGCGGAGACGATGCGGTAGTCCGAATCGATAATGACCAGGGGATCCGGCAGGATCTCGATGACCTGATCACAACGGGGCTGCTCCCGTTCCTGTTCCATGGCTTCTCCTCCATTCTCCATCTCCACGGGGGCGGATGCTTGGCCCGCCCCATCGGGATTGTGCGCCGGCCCGCGTCGATTCCGCCGATCGATCTTTTGATTGCGAGCCGCACCACCTACTATGGCAGAAACCGTCAGATCGAGGGAGGGGCGACGTGGGCGTCGTGCTCCACCGCAGTGTCAACGCGGATCGCACCCTGGAAGTGGTGGCCGAGCGGGGCGGCCGTACGCTGCGCTTCGCCGGGGAGGCCGCCATCCAGAGCCACATGGATCCGCGGGAGCCGGAGCGGCTCTCGCTGGCCTATACCCGCGCCCTGCTCCTGCCCCTGGCCTGGAACCCGGCCCCCGGTCGAGTGCTGCTCATCGGCCTGGGGGGCGGCAGCCTGGTGCGTTACCTCCTGGCCCGCCTCCCCCGGGCGATGGTGACCGCCGTGGACAGCGACCCGGAGATGCCGGTCATCGCCCGGCGCTGGTTCGGCCTCCCCGAGGACCCGCGCCTGGCCGTCCAAGTGGGGGACGGAGCAGACTGGCTCACCCCGGGCGCCGACTGGGACCTGGTCCTGGTGGACGCCTTCGATGCCGGCGGCCCCGCGCCCCTGCTCACCGACCCCGACTTCCCCGACCGGGTAGCGGCGGCCCTCGCCCGGGGCGGGACGGCGGCCGTGAACCTCTGGGCCGGGGCCGCCGACCCCGTCCTTGCGCGCCTGAGTGCCACCTGGCCGGGGCGCGTCGGCCTGGTGTCACCACCGGAGGACCGGGACAATCGCGTCGCCCTGGGGCCCCTGCCGCGACGGCTGCGCGACCCGCGCGGGGAGGTGGCCCGGGAGCTGCGGCTGGCCGGCCTGCTCCGCCGGATGGAACGGACCGAACCCGCCGTGGCACCGGGGTCGGGGGAGTCGCTACAATAGGGTCCTTTCCCGCGGCCCCGGCAATGGACAACCCCATGAGCGATCCCCTCCTCCCGCCGCTGGCGCTCCCCGCTCCCGGTGACACCCGCCGCCTGGGCTCGGTTCGGGGCAGCGCCGAGGGCCTGACCATCCACCAGGCGGCGAGCGAGCACGGCGGCCCGGTGCTGGCCGTGGTCGCCGACGTCCACCGCGCCCGGGAGCTGGAGGCGGAGCTGCGCTTCTTCGGCAGCACCGCCTACACCTTCCCGGACCGGGAGACGCTGCCCTACGACCTCTTCTCCCCCCACCAGGAGATCGTCTCCGAGCGGCTGGCGGCGCTGCACCGGCTACCGGCCATGGATTCCGGGGTCCTGGTGGTACCGGCGCGCACCCTCCTCCACCGCCTGCCGCCGCGGGACTGGGTGGCGGGCCAGGCCTTCGTCATGGACGTAGGGGACCAGCTCGACCCCGACGCCTTCCGTCGCCGCCTGGAGGCCGCCGGCTACCGTCTGGTCTCCCAGGTCATGGAGCACGGCGAGTACGCCGTCCGCGGCAATCTGGTGGACCTCTTCCCCATGGGCAGTACCGAGCCCTACCGCATCGACCTCTTCGACGAGGAGATCGAGACCATCCGCACCTTCGACCCGGAGACCCAGCGCAGCGACGCGAAGGTCGAGGGCCTGCGGCTGCTGCCGGCGCAGGAGTTCCCCCTGGACGAGGCCTCCATCCGCCGCTTCCGCGAGAACTGGCGGGTCCACTTCGAGGGCGACCCCACCCGCAGCCCGGTCTACCGGGATGTCAGCGAGGGGCTGGCTCCGGCGGGGCTGGAGTACTACCTCCCGCTCTTCTTCGAGGCCACCGAGAGCCTCTTCGATTACCTCCCCGAGGGCGCCCTGGTAGTCACCGACGCCGACGTGGAGGCCGCCGCCGACCGCTTCGGCGAGGAGGTGGCCAGCCGCTACGAGAGCCGCCGCCACGACCTGGAGCGCCCGCTGCTGGAGCCCGACCAGCTCTTCCTGCGCACCGACGAGCTCTTCGGCCGCATCAAGGAGCACCCCCATGTGCGCACCGGCGCCTTCGAGGAGACCGAGCGCGCCGGCCGCCTGAACCTGCCGGCGGGCGCGCCGCCGGAGCTGCCCTTCAGCGGCCGTGGCGGCGGGCAGGCCCTGGAGGGCTTCCTGGCCGGCTTCCCCGGCCGCATCCTCTTCGCCGCCGAGAGCTCCGGTCGCCGGGAGGCGCTGGGGGAACTCCTGCGCGGCCGCGGCATCCATCCGCGCCAGGTGGCCGACTGGGAGGCCTTCCTGGCCGACGACGCACCGGTGGCCATCACCGTCGCCCCGCTGGAGCGCGGCCTGGTGCTGGAGGCCGCCGGCATTGCCGTGGTCACCGAGAGCCAGCTCTTCGGCAGCCACACCATCCAGGAGCGCGGTCGCCCCGGCCGCCAGCGCGATGCCGACGCCATCATCCGCGACCTGGCCGAGCTCCAGGAGGGGGCGCCGGTGGTCCACGAGGAGCACGGCGTGGGCCGCTACACCGGCCTGACCCGGCTGGACACCGGCGGCGTGGAGGCGGAGTTCCTCACCCTGGAGTACAGCGGCGGCGACAAGCTCTACGTCCCCGTCTCCGCCCTGGACCGCCTCAGTCGCTACACCGGGGCCGATGCCGAGTCCGCCCCGGTGCACAAGCTGGGCAGCGGCCAGTGGGAGAAGGCCAAGCGCAAGGCCGCCGAGCGGGTGCGCGACGTCGCCGCCGAGCTGCTGGACATCTACGCCCGGCGCGAGGCGCGCAGCGGCCACGCCTACCCCGTGGACGACGAGTACGCCGCCTTCGCCGCCAGCTTCCCCTTCGAGGAGACCGAGGATCAGAGCGAGGCCATCCACGCCGTGGTCGCCGACATGGAGTCGGACAAGCCCATGGACCGCCTGGTCTGCGGCGACGTCGGCTTCGGCAAGACCGAGGTGGCCCTGCGCGCCGCCTTCATCGCCGTCCAGGGCGGGCGCCAGGTGGCCATGCTGGTCCCCACCACCCTGCTCGCCGACCAGCACTACGAGACCTTCCGCGACCGCTTCGCCGACTGGCCGGTGCGCATCGAGGTGATCTCCCGCTTCCAGAGCCAGAAGGAGCAGAAGCGCATCGCCGACGAGCTCGCCGAGGGCAAGGTGGACATCGTCATCGGCACCCACAAGCTCATCCAGGGCAGCATCAGCTACCACGACCTGGGGCTGGTGATCATCGACGAGGAGCACCGCTTCGGCGTGCGCCAGAAGGAGAAGTTCAAGGCGCTGCGCTCCGAGGTGGACATGCTGACGCTCACCGCCACCCCCATCCCGCGGACCCTGAACCTTGCCTTCTCCGGCATGCGCGACCTCTCGGTCATCGCCACGCCGCCGGCGCGGCGACTGCCGGTGAAGACCTTCGTCTCCGAGTGGGAGGATGCCCTCATCCAGGAGGCGGTCCTGCGCGAGATCCGCCGCGGCGGCCAGGTCTACTTCGTCCACAACCAGGTGGAGACCATCGACCGCGCCGCCCGCCAGGTGGCGGAGCTGGTCCCCGAGGCCTCGGTCCGGGTGGCCCACGGCCAGATGCGGGAGCTGGAGCTGGAGCGGGTGATGTCCGACTTCTACCACCAGCGCTTCAACGTCCTGGTCTGCTCCACCATCATCGAGACCGGCATCGACGTCCCCTCCGCCAACACCATCCTCATCCACCGCGCCGACCACTTCGGCCTGGCCCAGCTCTACCAGCTGCGCGGCCGCGTGGGCCGCAGCCACCACCGCGCCTACGCCTATCTGCTCATCCCGCCGCGGGGGAGCATGACCGCCGACGCCATCAAGCGGCTGGAGGCGCTGGAGTCCATCGAGGACCTGGGCACCGGGTTCACCCTGGCCAGCCACGACCTGGAGATCCGGGGCGCCGGCGAGATCCTGGGCGACGAGCAGAGCGGCCAGATGCAGGAGGTGGGCTTCACCCTCTACGCGGAGATGCTCGAGCGCGCCGTGAACGCCCTGAAGTCGGGCAAGGAGCCGGATCTCGAGGCGCCCCTGGACCACGGCCCGGAGGTGGACCTGCGGGTCCCCGCCCTCATCCCCGAGGAATACATCCCCGACGTCCACACCCGGCTGACCCTCTACAAGCGCATTGCCAGCGCCACCGACGAGGACGGGCTGCGCGAACTCCAGGTGGAGATGATCGACCGCTTCGGCCTGCTGCCCGATCCGGTGAGCAACCTCTTCCGGGTCACCGGGCTGAAGCTCCGCGCCGCCGCCCTAGGGATCCGCAAGATCGAGCTGGGCGAACAGGGCGGCCGCATCATCTTCGATGCCGAGCCGGCGGTGGATGCCGGCCGGATCATCGAGCTTATCCAGAAGCAGCCGCAGACCTACCAGCTCGACGGCCAGGACAAGCTCAGGCTGGTCGCCGACCTCCCCGATCTGGACGCCCGGCTCGCCTTCGTGGACGATGTCCTCGCCCGACTCACAGGCCGGGAGGCCGCCTGATGCGCCCATTGTTGAACCTGCTGCCCCTGCTGGCCCTCACGGCCACGCTGCTCCCCCCCACCGCGGCGACCGCCGAGGAGGAGGGCTGGATCGAGTCGGACGAGGATCTCACCTGGTACGACGTCGAGGTCCTGGTATTCGCCCGCACCGGGCCGGCCGGCCCCGAGGCCTGGCCGCTGGAGCCCGGCCTGCCGGCGCTGGCCGACGCCCTGACCCTCCGCCCCGCCCCCGAATCCGGGGATGAGGACGAGGACCCGCCGGAGCTGGGCCGTGCCCCCTTCCAGCGGCTCCCGCCGTCCACCTACCAGCTCAAGCGCTCCTGGGAGCGGCTGGCCAAAGCCGATG
>JBNJED010000112.1:0-5171 GCA_051745535.1 Pseudomonadota bacterium | reverse complement strand
TGGAGGTGGTGGCGCTGCCCGGTCGCCTGGCCCACGCCGGCACCCACGACACCGTCGTCCTCCACGGCGAGGCACCCCGCCGGGGGGCGATCTATCGCCTCCGCCGCGCCGGCGGCTCCGCCCGGGACGAGGCCACCGGGGAGACGGTCGACCTCCCTGACCGCGATATCGCCTGGGCGGTGGTCTACCGCACCGACGGCGACCTCGCCCTCGCCCTGCTGGTCCGCGCCGAGGAGGCGGTCGCACCCGGGGACCGCGCCGTGGGCCCGGCAAGGGGTCCGGGGGGATGAGCGCCGGGGCCTGGCTGGAGCTGGCCCTGCGCCCGGCCGCGGGGGCCGGGACCGTGGCCGCCCTGGTGGAGGAACTGGGCTCGGCGGCGGCGGTGGCCGGCGCCGATATCGAGAGGCTGATGGCGGCCGGCCTCTCCCGGCGGCGGGCGCAGCGCTTCGTGGAGCCGGTCCCCCTGGAACTGCGCCGCCGGACCGATGCCTGGCTGGAACGCCCCGGCCACCGCCTGGTCACTCCGGCCGATCCTACCTATCCCCCCGCCCTGCGGGAACTCACCGACCCGCCCATGGCGCTCTTCGTCGTCGGCGACCCCGACTACCTGCCCTGGCCCGGGGTGGCGGTGGTGGGTAGCCGCCGCCCCAGCCCGGCGGGCCGCGAGATCGCCGAGGAGCTGGGCCGGGAGCTGGCCCGGGCGGGGCTGGTGGTGGTCTCGGGCCTGGCCCTGGGCACCGACGGCGCCGCCCACCGCGGGGCCGTGGCCGTTGGCGGCCCCACCGTGGGCGTCCTGGGGTGCGGCCCGGACCGGATCTATCCCCGGCGCAACGCCGAGCTGGCGGAGGCGGTGGCCGGTGCCGGGGCCGTGATCTCGGAATTCCCGCCGGGGACCGGCGTGGCCCGGGGCCACTTCCCCCGCCGCAACCGCATCATCGCCGGCATGACCCGGGGCACCACGGTGGTGGAGGCGGCCATGCGCTCGGGCTCGCTCATCACCGCGCGGCTGGCCTCCGAGGCCGGGCGCGAGGTGCTGGCAGTCCCCGGCCCGGTGCGCAGCCCCACCAGCCGCGGCTGCCACCGCCTCATCCGCGAGGGGGCGAAGCTGGTGGAGGGGGTGGAGGACATCCTGGAGGAGGTCGCCCCCGGGGTGGGTGCCGCGGCGCCGGTTGCCGGGTCGGCTTCCGGGTCGGCCGAGGAAGCGGTGGTGGAGCCGGAGGCGCAGAAGTTGCTGGGCTGCCTGGGCTTCGAGCCGGAATCGGTGGATAACCTCGTGGAACGGTCCGGTTTGACGGCCGATACGGTTTCCGCCATGCTAATTCGACTTGAACTCCAGGGCGTGGTGGAGTCGGCCCCTGGCGGGCGCTTCAGCCGCGTCGCCACCGGTGCGAGGCCATGAAAGAGAACGTGCTTGACGTCCTCATGTATCTGTTCGAGAACTACCTCTACGACGAAGAGATGGAGGTGGAGCCGGACGAGGACTCCCTGCGCACCGAGCTCAGCGCCGCCGGCTTCCGGCGCGCCGAGATCGACAAGGCGCTCTCCTGGCTGGAGGGGCTGGTGGACCTTCAGGACAACCTGGGAGACCAGCCGCGCCACCAGAGCATCCGGCTGTTTACCGAGCCGGAGTGCGAGAAGCTGGATACCGAGGCGCGCGGCTTCCTCCTCTATCTGGAGCAGGCCGGCGTCCTCGACCAGGCCTCCCGGGAGATGGTCATCGACCGGGTGATGGCGCTGGACGCCGGGGAGATCGACCTGGACCAGCTCAAGTGGGTGGTCCTCATGGTCCTGTTCAACCTCCCCGGCCAGGAGGCCGCCTTCGCCTGGATGGAGGACCTGGTCTTCAACGAGATGGCGGGCAGCCTCCACTAGGAGCGCCCGCCGGCCTCGCAGGAACCCATCGAGTAATCCAGACCCGCCCGCGCCCGCGCGGGCTTCGTTTTTTCCGGGGTACCCATGCCGAACAACGTCGTGGTGGTGGAGTCGCCGGCCAAGGCGAAGACCATCGAGAAATACCTGGGGGGGGACTACAAGGTCCTCGCCTCCTACGGCCACGTGCGCGACCTCCGACCCAAGGAGGGCGCGGTGGACCCCGATGCCGACTTCTCCATGCACTACGAGGCCATCGAGCGGAACCACCGCCACGTGGACGCCATCGCCAAGGCGCTGAAGAAGGCGGACAACCTCTACCTCGCCACTGACCCCGACCGCGAGGGGGAGGCCATCTCCTGGCACCTCTACGAGCTGCTGCAGGAGCGCGGCGCCCTGGAGGGCAAGCACGTGGGCCGGGTGGTCTTCCACGAGATCACCAAGGGCGCCATCCAGGAGGCCATCGCCGAGCCGCGCACCCTCTCCGACGACCTGGTCCACGCCCAGCAGGCGCGCCGCGCCCTGGACTACCTGGTGGGCTTCAACCTCTCGCCGCTGCTGTGGAAGAAGATCCGCCGCGGCCTCTCCGCCGGCCGGGTCCAGTCGCCGGCGCTGCGGCTCATCGTCGAGCGCGAGGAGGCCATCGAGGCCTTCGAGCCCCGGGAGTACTGGAGCGTCGAGGCCGATCTCACCGCCCAGGAGCAGGGCGTCGCCGCGCGGCTGACCCACTTCGCCGGGGAGAAGCTGGAGCAGTTCTCCATCACCGACGAGGCGCGCGCCACCGAGGTCCGCGAGACCCTGGAGAAGGCCGCCAGCGGCCAGCTCACCGTCCACCAGGTGGAGAAGAAGCAGCGCCGCCGCAACCCCTCGGCGCCGTTTACCACCTCCACCCTGCAGCAGGAGGCCTCGCGCAAGCTCGGCTTCTCCGCCTCCAAGACCATGACCGTCGCCCAGCAGCTCTACGAGGGCGTGGACATCGGCGGCGAGACCGTGGGCCTTATCACCTACATGCGGACCGACTCGGTGAACCTGGCCGACGAGGCGGTGGGCGAGCTGCGCTCGACCATCGAGCAGCGCTACGGCAAGGACAAGGTCCCGGGCAAGCCGCGCAGCTTCAAGACCAAGTCCAAGAACGCCCAGGAGGCCCACGAGGCCATCCGTCCCACCAGCGCCGAACGGGCGCCGGATACCCTGCAGGGGCTGACCAAGGACCAGCAGCGCCTCTACGACCTCATCTGGAAGCGGGCCGTGGCCTCCCAGATGACCCACGCCACCATCAACACCGTGGCCGTGGACCTGATCCCCGAAGGGGAGCCCGGCCACACCTTCCGCGCCACCGGCTCCACCATCGAGGACCCCGGCTTCATGGCGGCCTACCGCGAGGGGCGGGACGACGGCGGCGAGGACAAGGATGCCGAGCGCATCCTGCCGCCGCTGGCGGAGGGGGAGACGGTCACCCTGGACGCGGTTCGCCCGGAGCAGCACTTCACCGAGCCGCCGCCGCGCTACACCGAGGCGACCCTGGTTCGGACCCTGGAGGAGCACGGCATCGGCCGCCCCTCCACCTACGCCAGCATCATCGGCACGCTGCAGCAGCGCGAGTACGTGGAGATGGACCGCAAGCGCTTCATCCCCACCGACGTCGGCCGGGTGGTGAACCGCTTCCTCACCAACCACTTCCCCCAGTACGTGGACTACGACTTCACCGCGCGCCTGGAGGACGAGCTGGACGAGATCGCCCGGGGCGAGCGCGACTGGGTGCCGGTGATGCGGGAGTTCTGGGAACCCTTCCACCAGCAGGTGGAGGAGAAGGAGCAGAGCGTCTCCCGCTCCGAGGTTACCCAGGAGGATATCGGCGAGGCCTGCCCCGAGTGCGGCAAGCCCCTGGCCAAGCGGCTCGGTCGGCGCGGTTCCTTCATCGGCTGTACCGGCTACCCCGAGTGCCGCTATACCCGCAACGTCGACGAGGATCCCAACGCCCCTCAGGAGCCGGAGAAGGTCGAGGGCCGCTCCTGCCCCGAATGCGGCGGCGACCTCATCATCCGCCAGGGGCGCTACGGCAAGTTCATCGGCTGCAACAACTACCCCGAGTGCCGCCACGTGGAGCCGCTGGAGAAGCCGGAGCCCACCGGGGTCCCCTGCCCCGAGTGCGGCGAGGGCGAGTTGAACAAGCGCAAGTCGCGCGCCGGCAAGACCTTCTACTCCTGCTCGCGCTACCCCGACTGCAAGTACGCCGTCTTCGACCCGCCCATCCAGGAGCCCTGCCCGCGCTGCGAGTGGCCCATCCTCACGGTGAAAACCACCAAGAAGCGGGGTCGGGAGAAGGCGTGCCCGCGCAAGGAGTGCCGCTACAGCGAGCCCTACCCCGAGGAGGAGGGCGAGGAGGAGGCCGGGGAGTAGGGCCATGACCCGGACCACTCCCCGAATCGCCCCCCGCTCCACCCCCTTCGCTGCCCCGGTGGCCGCCGCCCGCGCCCTGAGGGCCGGCGGCGTGGTCGCCTACCCCACCGAGGGGGTCTGGGGCCTGGGCTGCGACCCGCGCAATCCGGATGCCGTGGCCCGCCTGCTGGCGCTCAAGGGGCGGGACCCGGCCAAGGGGGTCATCCTCCTGGCCGCCGACCTCGACCAGCTCACCCCCTTCGTCCGCCTCACCGCCGACCAGCGCGCCTACCTGGGCCAGCGCTGGCCGGGGCCGGAGACCTGGGTGGTCCCCGCCCGGCCGGGTACGCCCCGCTGGCTGCGCGGCGCCCATCCCACCCTGGCGGTGCGGGTGAGCGCCCACCCCCCGGCCGCCGCCCTGGCCCGCGCCTTCGGCGGGCCGGTGGTCTCCACCTCCGCCAACCGCAGCGGCCGCCCGCCCCTGCCGGATGCCCGCGCCGTGCGCCGCGCCTTCGGCCCCGGCGTCCACGTCCTCCCCGGCGAGACCGGGGGCCGCGAACGGCCCACCCCCATCCGGGACCTGGTCAGCGGACGGCAGCTGCGATCGTGATGCGTCGTCCGCTACCCGGTGAGGGCCTGGCTATCCGCTGTCAGTCGGGCCAGACGCGGCGGGAGGGCATGAGCCGACGCGGCGGCTCATGCCGGGGCTCCTTCGGCGCAGCGGCCGACGCCGCCGGCTGGGGCTCGGTGGCCTCCTCGGCGGGAGCCTCCGAGGTCTCCGGGGTGTCCGGCGCCGCCTCGTGGTCGGCGTTCTGGCTCTCCCGGGCCTGGCGCACGCTGTTCGTCAGTTTCGATGCGGTTCGGCTCATGATGGGACCACCTCTTCGATGACATTGGTGATTTCCGACCGGGCGGTGTCACCC
>JBNJED010000111.1:0-5203 GCA_051745535.1 Pseudomonadota bacterium | reverse complement strand
GGTGTGGAGGGAAGGCCGGGAGGCCTCCCCTGGGGCGTTACGCGGTCAGGTGGTGGTGAGGGTGCAGATGGCGCGCGGCTCCTCCAGCTTGAGCACCGCGCTCTCGCTGACGTAGAGCTGGTAGTGGATGCCGTCGTTACCGGAGTAGCCGACCATGACGTCCTGGCCGAGGATGATCCGGCCCACGTGGGGGTCGACCACCACCGCGCCCTCGATGGGCGCCTTGAAGACCCCCAGCTCGCAGAGGCGCTTGAGGTGCTCCAGCTGGAGCATGTCGGTGCCGTCGTAGCGGCGGAAGAGGTTGTTGTAGAGCTTGGGCGAGACGGCCAGGGCGTAGGGGCCGTGGAAGCCGGCCGTCTCCAGCTTCTCCACCGCGCCCAGGACGTCCTTCAGGGCCTGTTCCACCTTGGACCAGTCGCCCACCTTGGCGGTATGGCGGTCGGCGGCGGTCATCAGCCCCTCCAGGCCGAACTTGGGCTCGCCCTGGTAGATGAACTCCTCCTCCCGGGCGGCCACCGCCTCGGCGGCATCCTCCACCGGGGAGAGGTCCAGGGGCTGGCCCATGCTCAGATGGGCCTCCAGCCGCCGGGCGGAGAGGCCGCACTCCTTGCGGATCATGGGCACGGAGATGGCCTGGCTGGCCACCGCACCGGCCTCGCCCTCGGCGGGCTCGCGGCAGTAGTGGTCGGCGCCCACCTCCACGGAGGTCAGGCCCACGCCGTGGGGGCCCTCCAGGTCCAGGAAGCGGCGGGCCGTCAGGCGATCCGCGGCCGCCTGCGCGGCCGCCGCGTCGATGCGCTCCCAGAGGTCACCGGGGATGGAGGACTGGTGGCGATTGAGGTAGTGCATCACGACTCTCCCTTCAGCGAACCGATGGTGGGACCGCCCGCGGGGGTCTCTTCACCGCCGGCCTCGTCGCCCATGGCCGACCCCTCGACCTCGGTGACCGGGGCGCTGGTGAAGAGGTAGGTCTGCAGGTTCTCGGCCATGTCGGCGTCATTGCGGCGCAGCCACTCCAGGACCATGGCCGCGTGCTCCATCTCCTCGCGCATGTTGTGCAGGAGGATCTCGCGCAGCTCGCTGTCGCTGCAGCCGTCGGCGCGCTGGCGGTACCAGTCCACCGCCTCCAGCTCCTCCTGCAGGGAGACCAGGGCGCGGTGCATGTCCAGGGTCTTGCTGCTGAGCTGGTCCAGGGATTCGTGCAGGGATTCACTCGCTCCTGCCATGGGGGTCTCCTTGTTGCCGTGGTGGGCCGCCGGGCGGGCGGCAATTTAGACTGAGTTCAAATCTCCCCTTCCGTCGGGAGTATAGTCCACATGCACGGCTTTCAACCCCGGCGGGGTCATTCAGTCCCCCACCCGCCCCTCGGCGAAGTCGATCATCCGCTGGGTGGAGCGCAGGGCGCGCTCGCGCACGTCCGGGTCCACATGGATCTCGTTGGCCCCGCGCGCCAGGGTATCCGCGAGGTTGCGCAGGCCGTTCATGGCCATCCACGGGCAGTGGGCGCAGCTGCGGCAGGTGGCGCCGGCCCCGGCGGTGGGCGCCTCCAGCAGGAGCTTGTCCGGGACCGCCTGCTGCATCTTGTAGAAGATGCCGTTGTCGGTGGCGACGATGAGCTCGGTCTCCGGCCGCTCCTTCGCCGCCCGGATGAGCTGGGTGGTGGAGCCCACCTCGTCGGCCATGGCGATGACCTCCTCCGGCGACTCCGGATGGACCAGGATGGCCGCGCCGGGGTGCTCGGCCTTGAGCTCGCCCAGCTGCTGCGCCTTGAAGGCCTCGTGGACGACGCAGCTGCCCTGCCACAGGAGCATGTCGGCGCCGGTGACCTCGCGGACGTACTCGCCCAGGTGGCGGTCGGGCGCCCAGAGGATGGACTCGCCCCGGTCGGCCAGGTAGCGCACCACCCTGGTGGCGATGGAGGAGGTCACCACCCAGTCGGCCCGCGCCTTCACCTCGGCGGAGGTATTGGCGTAGACCACCACGGTGCGTTCGGGGTGGGCATCACAGAAGGCGCTGAACTCCCGGGCGGGGCAGCCCAGGTCCAGGGAGCACTCCGCCTCCAGGGTGGGCATGAGGACCCGCTTCTCGGGGCTGAGGATCTTGGCCGTCTCGCCCATGAAGCGGACCCCGGCCACCACCAGGGTGGTCGCCTCCGTTCGGGCGCCGAAGCGGGCCATCTCCAGGGAGTCGCCGACGAAACCGCCGGTCTCCTCGGCCAGGGACTGGAGGGCGTCGTCGACGTAGTAGTGGGCCACCAGGGCGGCGTTCTCGCGCGCCAGCAGCTCGCGGATCCGCCCCTCCAGCTCGGCCTGCTCCCCGGGCGCCAGGTCCTCGTCGGGGACGCTGCCGGGGGCCGGCAGCTCGCCGGGGTCGAAGAAGGCCACGGGGTCGGTGGCGGTCTCGGTCATGGGAACCTCCCGCTCGTTGGTCGGCGTGGGGATTACCCCCGATAATGGGGGCGGCCGGCGGCCCTTTCACCCCACCGGTCGTATCCCGTCCAGTCTATCACGACCCCTGTCGGGAACCCGGACCTCCGCCCGCCTGACGCGCCGCCAGCAGCCCCGCCTCCCAGGCGGGATCCGGCTCCGTACCGGTGGCGAGCAGCAGCTCCACCCGGCTGTCCCGGCGCCAGGCGCTCTCGGCCCGGGTCAGCTCCCCGTCCACGCGGCTGAAGAGCTGCCAGTGGGGACCGGTCCGCACCACACCCTTGGCGCGAACCACCTCGGGCGGGAGCCCGCGGAACCATTCACGCAGCGCCGGACCGGCAAAGACCGTCTCCGGCGGGAAGACCCAGGCCAGGGAGCGGTGCTCGGCGTCGCCCCCGTGGAGGCGGCGAAACCCGCCGGCCTCATCCTCGACGGCCTCGGCCGCCTCCTCGCCGTGGTCATGCTCGTGGTCGTGGGCATGGTCGTGGTGGTCCGTCTCAACCTGGGCGTCCAGCTCGCAGGCCGCCACCCCGCCGGCCGCCGACGCGGCCCGGGCCGGGGCATCCAGCCAGGCCGGGTCCAGTTCGCCCTGCTCGGTAACCACGATGCCCGCCTTGGCCGGCCAGGCTCCGGCCGCCAGGGCCCGCGCCGCGGCCAGGGTTTCGGCATCGGCGCGGTCGGCCTTGTTGAGGACCAGGACATCGGCGAGGTCGAAGGCGTCCCGCACCGGCGGGGCGGCCGCCAGCCGCTCCTCGGTGAGGCCGTCGGCGGGGAAGACGGCGATTACCGACTGCAGATCGATGGCCTCCGCCAGCCCCGGCTCCCGGAGCATGTCGATGATCCCGGCGGGGTGGCCCAGGCCGGTGGGCTCGATGAGCAGACGGTGGGGGCGGACCCGGCGCAGCAGCTGGGTCAGGGTGACCCGGAGCTGGGTCCGGGCGGTGCAGCAGATGCAGCCACCGGGGACCTCGGCAAGGTCGTCACTGGCATCCACCAGGGCGGCGCCGTCGATACCGGCCTCGCCGAATTCGTTGACCAGCACCGCCCACCGCTCGTCCGGCGGGCGCCGGGCGAGCAGATGGCGGATGGTGGTGGTCTTGCCGGCCCCCAGGGGGCCGGTGATCACGTTGGTCGGTACATCGCGTACCGGCGACTTCGCCACGGCGCCCTACTGCTGGCCGCCGCCACCACCCGACATGCCACCACCGTTGCCGCCACCGGACATGCCGCCGCCGTTGCCGCCACCGGACATGCCGCCACGGGCGTCCATGGCCTCCTGCTGGGCGGAGCGGAGTTCCTCGATGATCTCCTCGGTCTCCGAGTCCTCCTCCTTCATGGCGTTGAAGGTGTTCTCCTGGAGCTCCTGGCGGGCCTGCTTGACCTCGTCCTGCTCCATGGCCTTGCGCTGGGCCTGCATGAGGCTCTGCTGCTCCTCGCGGAACTCCTGCATGAGCTCCCGGCGCTCGTCACCCTGGGCCTCGGAGAGCTTGGGCTGGATCTCCTCCAGGCGGTCGATGCGCTTCTGCGGCTCGGCGCCCTGGTCCTTCATGGTCTCCATGAGCATGTCCTGGAAATCCTCGCGCTGTTCCTTCAGCTCGGGGTTGGCCTCGATGGCCTTCTGCTCGATCTGGTTGAGCTTCTCGCCCAGTTCCATGACCTTCTTCTGGGCCTCCTGCGCTGCGCCGCCGCTCTGACCCTGCTGCTGACCCATGGGGGCGCCCTGGCCCTGCTGCCCCTGCTGACCTTCGCCCTGTCCCATACCCTGGGCCAGGGCGTTGCCGGAACCGGCGATGAGAAGCGCCGCAAGAACGGTTACGAATCGCTGCATGATCTAAGATACCTGTAGTTTAGGGGATTCTGGCACTCTAACAGGGCCTCGCTGTGCCCTGTCAATTGCGTGCCGCGCTCTCCCCGGGACAGGTCGCATCCCCACCTGGTTCCGTAATGGCTTCCATCGCCGAGCGCGCGGCCTCCCGCTCGGCGATATCGTCTCCCCCGCCCACTGCGGCAGCAGCCTCGGCAGCACGCAGCCACGGCATCACCGCCCCCTTTGCGCGGGCAGCCGCGGCCGCCGCCCGGTAGGCCGCCTGCGCCTGCTCCGGCTCCCGGGGAAAGAGGCTCAGCAGGGCGTGCCCCTCCCGACATCGCCGCTCGGCACGACCATAGTCCATGCCGAAACGCGCCTCCTCTTCGGCCTCCTCTACCAGCAGCTCCATGGCGCGGGCCGGTTGTCCCAGGGCGAGGAGGCCATCGGCCGCGAGGAAGAGAAAGATGCTGGCGATATTGGGCATGGCGCCGCGAATGGCTTCCACGCACGCCTCCAGCTCTGCCCCGGCCGCCGAGTCCCCCCGCTTCGCCGCCAGCCAGGCCGCCAGGCCCCGATGGCCCAACCCCCAGACCGCGGGTCGATACTGGTTCACCGTCGCCTCCAGCTCGGGCAGGACCTCCGCCACCAGCGCCGGATCGTCCTCCCAGAAACCGAGCATGGCGCGGAAGATAAGGGCTGCCGCCAGGTCCTGGGGCCGACGGAACCGCGCCACCTCCACGGTCTCCATCGCCCGCGCCCGGGCCTCCGCCGGCCGCCCCAGGAACCACGCCGCCCAGCCAGCGAAGGCGCTGGCCATGATCCACGGATTGTCGCCGGCACCGATGGCGGTGTCCGGCGGCCACGCCAGGGCGCGGCGAGCCTGCTCGAAGCTGGCGGCAAAATCCCCCGCGAAGAAGAGATTGTTGGCCAGGGCGTAGTGGCTTCGTTGCAGCGCGGCGGGATCGCCCAG
>JBNJED010000110.1:0-5240 GCA_051745535.1 Pseudomonadota bacterium | reverse complement strand
TTCTTGCGCACCATGTTGGAGGGGACCTCGACGGCCTCCTCGTCCACTACCGCATCCAGCGGCTCGCCGGCCGTGATCCGCCCGAGCAGCGGGATCGTCGTCATCGCGGCCGGTTCGACCTCCCTGTCATCGGCGCCCGGGACCCACAACGGCCGGCGCCGTCGGGGTAGTAACAGGCTCACATCCGCCATGCCGATGCTCCCTTGAATGGAGGGGTCTTCGTGGAAACCGTACGCGGCGGCATGGTATAGATCAACGTTCGAGCAACGGAGTCCCCATGCAGAACAACCGCCGACGCAACTGGCTGACCCCCGCCCTGGTCCTCGCCCTGGCCGCCCTCGCCGGCGCCTGGGTCACCACCCAGTTCACCGGCGGGCCGGAGCACGGCGGCGCCGGCAAGCTGGACGCCAACGCCCTGCCCCGGACGGTCGAGCCCTTCGAACTCGCCTTCGCCGACGGCGAGCCGTTCACCGAGCGCTCCCTGGAATCGGGCTGGCAGCTGGTCTTCTTCGGCTATACCCACTGTCCCGATGTCTGTCCCTCCACCCTGCACACCCTCCAGCGGACCATGGCGGAGCTGGAGGGGCGGGAGGCGCGACGGCCCGAGGTGATCTTCGTCTCCGTGGACCCGGCCCGCGACGACCGCGAACAGCTGGGCCGGTACGTCGAATTCTTCCGCGAGGACTTTCGCGCGGCCACCGGGGAGCGGGACGAGCTCGACGCGGTGACCGACCAGTTCGGCGCCGTCTACCGCCTCAACCGGGACGAAGGGGAGGACTACACCGTGGACCACAGCGCCGCCATCGCCGCCGTGGGGCCCGAGGGCCGGATCCGGGCCCTGCTCAACCCGCCCCACCGGCCGCAGGCCATGGCCGACCGCCTGGAAGAGCTCATGGGCGGGGAGGCACCGTGAGCGTCGGCGACCGAGTGCGCGCGGCGCTCCAGTACCCGCTGCCCCAGCACCTGCTCTCCCGCCTGGCCGGGCCGGTGGTCCGCTGTCGACAGCGGACCTTCAAGAACGCGCTGATCCGGTGGTTCGTGCGCCGCTACCGCGTGGAGCTGGCCGAGGCCGAGCACACCGACCCCACCGCCTACCCCCACTTCGACGCCTTCTTTACCCGCGCCCTGGCGCCGGGGACACGGCCGGGACCGTCGGCGACCGAGGCGCTGGCCTCGCCGGTGGACGGCACCGTCTCCGAGCTGGGGCGCATCGAGTCGGGCCGGATCTACCAGGCCAAGGGGCGCCACTACACCGCCGCCGAACTGGTGGGCGACGAGACCGAGGCGGCCACCTACGACGGCGGCCACTTCATCACCCTCTACCTCTCGCCGCGGGACTACCATCGGATCCACGCCCCGGCAGCGGGACGGCTGGTGAGCAGCCACTATCTGCCGGGGCGGCTGTTCTCGGTGAACCCGGCCACCACTCGGGCCGTGCCACGCCTCTTCGCCCGCAACGAGCGCCTGGCCACCCGGCTGGACACGGCGGCCGGTCCGGTGGGTCTGGTGATGGTCGGGGCGCTCATGGTGGCCGGTATCGAGACCACCTGGTCGGGCTGGGTCACCCCGCCCCACCAGCGCCGCCCCCGTCGCCGCGACCATGACGGCCCCGCCTTCGGGCGCGGTGACGAGATGGGCCGCTTCCACATGGGCTCCACCGTGATCCTGCTGCTGCCGCCGCGTGCCGGCACCGACTGGAG
Organism: Pseudomonadota bacterium; assembly: GCA_051745535.1. Lineage (GTDB taxonomy): Bacteria > Pseudomonadota > Gammaproteobacteria > Thiohalospirales > Thiohalospiraceae > Thiohalospira. Next base: position 3,540 of record JBNJED010000110.1, on the reverse strand, counting down.
CCCGGGCCTGACCCCGGGGACGCCGGTGCGGCTGGGCCAGCCCCTGGCCACCCTTGCTACCGGCGTGGACCAGTACCATTCTGGATAGGAAGGGCTACACCACCAGACACGGGGAGCATGGAAACCATGGCCGATAACGACGACACCCCCACCATCGCCTGCAATGTCTGCCTCACCGAGGTTCCCGCCTCGGTGGCGCAGACCGCCGAAGGCCCGGACTACGTCCAGCACTTCTGCGGCCTCGACTGCCTGGAGCAGTGGCAGAAGCAGAGCGAAGAGACGGAGAAGAAGCCCGACTGAGACCGGCTCCGGGCCCTCAGGCCCGGCCCGCCGGGAAAGGGAGGATATCCTCGATGGTCGCCGCTCCGGTGGCGGCCATCACCAGCCGGTCCACCCCCATGGCCATGCCGCAGGCGTCCGGAAGCCCCGCCTCCAGCGCCGCCAGCAGATGCTCATCCACCGGCAGGGTCGGCTGACCCGACCGCTGGCGCCGCTCGTTGTCCGCCTCGAAGCGCCGCCGCTGCTCGGCCGGATCGGTAAGCTCGTGGTAGCCGTTGGCCAGCTCCAGGCCGTGCAGGTAGATCTCGAAGCGCTCCGCCACCGCCGGCGCCCCCGCTTCATCAGCCGGCCGGATCCGCGCCAGGGCCGCATCATCGGCGGGGAAGTCGGTGACCACGACCAGCCCCTTCTTCGCCAGGGCCGGCTCCACCAGGCACCCCTGCAGGAGGTGGCGCCAGGGGCGCGGGTCGCCCTCCCCCTCCATCCCGGTCACGGCAAGGCCGACCCCCCGGGCCGCTTCCGCCAGCTCATCGGCTCCGGCGCGGTGGGGATCCACGCCACAGGCCTGGCGGAAGGCCTCGGCATAGGTAACTCGGGTCACCGCCGGCTCCTTCCCCAGGCCGGCCGTCACCAGCGCCACCGCCTCCGCAATGAAGGCCTCCGGCCCCACCGCCGGGGCGTACCACTCCAGCAGGGTGAACTCGGGATTGTGGCGGCGGCCCTGCTCCTCCTGCCGGAAGGCGCGGGCCAGCTGATAGATGGGGCCGACATCGGCGGCCAGCAGCCGCTTCATGGGGAACTCGGGGGAGGTAGCCAGCCAGCGGGGGCCGGCGCCGGACTCGACGCGGAAGGGCTCCACGGCGGGATCGGGGTTGGCGGCGGCGGAGAGCTGGGGGGTCTCCACCTCCAGGTAGCCGCGCGCCTCCAGGAAGTCCCGCAGGCGGCGGCGGACGGCGGCGGCAGCGGCCAGGGCCGCCCGGTCGGCGGTGGGCCGCCAGCCCGCCGCCACCGGCCTACTCCTTGACCCGGCCGACGTACTCCCCGGTGCGGGTATCCACCTTGATCACCTCACCCTCGTCCAGGAAGAGCGGGACCTTCACCACCGCCCCGGTCTCCAGGGTCGCCGGCTTGGTGCCGCCCTGGGCGGTATCGCCCTTGAGGCCGGGATCGGTCTCGGTGACCTTCAGGGTCACGTGGTTGGGCGCCTCGACGATGATGGGCGAGCCGTTGTAGAGGGTGACGGTGCAGCTATCCTGCTCCTTGAGCCACTGGGCGGCATCCCCCACCACCGACTTGTCGGCCGGGTACTGCTCGAAGGTCTCGGGGTGCATGAAGTGCCAGTGCTCGCCGTCGTTGTAGAGATACTGGAGGTCCAGCTCCATGACGTCGGCCCCTTCCAGGGATTCGCCGGACTTCAGGGTCCGCTCCACCACCCGGTTGGTATTGAGATTGCGCAGCTTCACCCGGGTGAAGGCCTGCCCCTTGCCGGGCTTCACGAATTCCACATCGACGATGGCGCAGGGGTCGCCATCGCTCATCACCTTGAGCCCGTTCTTGAGTTCGTTGGTACTATAGCTCGCCATTCTCGCCTCGTAGTGGTCCGACGCAGCGCCCCATGATAGCCCGAACCGAAGCGCCCGCCCAACGCCTGCCCGAGTGGCAGCGCCAGGCCGCCGAGGCGGTCCGCGACGCCGATACCCTCTGGGCGCTGCTGGACCTGCCCCCGGCGGACCTGCCGGCAGCCCGGGCAGCGGCCGAGACCTTCGGCCTGCGCATCCCCCGCCCCTACCTGGCCCGGATGCGCCCCGGCGATCCCGACGACCCCCTGCTGCGGCAGGTCCTGCCCACCGGGGCGGAGCTGGCCCCGGCACCGACGGGCTTTTCCGCCGATCCGGTGGGTGACGGCCCGGCGCAGCGGGAGAGCGGGCTGCTGCAGAAGTACCACGGCCGCGCCCTGCTGCTGGCCTCGGCCGCCTGCGGGGTCCACTGCCGCTACTGCTTCCGGCGCCACTACCCCTACGCCGAGGCCGGCGCCGGGCGCTGGGCGACCGCGCTGGAGGCCATCGCCGCCGATCCCTCGCTGGAGGAGGTCATCCTGAGCGGCGGCGATCCCCTCTCCCTGGCCGACCACCGGCTGGCGGAGCTGGTCGCCGCCATCGAGGCCATCCCCCACGTCCGCCGCCTGCGCCTGCACACCCGCCAGCCGGTGGTCCTCCCGGCGCGGGTGGATGAGCGGCTGCTGGCATGGCTGGGCGACACCCGGCTTTCGACGGTGGTGGTCTGGCACATCAACCATGCCCGGGAGATCGATAGCGAGTTGGCGGCCGCGGCCGGGCGGCTGCGCCAGGCCGGGGCGACCCAGCTCAACCAGGCGGTGCTCCTGGCCGGCGTCAACGACGAGGTCGGCGCCCAGGCCGAACTGGCCGGGGCCTGCTTCGAGGCCGGGATCCTCCCCTACTACCTCCATACCCTGGACCGGGTGGCCGGGGCCGCGCACTTCGAGAGCGGGGTGGACACGGCGGCGCTCATGGAGGGGCTGCGCCGCCAGCTGCCGGGCTATCTGGTCCCCCGGCTGGTGCGCGAGGAGGCCGGCAGGGCCTACAAGACCCCGCTGGACTGAGGGGCTACGCCTCCGCCGGGCGACGGTAGAAGGCGCGGAAGGGGGCGGGGTAGTCCAGCCGCCCGCCGCCGGTCAGGGCCCCCTCGGTGAGTTCCAGGGCGGTGGCGAAGTCGGCGGCCACCGGCAGGTCGTGGTGGAGGCCGTACTCGGTAATGGGCCGAAAGCCCAGCCGCTGGTAGAAGGCCGGGAAGCCCACCTCCACGATGGCGGGAAAGCCCATCTGCCGGGCCCGCTCCACGCCCTCGCGAACCATGGCGGTCCCCAGACCGCGATGGGTGCGGGAGGGGACCACGGCGGTGGGCGCCAGGGTGAGGATGGTCTGCTCGCCGCCCTCGCCGGTCAGGGTGCTCCGGAAGAGCATGAGGTGGCCGGCCACGCGACCGCCATCCTCGGCCACCAGGGAGAGCTCCGGGACGTAGGCCGGTGTCTTGCGCAGCTCGTCGACCAGGTGCGCCTCCGCATCCCCGGCGAAGGCACTCATGTTGATGAGATCGATGGCCCCGGCATCGTCGGCGGTCTCGGGGCGGATGGGACGTTGCTCCGCGGCTACCGCTTCACTCATGGTGCGCTCCCGTGGATATCGGGCCGCCACCGGCCCTTACACCCCCGATTATAGTAGAGGCCCCGGGGGTGGAAACCCG
>JBNJED010000109.1:0-5275 GCA_051745535.1 Pseudomonadota bacterium | reverse complement strand
CCGAGTCGGTATCCTCCCAGGTATCGGGCTCGTACTTGACCCGATCCTCCTCGCTCACGGCGTCGGAGACGTCGTTGACCATGGTCCGCGAATAGCCCAACAGGGCCTCGTCGAACCAGGCCGATTCGCTCCACTCATCCACGGGAACGGTGCGGGTGCGCAGGGTCGTCATGGAGAGCCAGGCCGCCGGCAGGGTGGTGTAGACCGCCGGCTCCCGGATCTCGGCCGTGGTGTATTCGGTCTCGTCCACGCCCGACTCGGCGATTGGGACCCAGGTGGAGGCGACATCCACGCTTGATCCCAGCTCCTTGTCGCGCGGCCCGCCCCAGCGCAGCTCCAGGGTGAGGGGATCGCGGTTGGCGAACTCCGCCCGCAGGGAGACCCGTACCGAACGGATGCTGGCCGACTCGCCGGTCTCCGGATCCCACCAGTGGCCCACGGCCTCCGCGTGGATGGGGATCTCGCCGTCTCCACCGTGGAGGCTCACGCCCCCGGCGTCGGTCAACCACCCCTTGGGGAACGGGACGGCGAAGACGACGTCGGTGCGGGTCCCGGTATCCACGGTGGCCTGGGGATGAAGCGTGATCACCACCTGCCCCTCGTAGCCGTTGGCGTCGTAGCTGAAGTCATCGCTATCGGGGTCGAGGGCGCTGTCACTCAGGGGGGTGCCGCCATTGGACGTACCATCCGTGCCATTGTCGGCCTGCTCGTCGGCGGAACCGGTGGCATCGGTGGTTGCTCGGAGCTCGTCGTTGCAGCCGGAGAGGCCGACGCCCAGCACGACTGCGAGTAGCAGGGGGGGAAGAAAGGGGTACCGCATTGGTCATCCTCCGTGGATCCGGGGGCGGGGAGGGCCTTCCCTGGCTCCTCGAGGATGCGACTATAGCCCCTGAGTGCGGGGCTGTGGGTCGCCTCCCGGCCCTTGCGGTACCGACTGTCGGAGGGTCGATCGCTTCTGCCGTGTTCTGGCCGGTTATCGACCAGCCCGGCGTTCGGAGCCTAGTACTTGAAGCGGTTTACCAGGTCCTGGAGTTCGCTGGCCAGGCGCGCCAGCTCGTCGCCGCTGTCGGAGGTCTGCTTGGCGCCCTCGGCGGTCTGCTCGGAGATCTCGTTGATCTGGACGATGTTCCGGTTGATCTCGTCGGCGACGGTGGTCTGCTCCTCCGCGGCCGATGCGATCTGGGTGTTCATGTCCGAGATCTGGCTCACCGAGTGGGTGATGTTGGTCAGCGCCTCCCCGGCGCTGCCGGCCTTCTCCACGGTGTTGCCGGCGCGGGTCCGGCTGGTCTCCATGGCCTCCACGGACTCCCGGGCGGCCTGCTGCAGCCGCTCGATCATCCCCTGGATCTCCTGAGTGGACTCCTGGGTCCGGCTGGCCAGGGTGCGGACCTCGTCGGCGACCACGGCGAAGCCGCGACCGGCCTCGCCGGCCCGCGCCGCCTCGATGGCGGCATTGAGGGCCAGGAGGTTGGTCTGGTCGGCGACGTCGCGGATGACGTCGAGGACCGAGCCGATGCTCTCGGAGTCCTTGCCCAGCCGGTTGATGGTCTCCGAGGCCTGGTTGACGTCGTTGGCGAGCTGCTTGATGGAGTCGATGCTCTCGTTGACGACCTGGGAGCCCTCCTTGGCGCTGGAGTCGGCCTCGCGGGCCGCCTCGGCGGCGTTCTCGGCGTTGCGGGCCACCTCCTGCACCGTGGAGGTCATCTCGTTCATGGCGGTGACCACCTGCTCGGTCTCGCCGCGCTGGCGCTGGACGGCGTCATTGGTCTGGGAGGTGATGGTGGACATCTCCTCCGAGGCCGCCGCGAGCTGGTTGGTGGAGCCGGCCACCTGGCTCACCGTCTCCTGGACCCGCTGGGCGAAGCGGTTGAAGGCGTGGCCCAGGTCGGCGATCTCGTCGTGACCGGAGGTGTCCAGCCGGCGGGTGAGGTCGCCGTCGCCCTCGGCGATGTCGCGCATGGCGGCCACGGCGCCCTTGATGGGCCGGGTGATGGTCAGCCCCATGAACCAGGCGAAGGCGAGACCCGCGGCCAGGGCCAGGATGCCGACGCCGATGACGGTATTGCGCGCCGTGGCCAGGGCGTTGACGTAGTAGCTGCGATCCCGGGCGACCTCGAGCACGCCGATGGGCTTGCCGGAGTAATCCTCCACCGGGGCCGCGTAGATCGCCGCCGGCTCACCGCCCAGCTCGGTCTGGCGGAAGACCCCGCCCTCACGGGCCTCCTCCAGCCCGTCACGGTCCATCAGGTGCGGTTCGCGCCAGGTGCTGGCGAAATCCTCGAGCTGGCCGTCCCGGCGGGTATGGAGAGCGACCTGCAGCCCTTCGGTCTCCTTGGTCGCGACGAACTCCTCGAAGAAGGGGTCCCCGAAGGACATGCCGAGCTCGGCCGAGCCGACCTGCTCGCCCTGGTGGTGGACCGGCACCACGCCACGGATCCCCAGGCCGGCGACCCCGCGCTCCAGCCCGCGTACCGCCTCGCCCTCTTCGTTGACAGCGACCACGGTGTGGCGGAAGTCGGAGAGGTCGTCGTCGAACTTGTCGGGCCGGTGCAGGCGGAGGAAGGAGGTGGCCGGGGCGGTGTGGAACTGGAACTGCCGGACCGCGTACTCCTCCTCCAGGAATTCGTACATGGGCATCAGGCGCTCGCGCAGGGCGTCGCGATCGCGCTCGGCAAAGCGCTCGGTGAGGTTGTCCAGTTGCGCCAGCGCCCCGGAGACAGCGGCGCCTACCTTGGCCTCGCCGTCGATGCGGCCGACGATCTCCTCGTGCAGGGCGCGGAGTTCGCGCTGCTCCGCCTCCTTGATGATGCTGCCGATCTGGTTGAGGACCAGGGGCAGGAGGATGGCGAGGGTGAGCAGGAGCGTGGCGGCGACCCCGAGGATGAGGCGGGGGCCGATGCGAAGGCGTTGCAGCATGGGGGACTCCGTGTTCCTTCGTTTGCTGTTCTGATTGTGCCCGGTGATACGGGACCGGGGAAGTGGAAGGCGCCGGAGTCTATAGTCAGGCTCTAATGTAGACAACCCTGGTAGGGAATTCGGCACCACCAGGATCGCAAAAGTGTGATCCCGTTCACGGAAATCGGAGTTGCATACCGCTAATCGCTTGGATTTCAGACCCGCGCGACCAGGACCAGCAGGGCGCCGGTCCCACCGGCGCTGGCCGGGGCGGAGGCAAAGGCCAGGACCTCCGGGCGCTGGCGCAGCCAGGCGTCCACCAGCCCCTTGAGGACGGAGCCCTCGGCGCCCCCCTTGCCGTGGATGATCCGGACACAGCGCTGCCGGGGCCCGCGGGCGGCGGCGAGGAACCGCTCGAGTTCATCGCGGGCGGCGTCCCGGGTCAGGCCGTGGAGGTCGAGTTCGTCGGCGACCGGGAGGTGGCCGTTGGCCAGGCGGCGCATGACCTTGTACTGGATGCCGCCGCGCCGGTAGGAGAGGATCTCGTCGCCGGCCACGGGCAGACCGGGGCCGTCCGTCAGTCCGCCTGCCGAGCGGTCCTCCCGAGGGCCGGCTTCGGAGGCGCGCTCCGGTGCGCGACGGGGTCGCGGTGGCGGTGGGGGCGATTTCTGGGGATCGGGGGCTGGCTCCGACTCCAGGGGCGTGACGTCCGACACCGCCTCGCGGAAGAGGCGTCGCTCCTCCTCGGTGAGGGTCGGGCGTGTGGTGGGGCGGCGTCGGGACATGGTCTCGGCAGGTTTTCGGGCAATGGGTCGCCCGACTGGACCGGACGTGCCCACAGGCTAGCATGGCGGGCACCGACGGCGGCAGGGCGGCTTACCCGGGAATGGGACTCTGTGCCAGAATACCGCCTCTGGCGGGCGCGAGGAGGGGCCGCATGGATATCCTGCTGAGCAACGACGACGGGGTGCGCGCACCCGGGCTCCGGGCCCTGGCCGAGGCGCTGGGGGAGCTGGGTCGGGTGACCGTGGTCGCCCCCGATCGCAATCGAAGTGGCGCCTCCAATTCCCTGACCCTGGAGCAGCCCATCCGGGCCCAGACCGAGGCCGACGGCTACATCTGCGTGGAGGGGACGCCCACCGATTGCGTCCACTTGGCGATTACCGGGCTCCTGGAGTCTGAGCCGGACATGGTGGTCTCCGGGATCAATGCCGGCTCCAACCTGGGAGATGATGTCCTCTACTCCGGGACCGTGGCCGCCGCCATGGAGGGGCGCTTCCTGGGGCTGCCCGCCATGGCCGTCTCCCTGGCCGGGACGGAGCTGGTCCACTACGACACCGCCGCCCGGGTAGCGGCCCGGCTGGTCCGCCGGCTCACCGAGGATCCGTTGCCGGCGGATACCCTGCTCAATGTGAATGTCCCCGATATCCCCTTCGAGGCGCTGTCCGGGTACCGCGTGGCGCGGCTGGGGCATCGCCACAAGGCGGAGCCGGTGATCCGCTCGGCGGATCCTCGGGGCCGACCCATCTACTGGGTGGGGCCGCCGGGGGACGAGGAGGATGCCGGACCGGGGACCGATTTCGATGCCGTCCGCCAGGGCTACGTCTCCCTGACACCTATCCAGGTGGACCTCACCCGCCACGAGGCCCTGCCGGGGCTGGAGCGCTGGACGGAGGGGCTGGGGTGACCGACCTGCGCCGCTACGGTATCGGAATGACCTCCCAGCGGACCCGTGACCGCCTGGCGGACCGCCTGGCCGACAAGGGGATCCGTGATGGCGCGGTCCTGGAGGCCATCCGCTCGACCCCGCGCCACCTCTTCATGGACGAGGCACTGGCCACTCGCGCCTACGAGGACACGGCCCTGCCCATCGGCCATGGCCAGACCATCTCCCAGCCCTGGGTGGTGGCGCGCATGACCGAGGCCCTTCGGGAGATCCAGCCCATGCAGCGGGTCCTGGAGGTGGGAACCGGCTCCGGCTATCAGGCGGCGATCCTCGGGGCGGTGGTGGACGAGGTCTATACCGTGGAGCGGATCCCCGATCTGGTGCGCCAGGCCCGGGAGCGGCTGCGGGAGCTGCGTATCAACAACGTCCACCTGCGTCAGGGGGACGGGGCAGAGGGCTGGGCCGACCAGGCCCCCTTCGACGGCATCCTGCTCACCGCCGCCCCGGAGGAGGTGCCTCGGGAGCTGCTGGAGCAGGTTCGCGAGGGGGGCCGGGTGGTCGCCCCGGTGGGCCGCGAGGGCGGTGTCCAGGAGCTGGTGGCGCTGGATCGGACCTCCGAGGGGTTCGAGCGCACGGTCCTGGACTACGTCGCCTTCGTCCCCCTGATCCGGGGTCGGGGATGAGGCTCTTCGGGCCGCTCTACGATCGGGTCAT
>JBNJED010000108.1:0-5282 GCA_051745535.1 Pseudomonadota bacterium | reverse complement strand
TCCCCGTCGACCGCTACCTCGACCTGGCAGCCGGACACCCCCAGCGCGGCGAGAAGCGCCAGCGCGGTGGTCCCGCGCACGTAGCCCCGGTTGTTCTGTCGCATGTCTGATCCCCCGAATCTGCATTCATGGACGTTCGAATGGCGTCGGACGCAATGAAACTGCAGTCGGGGCTCACGGTCTGCGACGGGTTTCACAATCCGAACCATTGAGCGGCCATTATTGCTCAATTCGGGACCATATTAACAGTCCTCGTGTGAGCCACGTCCCACTATCCGTGTGAACTAGTTCCAGGATCGATACGGGATAGCGAGGCCGCGACGCCCTAGCGGGAGGGGAAGAGGCGGTGCTTGAGGGAGCGGGCCAGTGCCTCTGCGCGCAGGGAGAGACGGGGCCGCTGGAGGAGGAACCAGGCAAGGTCGGCTGCGTCGGTCGAGGCGGAGGAGGCGGCCTCCGTGGCCAGGCTCTGCTTGTACCGGGTATCGCCGCCGAGGAAGTCGTAGAGGGCCTCGCCCCGGGCTGCGTTGTGGCGTATTGCCGCGGTATGGGCCATGAGGCCCGGCTTGATGCGGTTGTCTTCCAGGCGCGGGATCCCGCACTGGTAGAAGAGGACCCGGCCGTCGGCGACCAGATTGTAGAGATAGCCCAGCTCCTGCTCACCGGCCCGCAGCGCCAGGATCTGGATGCCCTCGTCGAAGTGGCGCCCCACCAGCCGCCGGTGGAATTCGAGGAACCACTCCTCCCCGAAGACCCCGGCCTCCCCTCGCTCCCGCCAGCTCTCCTGGTGGATGGCCGTCAACCGCTCCAGGAAGAGGGCCCCCTCCCGGGCATCGGCGGCCTCCTCCAGCCGGATGGGGCCCCAGGCCTCTTCCGCCAGTCGCCAGGATCGCCGGATCTGGCTGCGGGTGTTCCGCCCGAGGAGATCGAGGTAGTCGCCCCCCCCGGCCTGGCGCCGGCGCACCGCCTCCAGATCCACCCGAGGGGACGGGATCGACTTCCGCACTATCCCGGTCAGCCCCGCGGGCGCCTTCGCCAGGGCGTTGCCGGGGAAGGAGGCCCGGTCCAGGCCGGGGAGGTGGAGTTCATCCCAGCCCCTGGGCAGCGCCGCCAGCAGGTCGGACCATCCCAGCCCGGCCCCTCCCGGGACGGCGTTGTACTCGATCCAGAGGTTGTCGTACTGCGGGTAGCCGGTGGCGTTGAGATGGCATTCCCGCACCGGGAAGAGGCCGTGGCGCCAGCGCCGTCGGCGGCCGATGAAGCAGCCGGCCTCCGGCTCCGTTGCCGAGTCGGCCAGGGCCAGACGCAGGTCCAGCCCCGGCGGCAGGCAGGCCAGCCAGTTCTCCACCCACGCCCAGCGCAGGAACCAGGGGGGGTGAAAACGCGCCTCCAGGCTCCGCCAGGCCGTCTCCACCGCCCCGGCCTCCCGCCAGGGATCCAGCCAGCGCCAGGTCGTTGGCGCCTCGGCGGTCATCATCGCCGTCCGACCGGCACTGTCAGGAGGCGACATGGCCTTGCACCTCCCTTGCCCCATTACCGGACCGCATGGGCGGCGGCGGCAGGCGGTAGTCGCGGAAGGCGCCGGGGTCGCCGCTCTCCCCGGCCTCGGCGGCCTTGATGATGTTGTAGCACTCCCGGGCGGTGACGTAGTGGAGGCGGTAGTGCTCGCCATCGTTGTAGACGCGCTCCAGGTGCTCGAACATCTCCTCCACTGGCGCCCCCAGCAGGGTATCCATGTCCCCCTCCTGGGTGCCGTGGGTATGGACCTTCACCACCACCCACTCCGGCCGCCCCTCGACGTGGACGCCCTCGCGCACCCACTGGTCCACCCGCGCCGGGGTGGGGGGGAAGGCGCGACGCAGGTCGGCATTCTCGATGCGCGGCACCAGGCCCCACTTGCGGTCGTGCCAGGCCAGGCCCAGGGGCCCCTGGATGATCATCAGGTCGCCGCTGGCCCGCCCGCCCACGCGGACCGGTTCGCCGCGGTCGTGGGACTTGGGTCGATTGGGGTCGTCGGTGGCGTAGTAGATGCTGTTGATCTGCGCGGTCTGCGTATCCGAGGGTGCCGACGGCAGGGTGAGATCGGCGTAGCAGCCGGTCTCCCGGAGGATGTCGATCTCGTTGTTGACGCCGCACCAGCGGCCGTCGGCCCGGCTGTTGTCCAGGCACCAGTTGCCGTGGATGAAGGCGTAGACCGGGTGGCCGGTATCGGGATCCCGCGCCAGGGCGCCGTGCTCGGTATCCAGGACTTCCACGAAGCCGTTGAGGGTCCGGCGCAGGTTCTCGGCGGTATCGTCGTCGTGGTGGAGGTGGACCTCGATCTCCCCGTAGCCGGCGGCACACAGATCCACCAGCGCCTCCAGGTGCTCCCGGCGATACTCCTCCTCGGGATAGAAGAAGGTGTGCTGGGGCGGCCGACCGTCGGCATCGCGGTGCCCCTCCACCAGCCGGGGATAATCGCGGCACCAGCGCGCCACCCGGGCCCGCTCGGTCTCGATATCCGCCCCGCCCCAGCGCGGCTCGAAGTGGTCCACGAAGCAGAAGAGGACGTGCACCGGCCCCGGCTCGCGGTGGCGCGGGCGCCGCCGACGCAGATAGGCCGGCAGCCACTGGTGCATGTTGCGCCGGCGCACCAGCAGCACCAGCCCCCCGGCTGCCAGCAGGACGGCCGCCAGGAGCAGGCCGATCAGGAAGAGCATCATGTCGCCTCCGAGTTACGCCGGGTCCGGTTCCAGGCACCGCCACTGCCGCCGCCCAGCCAGCGCAGGAAGCCCAGGAAGAGCGCCAGGTTCATGGCCGCCAGGGAGATGGGGGCGCGCACCGCGCCGGGCAGCCGCCGGCCGGTGGCCAGCCAGATCCAGCCCGCCACCGCCCAGGCGTAACCCAGCCCCTGCAGGACCAGCAGGGCGAGGTAGACCCCCTCCCCCGTCGCCGCCAGGGCGATGCTGGTGACCAGCGCCACCAGGGCCAGGTGGGGAACCAGCCAGCGCAGCACCTTGTGGGAGAGGAAGGTGAAGGCGCGGGCCCCGTAGCGGGGGTGGAGCATGCCGATGAAGCGGGCAAAGGACTGCCAGTTGCCCACCCCGATGCGTATCCGGCGACGAAACTCGTCGGCCAGCGCCTCCGGCGTCTCCTCCACCGCCCGCGCCTCGGGGTCATAGACCACCCGCCAGCCCGCCTCCGCCGCCACCATGGCGGTATGGAAGTCGTCGACGATGGTCCCCCGCGGCAGCGGCCGGAAGGCCTCCGGACGCAGGGCGTAGATGGCGCCATTGGCCCCCAGGAGCCCGCCGATGCGGCTCTCGTAGAACTTCAGGACCTGCTCGTAGCGCCAGTAGAGCCCGTCCTGGTTGGAGCCGTCATTGCCCTCCAGGTGGAGCTCGCCGCAGACCGCCCCCACCGCGGGATCCGCGAAGCGGCGCACCAGGCGCTCCAGCGTGCCCGGCTCGAAGCGGGTGTTGGCGTCGGTAAAGACCAGGATGCCCGCCTCCACCCCGGCCACCAGGTCGTTGAGCACCGCCGCCTTGCCGCGGCGCTCCCGGAAGTCGATGACCTCCACCCGCGGATCATCCACGGCGCGCGCCTCGGCCACCGTGGCATCCCCGGAGGCATCCGAACCGACCCGGATGGTCAGCTCCCCGGGGTAGTCCTGGGCCAGCAGGTTCTCCAGGCGGGGGCCGATGGCGCCGGCCTCGTTCCAGGCGGCGATGATCACCGTCACCGGCGTCGTCTCGGGGGCCGGCGCCCGACGCTCCCCCTTGCCGGTAATGAAGCGGAGATCCCCGGCGACCTGCCGCAGGGCCGCCACCGCCATCAGCGCCAGGGGGTAGAGGGCGTAGGTATAGACCACCCCCGCCACCGCCAGCCAGAAGAGTATCTCCAGGATGATCATTGCCCCTCCTCACCCGCATCGGGCACCAGGGCCAGGAGGGCAGCGGCGTTGTCCTGCCACTGCCGCTCCCGGCGAATGTAATCGGCCGCCGCCGCGCCTACCCGGAGGCGCTCGACCTCGTCCCCCGCCACCGCCAGGGCGCGCTCCATGCCGGCGTCGATATCGCCGGCGGGGAAGAGCCAGCCGGTCTCGCCATCGGCGATGACCTCGGTGAGCGGCCCGTAATCCGGCGCCACCACCCCCAGCCCCATGGCCATGAATTCGAAGACCTTCATGGGGGAGCCGTAGGTGTTGGAGTCGGGCAGGATGGCGAAGTCCATGGCCGCCATGAGCGCCGGGACCTCGCCGTGGGCGACGCGTCCGGTGAGCCGGACCTGATCGGTGAGCCCCGCCGCCTCCACCGCCTCGGCGATGGCCGGGAAGCGCTCGCCGTCGCCCACCAGCAGCAGGACCAGCTCGGGCCGCTCCCGCAGCCGCGGGAGGATGGCCTCCACGAAGGGATGGATCCCGTGCCAGGCGACGAAGGCGCCCACGTAGCCGGCCACCACCCGCCCCGCCAGCCCGTAGTCCGCCCGGATGGCCTCGCGGTCGTACCGGGTCGGGTCGAAGACCGTGGCGTCGGCCGCATTGGGGGAGATCACCGCCGGCGAGAGATCGCCGTAGGCCGCCTCGGCGGTCTCGCGGAAGGCCCGGGAGATGAAGACCCGGCCGCTGGCCGCCCGCAGCACCCGGCCCTCGATGGCCCGTGCCAGACGCCGCCAGGAGAGCGGCCGCACCCGCTCCAGCAGCGCCGAGTCGTTGATCTCCAGGACCACGGGGATCCCCCGCCGCCGCGCCCAGAGGACCGTGGCGAAGAGGAAGAGGGAGTAGCGCTCGTAGATGAGGTCCCACGGGCCGGTACGGCGGGCGGCCCGGGAGAGGCGCGACCAGGTGTAGCCGTTGTAGACCAGTTCCAGGGCCTCGAAGGCCCACTCCGGCAGGCGGGTGGTCACCCAGCGGATCACCCCCTGCACCCGCCCCGACCGTGGCCGGGCCCCCTCCTCCGGCGCCTCGGGATCGGCGCCGGGGAAGGAGAGGATGGTGACCTCGTGGCCCATGGCGCGCAGGGCATCGACGATGCCACGGATGTGCACCCCCTCCACGCTGCGACCGCGGGTACGGTGGTGGTAGAGGATCCTCATGCGCACCTCTCCAGGCCCGGCAGGACCGAGAAGCGCAGGCCCGCCGCCCGCCACTCGGGGAGCAGTCGAGCCAGGGCCCCCGGGGTCGCCGGGCTGTCATCGTGAAAGAGCAGGACATCGCCGGGACCGGGGGGATGGCGCTGCAACTGCGCCACCAGCGCCTCGGGCTCGGTCAGGTCCCCGTCCCCGCTGTCCAGGGACCAGTGGACGGG
>JBNJED010000107.1:0-5322 GCA_051745535.1 Pseudomonadota bacterium | reverse complement strand
ACCTCCTCCGAGCCGCGCTCGCGCACGTCGGCCAGGGCGGCGTGCCAGGCCAGCTCGATGGCGTTGCTCTTGGGGGCGCAGGCGAGATAGGTGATGGCCTGGGCGATGGCCAGCTCCCCCTCCGGGCTGCCCAGCCGCTCCTGGGCCTCCCAGGCGGAGAGCGCCACCTGCAGCCCCCGCGGGTCGGCGTTGCCGATATCCTCGGAGGCCATGCGCACCACCCGGCGGGCGACGTAGAGGGGGTCGGCGCCGCCGTCGACCATGCGCGCGAACCAGTAGAGGGCGGCGTCGGCGTCGGAGCCGCGCACCGATTTGTGCAGGGCGGAGATCTGGTCGTAGAAGGCATCCCCGCCCTTGTCGAAGCGGCGCAGGGCGCTGCCGGCGCCCTCGGCCAGGCGGTCGGCGTCGATGGTCGCCTCCCCCGCCGCCGCGGCCAGGCTCGCCGCCACCTCCAGAATATTCAAAGCCCGGCGGGCATCACCGTCCGCCGCCGCGGCCAGCTCGTCGCGCAGCTCGGGCGCCATCTCCAGCCCCTGCTCCCCGAGGCCGCGTTCGGCGTCGGTCAGGGCGGTGTCGATGAGATCGCGGATCACCGTGGCATCCAGCGCCTCCAGGACGTAGACCCGAGCGCGGGAGAGCAGGGCGTTGTTCAGCTCGAAGGAGGGGTTCTCGGTGGTCGCCCCCATGAAGGTGAGCGTGCCGTCCTCCACGTGGGGCAGGAAGGCGTCCTGCTGGGCCTTGTTGAAGCGGTGGACCTCGTCCACGAAGAGGACGGTGGCCTGGCCGCCCTCCCGGCGCCGCCTGGCTTCGTCCACGGCGGCGCGGATGTCCTTCACCCCGGCGAAGACGGCGGAGAGGCTGACGAAGGCGGCCTCGGCCCGGGCGGCCAGCAGCCGCGCCAGGGTGGTCTTGCCGGTCCCCGGCGGGCCCCAGAAGATCATGGAGTGGAGCCGGCCGGTCTCCGCCGCCCGGCGCAGGGGCTTGCCCTCCCCTACCAGGTGGGGCTGGCCGCGGTACTCGGTGATGTCCCGCGGCCGCATGCGCTCGGCCAGGGGGCGCGGGTCGTCGGCGGTGGCGGCGAAGAGGTCGTCGGTGGCGCCCATGGCTCAGTCGGTTTCGTCCACCACGTCCGCCCCCTCCGGCGGCTCGAACTCGAAGCGCTCGGCCGCCACGTCCACGCCGTAGGCCACGTTGGAGAAGGTCATGCGCGAGGTCTGGCCCGTGGCGTCGACGATCTCCAGGGCGCGGATGTGCTCCGGGCCGAAGGTCAGCCGCACCTGCTCGAAGTTCTCCGCATCCTCCCGGGGGCGCAACTCCAGCCAGCGCTCGCCGTCGGTGCCGCCCACCTCGGCGATGCGGAAGGTCTCCTCCAGCGGCTCGTCGCCGGCCAGCAGCGCCGCCGGAGTATTGCCGAGGATGGCGGTGACATCCTGGACGATGACCTGCTCCAGCCCCGGGTCCCAGGACCAGACCCGGCCGCCGTCGGAGACGTAGAGCTGCTCGTAGGGCTCGGTGTATTCGAAGCGAAAGCGCCCCGGCCGGTGGATGGTCACCTCCCCGGCGTGGCGTCGACCGGCGTCACCGCCCTCCTGCAGGCGGACCTGCTCGAAGTCGGCCTGCATGGTCTTTACCTGCTCGTAGAAGGCGGAGAGCCGCTCCCGCGCAGAGTCGGCCGGGCCGGAATCCGCAGCGGCGGCCGGGAGGCTCACCGCGAGGGCGAGCAGTGGTGCGAGCCATCGAACCATGGGGGGGCTCCGTTATTCGCCACCGGCGGGCGGAGGTGCGATGACCTCGCGGCCGCCGTTGGACTGCATGGGGGTCACGACGCCGGCCCGCTCCATGTCCTCGATGAGGCGGGCGGCGCGGTTGTAGCCGATCTTCAGCCGGCGCTGGACGCCGGAGATGGAGGCGCGGCGGCTCTCGGTGACGATCTGCACCGCCTGGTCGTAGAGGGGGTCGGCCTCGCCGCCCTCGTCGCCGCCGGACTCCCCGGGGAGGAGGCCGGCATCGCCCTCCCCGCCGTCGGTGAGACCCTCGACGTAGTCCGGCGTTCCGGTCTGCTTGAGGAACTCCGCCACCCGGTGGACCTCGTGGTCGTCCACGAAGGCGCCGTGGACGCGTTCCGGGACCGGCTTGCCGGCGGGGAGGTAGAGCATGTCGCCGTTGCCCAGCAGGTGCTCCGCCCCGCCCTGGTCGAGGATGGTGCGGGAGTCCACCCGGCTGGAGACCTGGAAGCCGATACGGGTGGGGATGTTGGCCTTGATGAGGCCGGTAATGACATCCACCGACGGCCGCTGGGTCGCCAGGATGAGGTGGAGGCCGGCGGCGCGCGCCTTCTGCGCCAGCCGGGCGATGAGCTCCTCCACCTTCTTGCCCACCACCATGATGAGGTCGGCGAACTCGTCCACCAGAATGACCAGGTAGGGCAGCGGCTCCAGGGGCGGCGCCGGCTCGCCGTTGGTGGACTCGTACAGCGGATCGAGGATGGGCTCGCCGGCGTCGGCGGCCTCCTTCACCTTGCGGTTGAAGCCGGCCAGGTTGCGCACGCCCAGGGCCGCCATGAGCTTGTAGCGCCGGTCCATCTCCGCCACGCACCAGCGCAGGGCGCCGGCGGCGTCGTTCATGTCGGTGACCACCGGCGCCAGGAGGTGGGGGATGTCGTCGTAGACCGAGAGCTCCAGCATCTTCGGGTCCACCATGACCATGCGCACCTCCTCGGGGCTCGCCCGGTAGAGGAGGCTCATGATCATGGCATTCACCGCCACCGACTTGCCGGTACCGGTGGCGCCGGCCACCAGCAGGTGGGGCATCTTCGAGAGATCCGCCATCACCGGCTGGCCGCTGATGTCCTTGCCCAGGGCCAGGGTCAGCGGCGATTTGGCCTGCTCGTAGTCCCTGGAGCCCAGGATGTCGGCCAGGTAGACCGTCTCCCGCTGCTCGTTGGGGATCTCCAGGCCGATGGTGCTCTTGCCCGGGATCACCTCCACGATGCGGACGCTGCTCACCGACAGCGCCCGGGCCAGGTCGGTGGCCAGGCCGGCGATGCGGGAGGACTTCATCCCCGGGGCCGGCTCCAGCTCGAACCGTGTGATCACCGGGCCCGGGTGGACGGCGACCACCTTAACCTCCACGCCGAAGTCGGCGAGCTTCTTCTCCACCTGGCGGGAGAGCGCCTCCAGTGCCTCCTCGGAGAGGACCGAGTTCTGCTCCGGGGGCGTATCCAGCAGGGAGAGCGGCGGCAGGCCGCCGGCCGGGACATCGCCGGTAAAGAGATCCGTCTGGCGTTCCCGCTGGACCCGCTCCGCCGGCTCCGGCTTCTCCACCACCGGCTCGATGCGCGGGGGCGGCTCCCGCCGCCGCTGCTGGCCCCGCTCCTCGTTCACCGCGCTCTCGGCCCGGCGCTGGCGGCGGGCCCGCCACTCGGAAAAGCGCCGCCCGATCCGGCGCGCCGTCCCGGCCACCCCCAGGGCGACCCAGCCAGCCCCGGTCAGGGTCGCCGCCCCGGTGACATCCATGGCGCGAAACCAGGAGATCCCGGTGGCCAGGGGCACCCCGGTGAGGAAGAGCGCCAGGAGCAGCAGGGTCGCCCCCAGCAGGCTCACCACGCCCACCAGGGCGTGGCCCACGCTGGCGCCGATGACGCCGCCGGCGCCCATGGGCAGGGTATTGCCCCCGCCGAAGTGGAGGCTGGCCAGGCCGGCGCCGCCGATGATGAGCATGGCCATGCCGGCGAGATGGACGATCACCACCCGCCGGTGGGGCCAGGGCTCGCCGCGGTCCCGGGCGAGGTACCAGCCGGCCCAGGCGGCGCCGGCCGGGATGAGATAGGCGGTATAGCCGAAGATGTAGAAGGCGAGATCCGCGAACCAGGCCCCCACCATGCCGCCCATGTTGGCGATCCGGGAGGTGTCACCGGCATGGGACCAGCCGGGGTCCATGGGGTCGAAGGTCACCAGGGAGGCCACCAGGTAGACGGCCAGCGCCCCCAGGAGGAAGAGCGCCCCCTCCCGCGCCCCCCGCCGGAGGTGGCGGGTGAGACGATTCTCCTCATTCTGGGTGCGGCGCGCCTGGCTGGTCATGAAGTCCCGAAAATTCCCTGGTTTTCGACCGCTGGATGGATCCCTGGATCGTATCACAGGCCGGAGATTTCCACAGGGGCGAAGGCCCTCCCGCCCCCGGGTTTTCCCGGCCTGGCCACCTCTCCATCCACCTGACTTGGCGGGGATTTATACGATCGTCTGGAATCCCTCCAGGCTTTACCCTCCCCCGGGCTTTACGTACCATGCGCTCCTATACGGAACCCACGTGCCGGCGGGCTGTCCCTGCCCCGGTACACCGAGACATTCCCGTACCCAGCATCCCAGGAGTCCATCCCATGAGCGAGACCCGGCACTGTCAGCTTCTCATCCTCGGCTCCGGCCCGGCCGGCTACTCCGCGGCGGTCTACGCCGCCCGCGCCAATCTCAAGCCGGTACTGGTCACCGGCCTGGAGCAGGGTGGCCAGCTCACCACCACCACCGACGTGGACAACTGGCCGGGGGACGACGAGGGCGTGCAGGGGCCCGAGCTCATGGAGCGCATGCGCCGTCACGCCGAGCGCTTCGGCACCGAGATGGTCTTCGACCACATCTCCTCGGTGGACCTGCAGCAGCGCCCCTACCAGCTCCACGGCGACTCCGGCACCACCTACACCTGCGATGCGCTCATCATCGGCACCGGCGCCTCGGCCATGTACCTGGGCCTCCCCTCCGAGGAGAAGTTCGCCGGCAAGGGCGTCTCCGCCTGCGCCACCTGTGACGGCTTCTTCTACCGCAACCAGAAGGTCGCGGTGGTCGGCGGCGGCAACACCGCCGTGGAGGAGGCGCTCTACCTCTCCAACATCGCCGACCACGTCACCGTCATCCACCGCCGCGATCGCTTCAAGGCCGAGGCCATCCTGGTCGACCAGATCAACGAGCGCATCGAGGAAGGCCGCATCTCGGTGGAGTGGAACCAGCAGGTGGACGAGATCCTGGGCGACGACTCCGGCGTCACCGGCGTGCGCATCGCCTCCACCGAGGACGGCTCCACCAAGGAGCTGGACATCCACGGGATCTTCATCGCCATCGGCCACAAGCCCAACACCGACATCTTCCAGGGCCAGCTGGACATGACCCAGGGCTACATCAACGTGCAGAGCGGCACCCAGGGCAACGCCACCGCCACCAGCGTGGAGGGCGTCTTCGCCGCCGGCGACGTGGCCGACCACGTCTATCGCCAGGCCGTGACCTCCGCCGGCACCGGCTGCATGGCCGCCCTGGATGCCGAGCGCTACCTGGAGGC
>JBNJED010000106.1:0-5355 GCA_051745535.1 Pseudomonadota bacterium | reverse complement strand
CTCGATGGGGCCGTCCGCGAAGCACTCGATGCGGATCTTGGGGCCCTGGAGGTCGGCGAGGACGCCGACCTGCCGGCCGTGGGCGCGGGCGCGATTGCGCACCCGCTCCACCCGCTCGCGGTGGTCGTCGGGTTCACCGTGGGAGAAGTTGATCCGGACCAGGTCGACGCCCGCCTCGATGATCCGGTCGATCATCTTGGGGTCGTCGGTGGCCGGACCCAGTGTGGCTACGATCTTGGTTCGTCTGGGCATATGCGTTCGCGGTCTTCGGGCGGACCCGGACCCTTACGCCTCCTTTGCGCGTTCCTCGAGAATGGCCACGGCCGGCAGGGTCTTGCCCTCCAGGAATTCCAGGAAGGCGCCGCCGCCGGTGGAGATGTAGGAGACGCCGTCTTCCACGCCGTACTTGGCCACCGCCGCGAGGGTATCCCCGCCGCCGGCGATGGAGAAGGCGTCGGAGGCGGCGATGGCCTTGGCCATGGCCTCGGTCCCCTTGCCGAACTGGTCGAACTCGAAGACGCCCACCGGCCCGTTCCAGACGATGGTGCCGGCATCCTTGAGCATGCCGTCGAAACGGCCGGCGGTCTCCGGGCCGACATCGAAGATCATGTCGTCGTCGGCGACGCCGTCCACCGGCTTCACCTCGGCGGGGGTGCTCTCGGAGAACTCCTTGCCCACGGTGACGTCGCTGGGGATCGGGATCTCGCCCCCGGCTGCCTTGGCCTGGTCCATGAGGCGCTTGGCCTCGCCCACCAGGTCCTCCTCGTAGAGGCTCTTGCCGATGTTGTAGCCGGCGGCCTTGATGAAGGTGTTGGCGATGCCGCCGCCGACGATGAGCTGATCCACCTTGGTGGAGAGCTGCTCCAGGACAGTGAGCTTGGAGGAGACCTTGGAGCCGGCGACGATGGCCACCATGGGCCGGCGCGGGTTCTCCAGGGCGGCCGCCAGGGAGTCCAGCTCGCGACCGAGGAGCGGGCCGGCGCAGGCCACCGGGGCAAACTTCGCCACGCCGTGGGTGGAGGCCTGGGCGCGGTGGGCGGTGCCGAAGGCGTCCATGACGAAGACGTCACACAGGGCGGCGTACTTCTTCGCCAGCGTCTCGTCGTCCTTCTTCTCGCCCTTGTTGTAGCGGACGTTCTCCAGCAGGACCACCTCGCCCTCGCCGACCCGGGGCTCGTTCTCCAGGTAGTCGGGGATGACGCGGACCGTCTCGCCCAGCAGGCCGGAGAGGTGGTCGGCCACCGGCTGGATGGAGTTCTCCTGGTCGGGGACGCCCTCCTCGGGGCGGCCCAGGTGGGACATGAGCATCACCTTCGCCCCGGCATCCTTGGCGTGGCGGATGGTCTCCAGGGAGGCGCGGATGCGGGTGTCGTCCCCCACCTTGCCGTCCTTGATGGGGACGTTCAGGTCCTCGCGGATCAGCACGCGCTTGCCGGCGAGGTCGAGATCGGTCATGCGGATGGTGGCCATGTGTACCTCCTCAATAGTTGTGCTCGGGAGCCATTGGCGGGGGCCGCGCACGGCGACCCCGGCCGATGCCCCCCGCGGGGGCGGGGTGGCCCGGAGGCCACCCCCGGAGCGCGCCCTAGTTCTTGGCGGCGTGCTCGGCCATGCGGAGCATGTTGCAGGTGTAGCCGTACTCGTTGTCGTACCAGGCGACGACCTTCACGAAGGTGGGGTCGAGCTGGATGCCGGCACCGGCGTCGAAGACCGACGGCGCAGTGGCGCCGCGGAAGTCGGTGGAGACCACCTTGTCGTCGGTGTAGTCCA
This sequence comes from Pseudomonadota bacterium, assembly GCA_051745535.1. GTDB lineage: Bacteria > Pseudomonadota > Gammaproteobacteria > Thiohalospirales > Thiohalospiraceae > Thiohalospira. Next base: position 3,585 of record JBNJED010000106.1, on the reverse strand, counting down.
GCACGCCCTTGAGCTCGCCCTGAGAGGCCTCCTTCATCGCCTTGCAGACCGCGTCGTAGTCGGCCTCCTTGTCCAGCTCGGCGGTCAGGTCCACCACGGAGACGTCGGAGGTCGGCACGCGGAAGGCCATGCCGGTGAGCTTGCCGTTGAGGTCGGAGAGGACCTTGCCCACCGCCTTGGCGGCACCGGTGGAGGACGGGATGATGTTCTCCAGGATGCCGCGGCCGCCACGCCAGTCCTTCTGGGAGGGGCCGTCGACGGTCTTCTGGGTGGCGGTGGCGGCGTGCACGGTGGTCATCAGGCCGCGCTTGATGCCGAACTTGTCGTGCAGGACCTTGGCCACCGGCGCCAGGGCGTTGGTGGTGCAGGAGGCGGCGGAGATCATGGTCTGGCCGCTGTAGTCGGTGTGGTTCACGCCGTAGACGAACATGGGGGTGTCGTCCTTGGAGGGCGCGGACATCACGACCTTCTTGGCGCCGGCGTCCAGGTGCTTCTGGGCGGTCTCGGCGGTGAGGAAGAGGCCGGTGGACTCGATGACCAGATCGGCCCCGATGTCGCCCCACTTCAGGGCGGCCGGGTCCTTCTCGGCGGTCAGGCGGATCTTCTTGCCGTCGACCACGAGGTTGTCGCCCTCGACGGAGACCTCGCCGCCGAAGCGGCCGTGGACGGAGTCATAGCGCAGCATGTACGCCAGATAGTCCGGCTCCAGCAGGTCGTTGACGCCGACCACCTCGAGGTTCGGGAAGTCCTTGGCGATGGCGCGGAAGACCATGCGGCCGATGCGGCCGAAGCCGTTGATACCAACCTTGATCGTCATTGCTTGTTACTCCTGATGCTGAAGTTTTGCTGGAAATCGGCCCGCCCCGGGCACAATCCGGCCCGGGGCGGGGAAGCGGCCCTCAGGCCAGCACGGACTTCACGGCCTCGACGACCTTCGGCGTGGTGAGGCCGAAGTACTCGTAGAGGTCGCCGCCGGGGGCGGACTCGCCGAAGGTGTCGATGCCCACCGCCTTGCCGTCCAGGCCGATGTAGCGCGCCCAGTAGTCGGTGACGCCGGCCTCCACGGAGACCCGGTTGCGGCAGCTCGTCGGCAGGACCTTCTCGCGGTAGGCGGCGTCCTGGGCCTCGAAGCGCTCCACGCAGGGCATGGAGACCACGCGCACCTTGCGGTCGGAGAGCTCCTCGGCGGCATTCATGGCGATCTCCACCTCGGAGCCGGTGGCGATGATGATGGCCTCGGGGTCGCCGTCGCAGTCGCGCAGGATGTAGCCGCCGCGCTGGATGTCGCCCATCTGCTGGCTGTCGCGCGCCATGTGGGGCAGGCCCTGGCGGGAGAGCGCCAGCGCGGAGGGGCCGTCGTTGCGCTCGATGCTGCAGCGCCAGGCGACGGCGGTCTCCACGGCGTCGGCCGGCCGCCACACGTCCAGGTTCGGGATGTGGCGCAGGCTGGCGTGGTGCTCCACCGGCTGGTGGGTGGGGCCGTCCTCGCCCAGACCGATGGAGTCGTGGGTGAAGACGTAGATGACCTTCTGCTTCATGAGCGCCGACATGCGCACGCCGTTGCGGGCGTAGTCGGAGAACATCATGAAGGTGCCGCCGAAGGGCACGAAGCCGCCGTGCAGGGCGACGCCGTTCATGATGGCGGCCATGCCGAACTCGCGGACGCCGTAGTGGATGTAGTTGCCATCCGACACGGTGGCCGTGATGTCCTTGCAGCCCTTCCAGTCGGTGTTGTTGGAACCGGTGAGGTCGGCGGAGCCGCCCAGGAACTCGGGCAGGGACTCGGCATAGCCGGTGATGGCCGCCTGGGAGGCCTTGCGGGTGGCGACCTTCTCGCCCTTCTCGGCGACCTGATTGATGAAGTCCTCGGCCTTCTTCGCCCAGTCGGCCGGGAGGTCACCCTTGAGGACGCGGCGCTCGAACTCGGCGGCCAGCTCGGGGTTGGCCTTGCGGTAGGCCTCGAACTTCTCCTCCCAGTGCTTGCGCACCTCGGCGCCCTTGGCCTTGGCATCCCAGCCGCTGTAGATGTCGTCCGGGATCTCGAAGGGGCCGTGCTCCCAGCCAATGTTCTTGCGGGTCGCGGCGATCTCGTCGTCGCCCAGAGGGGCGCCGTGGCAGTCGTGGCTGCCGCACATGTTCGGCGAGCCGAAGCCGATGACGGTCTTGGTGCAGATGAGGGTCGGCTTGTCGTTCACCGAGCGGGCCTCGCCGATGGCCTTCTTGACGGCCTCGGCGTCGTGGCCGTCCACGCCGCGGATCACGTGCCAGCCGTAGGCCTCGAAGCGGCCCGGGGTGTCGTCGGTGAACCAGCCCTCGGTGTGGCCGTCGATGGAGATGCCGTTGTCGTCCCAGAAGGCGACGAGCTTGCCCAGCCCCCAGGTTCCGGCCAGGGCGCAGGCCTCGTGGGAGACGCCCTCCATGAGGCAGCCGTCACCCAGGAAGCAGTAGGTATAGTGGTCGACGATGTGGTGCTCGGGGGTGTTGAACTGCCCCTCCAGCACCTTCTCCGCCAGCGCCATGCCCACGGCGTTGGAGATCCCCTGGCCCAGCGGCCCGGTGGTGGTCTCGATGCCGGCGGTGTAGCCCACCTCGGGGTGGCCCGGGGTCTGGGAGTGGAGCTGACGGAAGTTCTTGATCTCCTCCATGGGCAGGTCGTAGCCCGTGAGGTGGAGGAGGGAGTAGATCAGCATGGAGCCGTGGCCGTTGGAGAGGACGAAGCGATCGCGGTCCGCCCAGGAGGGGTTGGCCGGGTCGTGCTCCATGAAGTCGTTCCAGAGGACCTCGGCGATGTCGGCCATCCCCATGGGAGCGCCGGGGTGGCCCGACTTGGCCTTCTGCACCGCGTCCATGGATAGCGCACGGACGGCGTTGGCTAGATCTCTGCGGGTCGGCATGTGGCTTCTCCTGCAAGCTTGGTCAAAGGGGTCGCACTCACGCGGGCGCCCGACACGGGGCAGCTACCACGACTTCACCCAACCTCTTGAACCAGTTAATGAATTCGGAACCGGGCGCCGGCACGAAAAGGCGCCCCCTGGGGATTTTTGAGCCGGCAATTCTCCCCCATTGGCGCGGTGATGGCAATAAACGCCCGGGCGCGCGCGGCAGCGCGGCCCTAGCGACCCACGCCGGCCTTGGTCAGTGCCTGCCGCAGCTCCTCCGCCGCCGGCTCCGCCTGCTCCAGGATGGTCTCGATCCGGTGGAAGTGGAGCAGGCGCACCCCGGAGACGTCCGGCCGGATGAGGATGTCCGGCTCGCCGCTGCGCAGCCGCTCGGCGATGAGCGCCTGCTGCATCACCTCGAAGGACTTGAAGAGCAGCTCGCTCCATCCCGGCATCTCCTCCCCGGGCCGGGCATCGCGACTCCCGGAGACGTCCACCGCCACCACCAGGTCGTAGCGCCCCTGGAGGCGGTCGAAGGGCAGCGGGTTGGAGGTGCCGCCATCGATGAGCAGGCGGCCATCCCGGCGCACCGGCGGGAAGAGGCCGGGCACCGCCATGCTCGCCCCCACGGCCTCGAACAGATCGCCCTCGTCCAGGATCACCGTCTCCCCGGTGGCGTAGTCGGTGGCCACCACCTCCAGGGGGA
>JBNJED010000105.1:0-5386 GCA_051745535.1 Pseudomonadota bacterium | reverse complement strand
CGCCAGCACCAACGACAACAAGGCGCGCGAGGTCGAGGAGGTCAGCAAGCGGCTCGCCGAGCTCACCCACTCGGTGCAGGAGCAGCTCAACCACTTCCGGTTCTAGCCGGGACGGGACAGCCGGGAACGCGGGATGGAATCCGCAGCGGTCACCGCCCTCGCCCTTACCACCCTGGCCGGCCTTGCGACCGGCCTGGGCGGGGTGGCTGCCCTCTTCATCCGCCGGGATCAGCACGCCTTCCTGGCGGTGAGCCTGGGCCTCTCGGCCGGCGTGATGCTCTACATCGCCTTCGTGGAACTCTACGCCGATGCGGTGGATTTCATCGGCGGGGAGCAGGGGAAGTGGATCGCGGCAACCGCCTTCCTGCTGGGCATGATGGCCACCGCGGTCATCGACGGCCTGGTTCCCGAAGGGGAGAACCCGCACCAGGCGCGCAGCCTGGAGAGCGTCCGCGACGAACCCCGCCTGCTACGACTGGGCGCGCTGGCCGCCCTGGCCATCACCCTGCACAACTTCCCCGAGGGCGTGGCCACCTTCATGGCGGCCCTCTCCGACCCCGTGGTGGGGAGTTCCGTCGCCCTGGCCGTGGCCCTGCACAACATCCCGGAGGGGATCGCCGTCGCCATCCCCCTCTTCTATGCCACCGCCCGCCGAGGCCGGCCCGTCGGGCTCGCCTTCCTCTCCGGCCTGGCCGAACCGCTGGGGGCGCTGGCCGCCTTCCTGCTACTGCGGCCCTTCCTGGATGACAGCGTAATGGGGATCGTCTTCGCCGCGGTTGCCGGGATCATGGTCTTCATCTCCCTGGACCAGCTCGTCCCCAACGCCAAGCTCTACGGCCGCGGCCATCAATCGGTCTACGGCCTCATGGCCGGGATGGCCATCATGGCCGTACTGCTCAACCTGGCCGGCTGAGTCGCCTGTACCGCCCCGGGGCCCTGACGTACAATGCGCCCCTTTCCAAGGGGTCTTCCAGGGAGCGAACGGCATGAACGTGACGATCTTCGGCTCGGGCTACGTGGGGCTGGTTACCGGGACCTGTCTCGCCGAGATGGGCAACGACGTGGTCTGCGTGGACGTGGACCAGCGCAAGATCGAGATGCTCGAGCGCGGCGAGATCCCGATCTACGAGCCGGGCCTGGAGTCCATGGTCCACGAGAACACCGCCGCCGGCCGCCTGCGCTTCACCACCGATATCGCCGACGGCGTGGCCCACGGCCTGTTCCAGTTCATCGCCGTGGGGACCCCGCCGGACGAGGACGGCTCCGCCGACCTGCAGTATGTCCTGGCCGTGGCCCGCTCCATCGGCGAACACATGGACGACTACAAGGTCATCATCGACAAGTCCACGGTGCCGGTGGGCACCGCCGACCGGGTGCGCGAGGCGGTCTCCGAGACCCTGGAGCGCCGCGGCGCCGAGCTGGAGTTCGATGTGGTCTCCAACCCCGAATTCCTCAAGGAGGGGGCGGCCATCGACGACTTCATGAAGCCGGACCGGGTCATCGTCGGCACCGACAACCCCCGGACCACCGAGCTCCTGCGCGCCCTCTACGCCCCCTTCAACCGCAACCACGACCGGCTCATCGCCATGGACATCCGCTCGGCGGAGCTGACCAAGTACGCCGCCAACGCCATGCTGGCGACCAAGATCAGCTTCATGAACGAGCTCTCCAACCTGGCGGACCGGCTGGGCGCCGATATCGAGGCGGTGCGCAACGGCATCGGCTCCGATCCGCGCATCGGCTACTCCTTCATCTACCCCGGGGCCGGCTACGGCGGCTCCTGCTTCCCCAAGGACGTCAAGGCGCTGGAGCGCACCGCCCGGGACGTGGGCTACGAGGCCGAGCTGCTGAGCGCGGTGGAGGCGGTGAACGACCGCCAGAAGTCGGTCCTCTTCAACAAGCTCCACGCCCACTTCGGCGGCGCGCTGGCCGGCAGGACCATCGCCCTCTGGGGGCTGGCCTTCAAGCCCAATACCGATGACATGCGCGAGGCCCCGGCCCGGGTCCTGATGGAGTCGCTGTGGCAGGCCGGCGCCCGGGTCCGCGCCTTCGACCCCGAGGCCATGGAGGAGACCCACCGGATCTACGGCGAGCGCGACGACCTGGAGCTGGTGGAGGGGCCGGAGGCCGCCCTGGAGGGGGCCGATGCCCTGGTGGTCATTACCGAGTGGCACCCCTTCCGCAGCCCCGACTTCGCCCTGGTGAAGGAGCAGCTCAAGCAGCCGGTGGTCTTCGACGGCCGCAACATCTACGACCCGGACTACATGGCCGGCCAGGGCTTCACCTACTATGCCATCGGCCGGCCGCCGGTGGGGGACGCCGTGGCCGACCGCCGCGCCGACTAGGGACGCCCCGCGGGCCTCGTCCCCGCTATTCCACCAGCTCCCAGCTCGCCGGCGTCCCGCGCGCGATGGCCCGGCGGGCCCGCCGGCCCAGGAAGGCCTGGCGCTCCGCCGGCGGGGCGCCGTAGCCGGGCCGGATGGGGCGGATGTGCGCCTCGGTAATGGTCTCGCCAGCGGCGACGTCGGCGACGAAGTAGAGCGACCGGCGAAAGACCGTGCTCTCCTGCTCCGAGGGGCTGCGCTCGTAGCTCACCTCCCCCAGCGCCTGCCAGGCGGTCCAGGCATCCCGGCACAGGGCGGCCAGCTCCGGCGGCTCCAGGGAGAAGTCGTCATCCGGCCCGCCACCGGCTCGATCCAGGGTGAAGTGCTTCTCCACGATGGTCGCCCCCAGCGCCACCGCCGCGATGGCGGTGGTATTGTCGCGGGTGTGGTCGGAGAGCCCCGCCACCACGGAAAACCGCCGGGCCAGGTCCGGCAGGGTCCGCAGGTTGTACTCCGCCGGCTCCGCCGGATAGGCACTGACGCAATGGAGCAGTGCCAGGTCGTTACACCCCGCCTCCCGCGCCGTTGCCACCGCCGTGGCGATCTCCTCGGCGTCGGCCATGCCGGTGGAGAGGATCACCGGCTTGCCGGTGGCCGCCACTCGCTGGATGAGCTCCAGGTCCACCGCCTCGAAGGAGGCGATCTTGTAGGCGGGGCAGTCCAGCCCCTCCAGGAAGTCCACGGCGGTGGCGTCGAAGGGCGAGGAGAAGGCGATGAGACCCCGCTCCCGGGCCCGCTGGAAGAGCGCCTCGTGCCACTCCCAGGGGGTGTGGGCGCGCTCGTAGAGCTGGTAGAGGCTCTCCCCGGCCCAGCGCCCCGCCTCGATGAAGAACTCCGGCCGTTCGACGTCCAGGGTCATGGTGTCCGGCCGGTAGGTCTGGAGCTTGATGGCGTCGGCGCCCGCCTCGGCGGCCGCATCCACGATGGCCAGCGCCCGGTCGAGGCTGCCATCGTGGTTGGCCGAAAGTTCCGCCACCATCAGGGGCGGATGGCCGTTCCCGATGGGTCGGCCCACGATGCTCATGGCGGTATGGGTTCGCAAGGGAGCTCCTCCCGGCTTCCTGGCCGGTCTCGGGACTTCGGCGCGCAGTATCCGGGCCGCGCCGACGATGTCAAATCTCCGGGCCGGCCCGGCTCCCGTTTGGTCGGAAATGGAACCCGGATCCGCCGCCGTTGCGATACAATGGGGACATCACGAACAGCGGCAAGGGAGCCCAGCATGCGCGTCCTCGTTACCGGCACCGCCGGCTTCATCGGCAATGCCCTCGCCCTGCGCCTGCTCGAGCGCGGCGACGAGGTCATCGGCGTGGACAACGTCAACGCCTACTACGACCCGGTCCTCAAGGAGAACCGCCTCAACCGCGTCCGCGACTATGACGGCTTCACCGAGGAGCGGGTGAGCCTGGAGGACCGGCCGGCGGTGGAGCGGGTCTTCCGCGAGCACCAGCCCCAGCGGGTGGTGAACCTCGCCGCCCAGGCCGGGGTGCGCTACTCCCTGGAGAACCCCCACGCCTACGTGGACGCCAACATCGTCGGCTTCACCCATATCCTGGAGGGCTGCCGCCACAACGGGGTGGAGCACCTGGTCTTCGCCAGCTCCTCCTCCGTCTACGGCGCCAATACCGAGATGCCCTTCTCGGTCCACCACAACGTGGACCACCCCCTGAGCCTCTACGCCGCCAGCAAGAAGGCCAACGAGCTCATGGCCCACACCTATTCCCACCTCTACCGGCTGCCCACCACCGGCCTGCGGTTCTTCACCGTCTACGGCCCCTGGGGCCGGCCGGACATGGCGCTGTTCCTGTTCACCAAGAAGATCCTGGCGGGCGAGCCCATCGACGTCTTCAACTACGGTAACCACCGGCGGGACTTCACCTACATCGACGACATCGTCGAGGGGGTGCTGCGGAGCCTGGACCACCCGGCCGAGCCCAACCCCGACTGGGACGGCGCCGCCCCGGACCCGGGCACCAGCGCCGCGCCCTACCGGATCTACAACATCGGCGCCCACCAGCCGGTGGAGCTGATGCGCTACATCGAGGTGCTCGAGGAAAATCTGGGCAAGAAGGCGGATAAGAACCTGCTGCCGCTGCAGCCCGGGGACGTCCCGGACACCTACGCCGATGTCGCCGACCTCAAGGCCGACGTGGGCTACGAGCCCACCACCCCGGTGGAGACCGGCGTGGCGAACTTCGTGGCCTGGTACCGCGACTACTACCAGGTCTAGGGGCGAAGATACCCGACGGGTGGTGCCGGTCCCTGGCGACTACACCTTGCCCAGGACCCGCGGCAGCGGACCGGTCCAGGCGGGGTCCAGCCGGCTGGCGGTGATGAAGTAGGGGTTGAGGATGGTCTCGCGCCGGTTGTAGGTCAGCGGCTCGAGATCGGTATCCACCACCACCCCGCCGGCGGCGCGGACCACGGCGTGGGCGGCGGCGGTATCCCACTCCGAGGTCGGACCCAGGCGCGGATAGAGGTCGGCGGCGCCCTCGGCCACCAGGCAGAGCTTCAGAGAACTCCCCATACTCACCAGCTCCGCCTCGCCCAGGGCATCCACCAGGGCCTGCACCTCCGGCGTGGCGTGGGAGCGGCTCCCCACCACGCGCCAGGGCCGGCCGACCACCGGCTCCGCCACGCGGATGGCCATGGGCGGCCGCGCCCCGTCCCGGCGACTGGCGCCACTGCCGTCGCCCAGATAGGTCCGACCCAGGGCGGGGGCGTGGACCACGCCGGCCACCGGCTCCCCCTCCTCCACCAGCGCGATGTTCACGGTGAACTCGCCGTTCTTGTGCAGGAACTCCTTGGTCCCGTCCAGGGGGTCCACCACGAACAGGCGGGACCAGTGCGAGCGCTCGGCGTAGGGGATCTCCGCCCCCTCCTCGGAGAGCACCGGGATATCCGGATAGGCCTCGGCCAGGGCATCGGCGATGATGCGGTGGGCGGCGCGATCCGCCTCGGTGAGCGGGGAATCGTCGGCCTTGGTCTCCACCCCCTGATCCTCC
>JBNJED010000104.1:0-5395 GCA_051745535.1 Pseudomonadota bacterium | reverse complement strand
GGCGAGGCCCACGTGAACACCTTCGTGGACATGCACGACATCGGCGATGCCCTGGTCCACTCCGGCCTGGCCGACCCGGTCATGGACATGGAGTACTTCACCCTGACCTATCCGGACGTCCGCGGCCTCATGCGGGATCTCAAGACCATCGGCGCCCATACCGTCACAGGCGGGCGCCGGGCGGGGCTCACGGGCCGCCGCACCCTGGCCGCCCTGGAGGCGGCCTACGAGCCCTTCCGGACCGCCGAGGGGGTGCTGCCGACCACCTGGGAGGTGGTCCATGGCCACGCCTGGGCCCCGGAGACCACGCCGGCCCAGCAGCGGTCCGAGGACGGGGCCACCACGGTGAGCCTGGACGCCCTCAAGGGGACGATGCGGCGGCCATGAGGGGGGTCTTCGTCACCGGGACCGACACCGGGGTGGGCAAGACCCGGGTGGCCGCCGGCCTGGTGGCTGCCTGGGCCGCCGCCGGGGAGGCGGTCTGCGGCCTCAAGCCCGTGGCCGCCGGGGCGGAAGTTACTCCGGCGGGGCTGCGCAACGAGGATGCCGAGGCCCTGCGCGGTGCCGCCTCGGTGGAGCTGCCCTACGAGGCGGTGAATCCCGTCTGCCTGGAACCGCCCATGGCGCCCCATCTCGCCGCCGCGGAGGTAGGAGTGGACCTGAGTACCACCCCCCTGGCGCGGCGGCTCGAGGCCGCCGTACCCCCCGGTACCACGGCGGTGGTGGAGGGCGCCGGCGGCTGGCTGGTGCCCACGGCCCCGGGGGAGACCCTGGCCGACCTGGCCGTGGCCCTGGGGCTGCCGGTGGTGATGGTGGTGGGCCTGCGCCTGGGCTGCCTCAACCACGCCCTGCTCACCGCCGAGGCCATCGCCGCCCGCGGTCTCCCCCTGGCGGGCTGGGTCGCCAACCACATCGAGCCGGAGATGGCGGCGGCCGCCGCCAATCGTGATACGCTGGTCGAGCGCCTGTCGGTACCCCTGCTGGCCGAACTGGCCCATGTGCCAGATGCCACACCCCGACAGGCCGCCGAAGCGCTCCATGGCGCCGTTGATCGGCTGGGGCGCATGCCGCCGGGCTGATCCCGATCAATTCCCCGTACCCCCGAATGCGTCAATCTAGACCATGCCTCCGGCGGCCCCTGTGCTTGCTTCGTCGATCGCCGGTCGATTACTATTCACAACCACCTTGAGGGGCCCAGGCCCCGGGGCTCCGTTCCGGAATCCGTTCGGTTTGAACTAGCGAGGCGTCAAATGACACAGACAATCGCTGACAGCACGGGCACCCGGGAGGGTGCCGTCTCGGCAGCGGACCAGTACAACTACGATATCGTCCGCAAATTTACGATCATGGCCATCATCTGGGGTGTGCTCGGCATGACCACCGGGGTGTACATCGCCTCGGAGCTGGCCTGGCCCTTCCTCAACTTCGGCATCCCCGAGATCACCTTCGGCCGCCTGCGGCCGGTGCATACCTCCGCGGTGATCTTCGGCTTCGGCGGCAGCGCGCTGTTCGCCACCTCCTACTACGTGGTGCAGCGTACCTGCCAGACCCGGCTGTACAGCGATACCCTGGCGAATTTCACCTTCTGGGGCTGGCAGATCGCCCTGGTGATCTCGGCGCTCAACTACGTCTCGGGCTATACCCAGGCGCGCGAGTACGCCGAGATGACCTGGCCGGTGGACATCCTCATCGCCGTGGTCTGGGTGGTCTACTTCTGGATCTACGTGCAGACCCTGCGCCGCCGGAGCCAGCCCCACATCTATGTGGCCAACTGGTTCTTCATCGCCTTTATCCTGGCGACGGCCCTGTTGCACATCTTCAACAACATGGCGATGCCGGTCTCCCTGTTCAGCTGGGAGTCCTACAGCCTGCACGCCGGTGTGCAGGACGCCATGACCCAGTGGTGGTACGGCCATAACGCGGTAGGCTTCTTCCTCACCGCGGCCTTCCTCGGCATGATGTACTACTTCGTGCCCAAGCAGGCGGAGCGGCCGGTCTACTCCTACCGGCTGTCCATCATCCACTTCTGGGCGCTGATCTTCCTGTACATGTGGGTGGGTGCGCACCACCTCCACTGGACCGCCCTGCCGGACTGGACCTCCACCCTGGCGGCGACCTTCTCCATCCTGCTGCTGATGCCCTCCTGGGGCGGCATGATCAACGGCATCATGACCCTGTCCGGGGCGTGGGAGAAGCTGCGGACCGACCCGATCATGCTCTTCCTGATCACCTCGCTCTCCTTCTACGGCATGTCGACCTTCGAGGGTCCGCTCATGTCGCTGAAGAGCGTGAACGCCCTTTCCCACTACACGGACTGGACCGTGGGCCACGTCCACTCCGGTGCCCTGGGCTGGGTGGCGATGATCACCATCGGCTCCTTCTACCACCTGATCCCGCGCCTGTACGGCACGCGCCTGTTCAGCCAGAAGCTGGTCTATGCCCACTTCTTCCTGGCGACCATCGGCATCGTGCTCTACATCAGCGCCATGTGGGTGGCCGGTATCGGGCAGGGCCTGCTGCTCCGCGCCTTCGATGAGTACGGCAACCTCGCCTACACCTTCATCGAGACGGTGGAGTTCCTGCACATGCCCTACGCGGTCCGCGCCATCGGCGGGATGTTCTTCGTGGCCGGTATGCTGCTGCTCGCCTACAACGCCTGGATGACCATCCGCCAGGCGAAGCGCGAGAACGCCACCGCCGATGCCTCCATTCCGGCGCCGGCGGCCCACTGAGAACCCGCGAGGGCTGGAGAGAGTCATGAAACACGAAACAATCGAGACCAACGCGGGCTGGCTCATCATCCTGACGCTGCTCGTGATCAGCATCGGCGGACTGGTGGAGATCGTCCCGCTCTACTACATCGACGAGACCGTCGAGGATGTGGACGGGGTCCGCCCCTACACCCCGCTGGAGCTGCGGGGCCGGGACATGTACCTGCGGGAGGGCTGCTACACCTGCCACTCCCAGATGGTCCGGCCCTTCCGGGACGAGGACCTGCGGTACGGCCATTATTCCCTGGCCGCCGAGTCCAAGTACGACCACCCCTTCCAGTGGGGCTCCAAGCGTACGGGCCCGGACCTGGCCCGGGTGGGCGGCAAGTACTCCAACGAGTGGCACGTCCAGCACCTGGAGGCCCCGCGGTCGGTGGTGCCGGAGTCCATCATGCCGAACTATCCCTGGCTGTCGGAGAACAAGCTGGACTACTCCCAGATCGAGGACCGCATGCGGGCGCTGAAGGCCGTGGGCGTTCCCTACTCGGAGACCCAGGAGGAGTACCAGGCCAACGTCGAGGAGTTCGGCAAGGATGTGGCGGACCAGCTCCACATCCCGAAGGCCGACCAGAACCTGGTGGACGAGGCCCAGCAGGGCAACTACGACGGCGATCGCTCCGACATCACGGAGATGGACGCCATCGTCGCCTACCTGCAGGTCCTCGGGACCATGGTCGACTTCAGCAAGTACGACGAGGGTGAGTTCGTCGAGTATCGGTAACCCGATTCAACCGACCCGGTGATACGTATGCAGGACTTTTTCCTCTGGTTCACGGAACTGGATAACAGCAAGATGTTCGCGCTGGTGCTCTTCTTCACCACCTACGTGGGCATCCTCCTCTACGTATACACCGGGCGGCGGCGCACCGAGCGCCTGGAATCCTACCGGTTCATGCCGCTCAACGAGGGGCACGATGATGCCCCGAAGCGTGAGGACAACAAAGATGAGTGAGCACAACAACCAGAACCAGGGTGAGGTGGAGACCACCGGCCACGCCTGGGACGGTGACCTCCAGGAGTACAACAATCCCCTGCCCCGCTGGTGGCTGTGGACCTTCTACGCCACGGTCATCTTCGCGGTGGTCTACTGGATCCTCTATCCGGCCTGGCCGGTGGGGGATACGTATACCAAGGGGCTGATGAACACCATCACCTACGAGAACGAAGCGGGCGAGGAGGAGACGACCCACTGGAACACCCGGGCGCTATTCCTCAAGGAGATGAAGGAGAGCCCCGCGGCGGTTCGCCAGCAGGATTACCTGGACCAGGTCTCGGATCTCAGCTACGAGGCCATTCAGGAAGATCCGGATCTCATGGCCTTCACCCGCTCCTACGGTCGGGGGCTGTTCGGCGACAACTGCGCCGCCTGCCACCAGCAGGGCGGGGGCGGCGTCATGGGCGCCTATCCCAACCTGGTGGACGACGCCTGGCTCTGGGGCGGCGATTTCGCCGATATCGAGGAGACCATCCATCAGGGCCGGCTGGGCTACATGCCCCCGTTCCAGGAGACCTTCAACGAGGAGCAGCTCGACTCGGTGGCGGCCTACGCCCTGAGCCTCTCGGGCCACGACGTCGACCAGGAGCTGGCCTCGCAGGGCGAGGAGATCTTCAACGGCCCTACCGGTGGCTGCTACCAGTGCCACACCACCGAGGGGACCGGGCGCGAGTCCGTGGGTGCCGCCAACCTCACCGACTCCATCTGGACCGTCGCCGACGTTCCGGATGCCGAGGGCATCGATGCCAAGATGGCCGAGGTGAAGGAGGTCATCCACGACGGTATCCAGCGCGAGATGCCGAAGTTCGGTGACCGTCTCTCCGAGGACGAGATCCGGCTGCTGACGCTCTACGTCCACGAGCTCGGCGGCGGCAGCTAGGCCTCGACAAGCGCGATAAAGGTCGCGAACACGGATTCGCGACCAACCATAAAAAGAGCCACGGGAGGTCGCGACCAGCGGTTGCACCTCCCGTTGTCGTTTCCGGCGGCAGGCACCGTCGGCAGGAGGAAGGGGTAGTGCCGGGCAGGCCCGGAATCGGCGCTCGGCCCCCGCGGGGGTCGGGTGAACCGCTAGAATTGCTGGAGGGAAGTCCATGGCAACGGAAACCGCTCAGGAGGGCGCCTACCAGGCGCGCATCCCCATCCACCCCCGCTCCGTAAAGGGCCGGTTCAGGAACCTCAAGTGGGGGATCCTGATCCTCGCCTACGGCGTCTACTTCCTCCTGCCGTGGCTGCGCTGGGACCGGACCACCGGCCCCAGCCAGGCCGTTCAGTTCGACATCCCCGGCCGCCAGTTCTACCTCTTCGACCTGACGGTCTTCGCCCAGGACATCTTCTGGCTGGCGGGACTGTTGATCATCGCGGCGTGGCTGTTGTTCTTTGTCACCGGCATCGCCGGGCGGGTCTTCTGTGGCTACTTCTGCTTCCAGACCCTGTGGACGGACGTCTATATCCTCATCGAGCGGCTGGTCCAGGGGGAGCGACCCAAGCGGCTGCGCCTGTCCAAGGGGCCGTGGAACGGCGAGAAGATTACCAAGTACGGGATCACCCATCTGCTCTGGCTGGCCATGGCCTTCCTCACCGGCCTGACCTTCACCATGTACTGGACCGATGCGCCCACGCTGGTCCA
>JBNJED010000103.1:0-5420 GCA_051745535.1 Pseudomonadota bacterium | reverse complement strand
GTCAGAAGTCCCAGGTGCTGCTGCGGCGGCCGCGCAAGTGGGGGAGGATGACGCCGAGGATGAGGCCGGCCAGGAGGACGCCCGCGCCCACCAGGAACCAGTCGCGGTTCTCGCTCCCCTCCAGGTTGGCGACCTCGGAGTTCAGGCGCTGGAGTTCCGTCTCCATCTCCTTGTTCTCGGTGCGCAGCTGCTCGTTCTCGTCGGCCAGCTCCATGGGGCGTTCGGCGGCCGAGCGGGTCTCCTCCAGTTCATCGCGCAGGGACGCAATGGTCTCCTCCTGCTCCGCTACCCGGGACTCCAGCTCGTCGCGCTCGGCAGTGACGGTCTCCAGCCGACTTTCCAGCTCGTCCCGTTCTGTGGCGGCCTGCTCGGCGCTGGCGCGGACCTCCACAAGCTTCTGCGCGGCGGTGCGTTCCTCCGAGAGGTACTGCTCCTGGATCCAGCCCTCTTCGCCGTCGTCGGTGCGCACTCGGACGTAGTCACCGTCCTCGCCCTCCTCGAGCTTCTCGAGGCCGTCGCCGCTCTCCAGGACCGTGACCACGGAGTTCTCGCTCCCCGGACCGTCGCGGAGGGTGACGTAGAGGACGTCGCGGACCCAGTGGGTGTTCTGGGCCAGGGCGGGCTGGGCTCCTAGCAGGAGGACGAGCGCCAGCAGGAGGTATCGCATCAGGCCTTCCTCTTTGCGGTGTGGGCGAAGGTTCGGATCGCCCACAGGATAAACCGGTGTCCCGGCCGGGGGAATGTCGACCGGTTCACGTTTCCGTCATCGGCGGGGTGCGCCGGGTGGGGGCATCGAAGTCCAGGATGGGCCCGGCGGGGACGATCCCGGTGGGATTGAGGCTGGGATGGCTGCGGTAGTAGTGGTGCTTGATGTGGTCCATGCGCACCGTCGCCGCGATGCCCGGCACCTGGTAGAGCGCCCGGGTGTAGTCCCACAGCTCCGGGTAGTCCACGAGCCGCCGGGCGTTGCACTTGAAGTGGCTGTAATAGACGGCGTCGAACCGCACCAGGGTGGTGAACAGCCGCCAGTCCGCCTCGGTGGCCCGGCCGCCGGTGAGCCAGCTCTGCTCGCCCAGGTGCTCCTCCAGCCGGTCCAGGGCCTCGAAGAGCCGCTCCCAGGCGGCCTCGTAGGCGTCCTGGGCGGTGGCGAAGCCGGCGCGGTAGACGCCGTTGTTCACGTCCTCGTAGATGAATTCGTTGAGCGCCTCGATGGCCCCCTGCAGGTCCTCGGGGTAGAGGTCCAGGGGGCGGGCGCCCACGCCGTCGAAGGCGCTGCCGAGCATGCGTACCAGGTCGGCGGACTCGTTGTTGACGATGGTCCCGCGCTCCCGGTCCCAGAGGCAGGGGACGGTGACGATGCCGGTGACCTTCGGGTCGGCGCGCAGGTAGTTCTCGTAGAGGTATTCCGCGCCGTTGACGGTGTCCCCGGTGGTGCCGGGGAAGTCGGTGGCGAAGTCCCAGCTCCTGGAGCCCATGACGGGATTGACCACGTCCACGCTGATCATCGACTCCAGCCCCTTGAGGGCGCGCACCGCCAGAACCCGGTGGGCCCAGGGGCAGGCGTAGGAGACGTAGAGGTGGTAGCGGCCGGCCTCGGCGGGGAAGCCGCCCTCGCCGGTGGGGCCGGGGCTCCCGTCCGGGGTGATCCAGTTGCGAAACGGCTGGGCCTTGCGGACGAACTCGCCGCCCTCCTGCTCCTGCTCCAGCCAGTCCTCGCGCAGCTCTCCTTCTACCAGTAGGCCCATGTCACTTCACCCAGACGGTCTTGGCGTTGACGAATTCGCGGATCCCGTGGCGGGAGAGCTCCCGGCCGAAGCCGGAGGCCTTCACGCCGCCGAAGGGCAGCCGCGGGTCGGATTTGACGATGCCGTTGACGAAGGCGGCGCCGCACTCCAGCTGGCGGGCGATGGCCTCACCGCGGTCGCTGTCGGCGGTCCACACCGCCCCGCCCAGACCGAAGCGCGAGCTGTTGGCCAGGCTCACGGCGTGGTCCGCGTCGTCGGCGCGCAGCACGATGGCCACCGGGCCGAAGAGCTCCTCCTCGAAGGCGCGCTGGCCCTCGGCCACGTGGTCGAGGATGGAGGGCGGGTAGAAGGCGCCGGGACCGTCGAGGAGGGTGCCGCCGGTGACCATCTCGGCGCCGGCGCGGACGCTGTCCACCACCTGGGCGTGGAGCTCCTCGCGCAGGTCGGTGCGCGCCATGGGCCCGAGCTGGGTGGTCTCCGCCGCCGGGTCGCCCACGGTCATGGCCTCCACCCGCTGGCGGAAGCGCTCCACGAAGTCGTCGGCGATGCCGGGGGTGAGGATGAAGCGCTTGGCGGCGATGCAGGACTGGCCGTTGTTGAGGAAGCGGGAGGTGGCCGCCGCCTCCACCGCCTGCTCCACGTCAGCGTCGTCCAGGACGATGAAGGGGTCGGAGCCGCCCAGCTCCAGCACCGACTTCTTGATGTTGGCCGCCGCCCGGCTGGCCACGGCGCGGCCGGCGGGCTCGCTGCCGGTAAGGGTGACGGCGGCGATGCGCGGGTCGTCGATGACGGCGTCCACGTCGGCGGCCCGGATCATGAGGGTGCGGAAGGTGTCCGCCGGCAGGCCGGCATCGCGGATGACCTCCTCGATGGCCAGGGCCGACTGCGGCACGTTGGAGGCGTGCTTGAGCACGCCGGTGTTGCCGGCCACCAGCGCCGGGGCGGCGAAGCGGAAGACCTGCCAGAAGGGGAAGTTCCAGGGCATTACGGCGAGCACCGTGCCCAGGGGCTGGTAGGCCACCAGGCTCCGGCCGGCGTCGGTCTCGATGGGCTCGTCGGCCAGGAAGCCGGGGCCCTGGTCGGCGTAGTACTCGCAGACCCAGGCGCACTTCTCGACCTCCCCGCGCGCCTCGCGGTGGAGCTTGCCCATCTCCCGGGTGATCAGGGTGGCCAGCTCGTCGGCGCGCCGGCGCAGCTCGCCGGCGATGGCGCGCACGGCCTCGGCCCGCTCGGTCACCGGCGTGGCGGCCCACCCCGGCGTGGCGGCGGCGACGGCTGCCAGGGCGGCCTCGCGCTCGGCCTCGCCCCACGGCTCCATGTGGAAGAAGGTCTCGCCGGTGGTCGGGTCGATGGATTCGAACGCCATGGTCGTTGCCTCCGGATGGCTGGGCTCTCTCCCGATTCTGACCCCGGCGGGCGGTCGTGTCATCACCGGCGGCGGGCGGGGCCGTGCCCGGGAGGGGCTAGCGTCCCAGGGCCTCGGCGACGGCCTGGATGCGGGCGTGGCGTACGGCCTCGCCGATCTCGGGGCCCTTCAGACCCTGCTCGGCGAAGGGGCGGGCCTCCACCGCCGCGGCGGCCTCCCGGGCGGTGTGCAGGATCCCGGGCTGGGGCAGGTCGCGGTCCTCGTAGCCGGGGCGGCCGCGGGCGTCCGCCTCGCAGGCGAGGCAGAACTGCTCGAAGCGTTCCGGGCGGCGGAAGGCGTCCACCCGCTCCAGCAGGTCCACCAGGGTCTTCGGCTTCAGCTCCCCGGCGCGGTGGAAGTGGAGGTGCTCCCGGGCGACGATGACCCCGAGTTCGCGGAAGGCCTTCGGGGTCCGCAGCCGCTCGCACAGCCCCTCCACCAGGGGGACGCCGCGGCCCTCGTGGCCGATGTGGCGGGGCCACTCCGACGCCGGCGTGGTGCCCTTGCCCAGGTCGTGGACCAGGGCGGCGAAGCGGACGACGGGCTCGGGGGAGAGGCGGGCGGCCTGCTCCACCACGCGCAGGGTGTGGTCGCCGGTGTCCACCTCCGGGTGGTGCTCCGGCGGCTGGGGGACGCCGAACAGCGCATCGATCTCCGGAAAGACCTCGGCCAGGGCGCCGCAGTCGCGGAGCACGCGGATGAAGGCGCCCGGGGCCGCCTCGCCCAGGGCGCGCTCGGTCTCCGCCCAGACCCGTTCGGGGACCAGGGCGGCGACCTCGCCGGCTGCCACCATGGCGCGCATGAGCGCCCGGGTCTCCTCGGCGACGGTGAAGCCCAGGGGCTCGAAGCGGGCGGCGAAGCGGGCCACGCGCAGGATCCGCACCGGGTCCTCGGCGAAGGCGGGGGTCACGTGGCGCAGGACCCGCGCCTGGAGGTCGGCGCGGCCGTGGTAGGGGTCGATGAGCCGACCGTCGGGGTCCTCGGCCATGGCGTTGATGGTGAGATCCCGGCGGGCCAGGTCCTCCTCCAGGGAGACATCCGGGGCGGCGTGGAAGTCGAAGCCGTGGTAGCCCGGGGCGGTCTTGCGCTCGGTGCGCGCCAGGGCGTATTCCTCGCCGGTCTCGGGGTGGAGGAAGACCGGGAAGTCCTTGCCCACCGCCCGGAAGCCCTGGGCCTCCATCTCCTCCGGCGTGGCGCCCACGACCACCCAGTCCGTATCGCCGGCCGGCTCGCCCAGCAGGTTATCGCGGACGGCGCCGCCGACCCGGTAGGTCTGCAAGGCGGCCCTCAGCGGCCCGCGCGGCTGCGGTAGTCGGGGTAGCGCCAGCGGGCGGTGCGCCCGGCGAGGTAGACCGGGGCCACCGACTCCAGCGTGGTCGGCTGGAAGCCGAAGACGGTCGGGAACTCGCCCTCGCAGACGTTATCCGTGAGCAGGGAGCGGTAGTTGTCCAGGGAGAAGGGCTTGCCCGGGACCCACTCCAGCACCGCCGCCTGCAGCCAGGAGAGCCCCTTGCCCAGGGGGATGATGGGGCGCTCGTGGCCGGTCTGCTCGCCCACGTAGCGCACCAGCTCCTCCAGGGTGTAGGTGCGCGGGCCGCAGAGGTCGTAGCGCTGGCCGATGGTGTGGCGGTCGTCCAGGGCGTGGACGAAGGCGGCGACCACGTCGTTGACGAAGATCGGCTGGAAGCGGGCCCAGGCGCCGGCCAGGGGGAGGATCGGGCTGATCCGCAGCAGGCTGGCGAAGCGGTTCAGGAAGCTGTCGCCGCGGCCGAAGATCACCGACGGGCGGAAGGCGGTGACCTCCATGCCGTCGGCGCTCATGACCAGGTTCTCGGCCTCGCCCTTGGTACGCTGGTAGTGGCTGCGACCGTTCTCGGCATCGGCGCCCAGGGCGCTCATGTGGAGCAGCCGGCGGATGCCGTTCTCCCGGCAGGCGGTGAGCAGCCGCCGGGTGAGGTCCACATGGGCGTGGCGGAAGCCGCGGCCGGAGTGGCCGCGCTCGTTGAGGATCCCCACCAGGTTGACCACCGCATCCACGCCGCCCAGGGCCTCGGTGAGGGCGAACTCGTCCTGGACGTTCACCTCCTCAACGCTGACGCCGGGGATGACGATGAGCTCCTTGTTGCGCTCCCGATTCCGGGTAAAGACGCGGACCCGGGTATTCCGGAGCTGGGCAAGCTCCTGGGCCAGGTGGCGGCCGACGAAGCCGGTGCCGCCGATGATGGCAATGGTTCGCTTGGTCATGGCGCTTCCCGTTGGCCGGGCGGCTC
>JBNJED010000102.1:0-5451 GCA_051745535.1 Pseudomonadota bacterium | reverse complement strand
AGACGATGCTGATGCTGGAGGTCAGGGACCTGGGTTGGTGGTACTGGCTGGTGACTGCGGCGCTACTGACCTGGGGGGTCCTGTTCGATCCGCTGGGGCTGTACCTGGCCATCGGTCTGACCGTGGTCAACCTGGCCCATTTCGCGATGCGTGCATCGGGGGTGACCGACTTCCCGGTGCAGGTGCGGTTCTTCTACCTCCTGCTGTTGCTGATCGCGCTGCCCGAGCCCATGCGCTGGCTCTTCTGGGTCCCCATGATCGGGACCTGGGCCCAGGTGCTGGTGGGCTACTGCGCCATGGCGCGCCTGGTCTCGTTGTTCCCGTGGAACCGGGAGGCGGGGCTGACCGGCCGGATGGTGTGGCGGACGTTCTTCTCCCTCCCCGTCAGGGGTAGCGTGGCCTCGTCTTCCTCCAGCGACTGACGGCCTCCGCCCGGTTCATCGGCGTGGTGAACCGGCTCCCCCGAGGGGATGCGCCCCCTCAGTCGACCCGGGCGGTATCCCAGACTCGACCCTCGTCGTCCACCACCGAGATCCGGTCAAAACCGGCGCGGGGCACCCGCGCCACCAGGCAGGGGTAGGTGAGCATGGGGGAGGTGACGGTCCCGGCCTCCGGCCGGCGGGCACGGATCTCCATGCGGGCATGGCCGTCCGGGCGGATGAGTACTCGCGGGGTGGCCAGTTCCACGTTGTAGCCAGTGGTGGCCCGGCGACCCATCTCGATGAAGACCAGGCCGTGGGAGCGGAAGTCGACCGTAGGCAGGTCTTCGGTGTCTTCCTGGGCGCTGTCCTTGAGCCGCCGGGCCAGGCGCTGATGCGCACCGGGGTCGCCGATCCAGGTGGCAGCCGGCTGCGGGCCGCGGGAGCCGCAGTCAGCACCCACGTAGACGGTCCGGGCGGCCACCCGCGTAGGCGCCTCCCGGGTCTCGGCCGCGGACTCCGGGCTGGCAGCGTCGCTACCGCCGCTGGAGCAGGCGGCCATGAGCAGGCTCGCCAGGGCGAGGACGGGGCGATGAAGTTCTCGGGTGTTGAACATGGTCAATAAGCGTACAATTCGGTGAATAGTCACGTAGCCAGGACAGGGAGTGTCAATGGGCTGCTGGGTAGCGGGCATGGAGGCCCCCGAGGGGAAGCTCCTGTTCATGAGTAGCGATCAGCCAGTCGAGGCGATCATCCACCCCCACATCCTCGAGTGCGCGCCGGAGGAGTCGCTGCGCGAGGTCGCCCGGCGCATGAGCGAGCGGCGCTGCAGCTCCATCCTCGTGGTGGAGGACGGGGATCCCGTCGGGATCTGGACCGAGCGCGACGCCCTCCGGCTGGACTATGCCACCGGGGATACCGGGCGTCGAGCCGTGGGCGAGGTCATGACCTCGCCGGTGAAGACCATCCCCGGCTCCACCCCGGCCAACGAGGTGGCGGTCTACTTCCAGGAGGACCAGGTCCGCCACTACCTGGTGGTGGACCAGGCGGGGCGCCCCCAGGGCGTCGTGAGCCAGACCGACGTGGTCCTCAACCAGTCCATCGAGCACTATCTCCACCTGCGCGAGGTCGGGTCGGTGATGCGCCAGCACCCGCCCCGGGTGCCCGACGAGGCCAGCCTCAGCGAGGCGGTGGCCACCCTGCGCGAGTACGGCGCCGACGCCGTGGTGGTGGGCGAGGATGCCGACCCGGGGATCCTGACTGAACGCGACCTGGTGCGCGCCCTGGCCACCGAGTCCACCACCGCCACCGCTGGCGAGCTGGCCAGCCGGCCGCTGCTGGCGGCGCCGGTGGACCAGAGCCTCTTCCATGTGCGCAACCTCATGGTGGAGGAGGCGGTACGCCACGTCGGCGTTACCGACGAGGGCGGCCGGATCACCGGTCTGGTGGGCTTCACCGACATCCTCTCCAGCGTGGAGTTCGTCTACGTCCGCGAGCTCAAGAGCGCCCTGCGGGAGCGCGATCAGGCGCTGCAGACCTCGCGGAAGAACCTGCGCATGGCCGAGCGTATCATCGAGGCGTCGCCGGACGGGGTCATCATCACCGACAGCGAGACCCGGATCCAGTCGGTGAATCCCGCCTTCACGCGGCTCACCGGCTACCAGCCGGAGGAGGCCATCGGCCAGACGCCGGCCCTGCTCTCCTCCGGCCGCCACGGCCCCGAGTTCTACCGCGAGATGTGGCGCCAGCTCCGGGAGCGCGGCCACTGGCAGGGGGAGATCTGGAACCGGCGCAAGAACGGCGAGATCTATCCCGAACTGCTGACCATTACCGGGATCGAGGACGACGAGGGTGTCGTCACCAACTATGCCGCCATGTTCTCCGATATCTCCCGGATCAAGGAGAACGAGGAGCGGATCCGGCGGCTGGCCTACTACGACGCCCTCACCAACCTGCCCAACCGGCGGCTCTTCGACGACCGCCTCCAGGTCGCCATCGCCCAGGCCCACCGCTACGACCACCAGCTGGCGCTGCTCTACGTCGATCTCGACCGCTTCAAGCGGGTGAACGACACCCTGGGCCACGCCGTGGGCGACGCCCTGCTGCTCCAGGTGGCCGACGCCATGCGCGCGGAGCTGCGCGAGGGCGACTCCCTGGCCCGGCTCGGCGGCGACGAGTTCGTGGTCCTGCTGCCAGAGATCGACGAGAGCCGGGATGCGGTGAACGTCGCGCGGCGCCTGGTGGAGCGGCTGGGCCACCCCTTCAACGTGGACGGCAACGAGCTCTTCGTCACCTCCAGCGTGGGTATCAGCCTCTATCCCCTGGACGGGGAGGATGGCGAAGGCCTCTCCCGGGCGGCGGACAATGCCATGTACCGGGCCAAGGAGCTGGGGCGCAACACCTACCAGCTCTATACCCCGGAGATGAATGCCCACACCTTCCAGAGCCTGACCCTGGAGAACCACCTCCGCCGGGCGCTGGAGCGGGAGCAGTTCGAGTGCTACTACCAGCCCCTGGTGGAGGCGGCCAGCGGGGAACTCGTCTCCGCCGAGCTGCTGCTGCGCTGGCACCACCCGGACATGGGGCTGGTCTCACCGGCGGATTTCATCCCCCTGGCGGAGGAGACCGGGCTCATCGGCCCCATCGGGGACTGGGTCCTCCACCACGTCTGCCAGCAGCTTGCCCGGTGGCAGGAGGCCGGCCTGCCGGTGGTCCCGGTGGGGGTGAACATCTCGGCGCTGCAGTTCGGCCGGGACAATCCGCTAGAGCCGCTGGAGGCCGCGCTGGCGGATTCCGGGATCGACCCGGGGCTCCTGACGCTGGAGCTCACCGAGGGCGTGCTCATGCAGGATACGCAGAAGTCGGTGGGGCGCCTGCGCCGGATCCGGGAGATGGGCCTGGGGGTCGCGGTGGATGACTTCGGGACCGGCTACTCCTCCCTGGCCTATCTGCGCCGCTTCCCCATCACGGCGCTCAAGGTGGACCAGTCCTTCGTCCACGACCTCGCCGAGGATCCGGAGGATGCCGCCATCGTCTCCACGGTCATCGGCCTGGGCCGCAGTCTGGGGCTCAAGGTGGTTGCCGAGGGGGTGGAGACGCCGGGGCAGCTCGCCTTCCTGCAGGCCGAGGGGTGCGACATCGCCCAGGGCTTCCACTTCGGCCATCCGCAGCCGGCGGAGGCCTTCGCCGCGAACTGGCTGGAGGGCCGGGCGGCCGACTGAAGCGGGCGGCCCCGGCCGTCCCCGCTCAGGTGCCGATGGCGTCCAGACGCAGGGAGAGGTCCAGGGCGCGGACGTCCTTGGTCAGTGCCCCCACCGAGATGCAGTCCACCCCGGTCTGCGCCACCTCGGCCACCCGCTCCGGGGTCATGTTCCCGGAGGCCTCCAGCACCACGTGGCCACCGGCGGCCTCCACCGCCGCGTGCAGGGTCTCGACGTCCATGTTGTCCAGCAGGATCCGGTCGGCGCCGGCGTCCATGGCCTCCAGCAGCTGATCCACCGTCTCCACTTCCACCTCCAGCGGCAGCCGGGGGGCGTGGTGGCGGGCGGCGGTGACCGCCGCCGGGATGGAGCCGGCGGCGGCGATGTGGTTCTCCTTGATGAGGATGGCGTCGAACAGCCCCAGGCGGTGGTTGGTGCCGCCGCCGCAGCGCACGGCGTACTTCTGCGCCAGCCGCAGGCCGGGCAGGGTCTTGCGGGTATCCAGGATGTCCACGTCGGTGCCGGCGGCCGCCTGCACGAAGGTCCGGGTGGTGGTGGCCGTCCCCGACAGGGTCTGGAGGAAATTCAGGGCCGTGCGTTCGGCGCTGACGATGGCCCGGGCCGGGCCGCGCAGGTGGCAGATCTGCGCCCCGGCGCTGAGGCTGTCGCCGTCGCCCTGGTACCAGGTCACGGTCACCGCCTCGTCCAGCTCGGTGAAGGCCGCCTCGAACCAGGGGGCGCCGGCGAGGACGCCGCGCTCCCGGCAGATCACCCGACCGTCGGCCACGGCGTCGGCGGGGATCCCGGCGGCGGTGGGGTCGTCCCCGCGGCCCAGATCCTCCTCCAGGGCGGCGCGGACCTGGCGGGCGATGGCGGCGGAGGTGAGATAGTCGGGCAGGTTGGTCAACGGGTATCTCCGGATTCAGGAACGGCGGCCGCGGTGGCGCTGGAGGGCCTTCTCGCTCTCGACCAGGCTGAACAGTGCCACGCCGGCGGCGAGGATGGCCAGCCACACGGTGGGCGTCGGCGGGGCGGTGCCGAAGAGGAGCTGCAGCGGCGGCGCCCAGGTGAAGAGCCCTTGGAGGACCACCAGGGTGCCCACGGCGATCCAGATCGCCCGGTTACCGGTGAGGCCGTGGTGGCCGATGCTGCCGGTGGTGATGAAGCGGGCGTTGAAGAGGTAGAAGATCTCCAGCACCACCAGGGCGTTCACCGCCGCGGTGCGGGCGACCTCGATGCCGGCGTCCACCGCCTGCTGCCAGACGAAGACCCCCCCGGCCGCGGCGAGCATGAGCGCCGAGACCATGGTGATGCGCCAGATCAGGAAGCCGGAGAGCAGCGGCTCCCGGGCGTCCCGGGGCGGGCGCTCCATGACGCCGGGCTCCGAGGGCTCGAAGGCCAGGGCCAGGGCCAGGGTCACGGCGGTGACCATGTTCACCCAGAGGATCTGCACCGGCGTGATGGGCAGGGTGTAGCCCAGGGCGATGGCGGCCAGGAGGATGAGCGCCTGACCGCCGTTGGTGGGCAGGATGAAGAGGATCGCCTTCTTGAGGTTGTCGTAGACGGTGCGACCCTCGCGCACGGCGGCGGCGATGGAGGCGAAGTTGTCGTCGGCCAGGACCATCTCGGCGGCCTCTTTGGCCACCTCGGTGCCGTTGCGGCCCATGGCCACGCCCACGTCCGCCTGCTTGAGCGCCGGGGCATCGTTGACACCGTCGCCGGTCATGGCCACGACCTGGCCGCGGGCCTGGATGGCGCGGACCAGGCGGAGCTTGTGCTCCGGGCTGGTGCGGGCGAAGACGTCCACCCGGTCCACCTCGTCGTGGAGGGTG
>JBNJED010000101.1:0-5555 GCA_051745535.1 Pseudomonadota bacterium | reverse complement strand
ACCATCGGCCACCTCGCCATCACCATCGACGGGATCATTCGCGGCGCCTCCCCGGCTGCCAGCGAATGGCTGACCAGTGACCACCCTCCGTATGGTCGCACCCTGACCGACCTTCTGGAGGTGGAGACCGACCTCCCGCGGGACCTTGCCCGACTGGCCCGGGGTGAACTGAACTGGTTGCGCACTCGGGCTCAACTTCGCTCCCCAGCGCCCTCCGCCGGGCCGAGTACCTTCCAGTTGAGCCTTCACCCCCTCCCCGGGGCCGACGGCGAGGTCGAGGGCCTGCAGGGGCAGCTGGAGCCGCTGGCCGGGACGGCTCCCACCTCGCCGCCGGTGCTCGATGCCATGCCGGTGGCGGAGGAGACCCTGAAGGCCGTCATCGAGGCCATGGCCGAGGGGGTGGTCTACCACGAACCAGACGGCGCCATCGGTGCCGTGAACAGCGCTGCCGAGGCCATCCTGGGGCTCAGCGCCGATCAGATCCGCGGACGCGCCTCCACCGACCCCGAATGGCAGGCCATCCACCCGGACGGCAGCCCCTTCAGCGGGGATACCCACCCCGCCATGGTCTGCCTGCGCACCGGCGAACCGGTTCGCGATCAGCTCATGGGGATCCGGGAGGGCACGGAGGTTCGCGAACCGCGCTGGATACGCATCAACGCACAACCGGTCCACCACGCCGATGGCTCCCGGGGGGTCGTCGCCACCTTTCGCGACGTAACCGCCTACCAGGCCATGCAACAGAAGTTGGCCGAGCAGGAGTCGCTCTACCGCGATCTGGTGGAGAACCACCCGATGATGATCGAGCGTTTCCGGCCGGACACCACTATCCTCTTCGCCAACCGGACCCTGGCCGACTTCTTCGGCACCACACCGGAAGCACTTGAGGGCCAGCGCTGGATAGAACTGCTCCCGGCGGAAGAGCAATCGAAGGTGCGGGCCCATCTGGCGGCCTTCACCCCGGATGAGCCGGTGCACACCTTCGAGAACACCGTCCCGGGGCCCGACGGCGAGCCGCGCTGGACGCACTGGACCAACCGCGCCTTCTTCGACGAGGGCGGCCGGGTCGCCTGGTTCCAGTCGGTGGGGATCGATATCACCCAGCGCCGCCGGGCGGAGCTGGAGCGCGATCAGCTCACCGCCATTCTGGAGACATCGCCGGATCTCATCGGGATGGCCGATGCCGAGGGAAACCCCCTCTACCACAATGCCGCGGCGCTGGATTTCCTCGGCGAACACCGGCTGGCCGAAGCGAACGGCATCGCCGATTTCCATCCGCCGGAGACGCGCCGGTTGCTGCTGGAAGAGGCGCTACCCGCCGCCCGGGAGCAGGGCTACTGGCTGGGCGAATCCACTGTTATCGACCAGCACGGCCGGCATTGCCCGATATCCCAGCTCGTGGTCGCCCACCGCGGACCGGCGGGCGAGGTCCAGCGCTATTCCGCGGTCATGCGCGACCTCTCGGAGCAGAAGGCCCACGAGGCCTCCCTGCAACAGCTCACCGAGATCCTGGAGAATACCCCGGACTTCGTCGGCATGGCGGACGCCGAGGGCAATCCCCTCTATGTCAACGCCGGCGGCTTGCGCATGGTCGGCATGGAAGCGCCTTCCGGATCCGACGGGTTCAATCTGCCCGAGGATGCTGCGCAGGCCACCGCCGGGCTCTGGCTCCATCCCGAATGGGCCCAGGAGATCCTGCGCGAGCAGGCGTTTCCCACGGCGATCCAGGAGGGGATCTGGCGCGGCGAGACCGCCATGGTGGACGTCCACGGCCGGGAGATCCCCACCTCGCAGGTGGTCATCGCCCACCGCGATGGTGACGGAGCCTTGGTCCGGCTCTCTACCATCCTGCGGGACATCTCCGATGAACGTCGGCTCACCGAGGAGCTCCAGCGCTCCAATGCCGAGCTGGAGCAGTTCGCCTACGCCATCTCCCACGACCTCCAGGAGCCCCTGCGGATCCTCATCAGCTACCTGGGCCTGTTGCAGCGGCGATACGCCGACACCCTGGACGACAAGGCCGGCCACTACATCACCACGGCGACCGAGGCGGGCGGCCGCATGCAGCGCATGATCCAGGACCTGCTGGACTATTCCCGTATCCGGCGGCTGGGCGAGGCCTTCCAGCCGGTGGATCTCGACGCGGTCGCCTCCGAGGCGCTGGCCAACCTGGAGGAGGCGCAGACCGAGAGCGGGGCCGATATCACCGTGGAACCGCTTCCCACGGTGGCCGGCGACCGCGGCCAGCTCCTGCGCCTCTTCCAGAACCTGCTGAGCAACGCCCTCAAATACCACCAGCCGGGGCAACCGCCCCGTATCACGGTGGACTGCCGACCGGAGGGGGAGCAGTACCACCTCCGGGTGAGCGACAACGGCCTGGGCATCGATCCCGCCCAGCTGGAGAAGATCTTCAACGTCTTCCAGCGCCTGCACAACCGGGACGAATACCCGGGAACGGGGGCCGGCCTGGCCCTGGCACGGCGCATCGTGGAGCGCCACGGCGGCCGGATCCGGGCGGAATCGGCCGGCGAGGGCCACGGCACGACCTTCCACTTCACCCTCCCCGCCTTCGAGTCCGACGCGTCGGGGCCCGGCGAGGCGGAGGACTGACGTCATGGCCACCTGGCACCCCCCGCGGCCGACCACCGTCCTCGCCACCCTGGCCCTGGCCGGGCTGGCGTGGCTCGGGAACGCGGCCCACGTACCGCTCTTCTTCGGCGTGGACCTGGTCTTCGGCTCGGTATTCGCCCTGGTGGCCCTGGTCTGGCTGGGCCCCGTCGCCGGCCTGCTGGTGGCCCTCGTCGGCGGCCTCTACACCGTGGAACTCTGGGGCCACCCCTACGCCCTGCTGATCTTCCTGCTGGAGATCGCCGTGGTCTGGCGGCTGCTCTGGCGGGGCTGGTTCCTGGCCCTGGGCGATGCCCTCTTCTGGCTGGTGGTGGGCGGTCCGCTCGCCTACCTCCTCTACGCCCAGGCCCTGGGCATGGATCACACCGCGGCGGCCCTCATCGCCCTGAAACAACCGGCCAACGGCCTCCTCAATGCTCTGCTGGCGAGCCTGCTGGCCCTGCTGCTGCAGTGGCGCCTCCGGCTCAACGGGCCCTACCTGCCGGAGCGCATCCACCTGCGGGCGCTGCTCTTCAGCCTCTTCCTGGCCATGGCGCTGCTCCCGGGGGTGGCGCTGATGGTCATCGAGGGCTGGGAAGAACGCCACCACCGCGAGGCCACCCTGGCCACCCAGATGGCGCTGGTGGCCGAATCCGCCCGCTCCCCCTTCAACGTGGGATCGGACGGGGGGCAGGGGACCCCGGGTGTCGAGACCAGTCGGTTTCTACTCCTGCCCCCGCTGGCCCCGGACGACCCGTTGCGCGGCCTTGGTGTGCCCTCTTGGTTCCCGCCGGCGGGGTGGCAGGCCACGCCTACCACCGAGACCGGCCTGACCCTGCTGAGTGCCGGCGGGAGGGGGTTGCCGGACATGGAGCGCTGGGCACAGGCCCTCTATCTGGGCCACTTCCCGCATCCCGAGGGGGGCAGGGTCACCGTGGTGACACCGGCCGCCGACCTGGTGGCCAGCCTGCGCGGGCAGTACCAGGATCAACTCTTCCTCCTGGGGATGCTGGGCCTGGCCAGCACCCTAGTGGCCGCCCTGCTCAGCCGCTGGCTCACCCATCCCCTGAACTCCCTGACCACCCTGGCGGGACAGGTCCCCGAGATCGTCACGCACTCCCGGGAGCTGCCGCTCTTCCCCCGCAGTCGGGTGGAGGATTTCCAGCGCCTGATGACGGCCCTGGATGCCATGACCCGCAAGCTGGGCGAGACCATTCACGAGAGCGAGACGGCCCGGAATGAGCTGGATCAACGGGTGCGGCAGCGTACCGCCCAGCTGGAGCACCACAACGAACGGCTCAAGCGGCTCGCCGCCGTGGCCGCGCACCATCTCCAGGAGCCGGCACGGCGGGCCAACATCGCCTTCCAGCTGGTGCGGCGGGATCCCTCCGGCACCGGCTCCGGCTGGATCCACCTGGCCGACAACCTGGAGCGGCTGACCCGCCTCAATACGGCGCTCCACCGCTACCTTGCCTATCTCATCCGGGAGCCGGCACCGGAGGCGGTGGAGCTGGATGCCCTGGTCACCCGTGCCCGCAAGGAGGTGGAGCGGGAGCAGGAACGCCCCCTGGAACTCACCCGGGAGCCAGAGCCGCTACCCACGGTTCACGCCGACCCGGCCATGCTGGCCGAACTCTTCCACCAGCTCCTGCTGAACGTGGTGACCTTCAGTGAAGAGGGCGTTCCCCCGAGGGCCCACATCTCGGCAGAGGGTCACCCGGAGGAGTGGGTGATCCGGGTCAACGACCAGGGACCCGGCATCGACCCGGCCTACCGGGAGCGGATCTTCCGCCTCTTCGAACAGCTCACGCCGGTCACGGCCAACGCCCCCGGGACCGGCCTGGGGCTGGCCCTGGTCGCCCAGATCATCGAGGCTCACGGGGGCTCCGTCCACGCCGAAGGGGGCAGCGGGGACAAAGGGACGACCATCGTCGTGACGCTGCCCCGGCAACGCTCCGCCAGCGGCAACCCCGGAGCCAACCTGACGACGAATTCACCATGACCGACAACAATGTCCCGTCTCTCTCCGTCCTCCTGGTAGAGGACAACCCCGCGGACGTCCAGCTCGTCCAGGACCTTCTGGAGGTGGTCGAGGAGACCCCCTTCACCGTGACCGCTTTCCATCGTCTCGGCGAGGCCCTGGCGAAGGCACGGGACGAGGCCTTCGACGTGGCCCTGCTGGATCTGGGGCTCCCCGACTCGGATGGACTGGAAACGGTCCGGCGTTTTCGCGAAGAGGGGGGAGGCCACCTGCCGCTGGTCGTCATGACCGGCCAGCGGGAGCACCACCTGGGGCGCGAGGCGCTGCGCTTCGGGATCCAGGACTTCCTGCCCAAGCAGGATCTGGCCCCGGCGATGCTGGAACGGGTGCTGCTCTACGCCGTGGAGCGCCACCGCACCCAGCGGCGGCTGGAACTTCTGGCCATCGCCTTCGAGAGCGGCCAGGCGGTCCTCATCGCCGACGAGACCCCCCGCATCCTGGAGGTCAACCGGGCCTTCACCGAGATCACCGGCTACTCCGCCGAGGAGAGCGTGGGGCGCAACCCGCACTTCCTCTCCTCCGGCTACCACGACGAGAAGTTCTATCGAGCCCTGTGGGAACGCCTGAAGAGCGAGGGCCACTGGGAGGGCGAGGTCTGGAACCGGCGCAAGGACGGCGAGGTCTATCCGCAGTGGGAATCCATCACCGCGGTGAACGACGCCACCGGCCAGCGCAACCACTTCGTGGCCGTCTTCCACGACATCACCGAGCAGAAGCGGCTGGAGACAGAGCTGGAGCGGCTGGCCTCCCATGACCGCCTCACCGATGCCTACAACCGCCACCGGCTCTACGACCTCATGCACCAGTCCGCCGGCGCCCTCCATCGCTACGGGACGCCCTTTTCCGTCCTTATCTTCGATGTGGACCACTTCAAGGCGGTCAACGACCAGTGGGGCCACCCGGTGGG
>JBNJED010000100.1:0-5650 GCA_051745535.1 Pseudomonadota bacterium | reverse complement strand
TTGGGGGCGAGTCTGGCGACGCGCCCGGCCGCCCGCGTAGAATGCGCGCCTGGCATCCCGGAGGACGACGCGCATGAGCGAGCAGCAGCAACCCGGCACCCTCTACGTCATCTCGGCCCCCTCCGGCGCCGGCAAGACCAGCCTCGTGCGCGCCCTGGTCGAGAATACCGCGGATATCGCCGTCTCCGTCTCCCACACCACCCGCCCGCCCCGGGAGGGGGAGGTCGACGGCGTCGACTACCACTTCACCGACATCCCCACCTTCGAGTCCATGGTGGCTGAGGGCGCCTTCCTGGAGCATGCGAAGGTCTTCGACAACTACTACGGGACCTCGCGCAACGCCGCCCTGGATGGCGTCAACCAGGGGCGCGACGTCATCCTGGAGATCGACTGGCAGGGGGCGCGCCAGGTCCGCGAGTCCATCCCCGAGGCGGTGGGAATCTTTATCCTGCCGCCCTCCCGGGCGGTTCTGGCCGAGCGCCTGCAGGGCCGCGGCCAGGACAGCGCCGAGGTCATCCAGCGGCGGATGGAGGCGGCGCAGGCGGAGATGGCCCACTTCGAGGAGTTCGACTACCTGGTGGTCAACGACGACTTCGACACCGCCCTGAGCGAGCTGCGCTCCGTGGTCACCGCCCGGCGCCTGCGCGGCGAGGCCCAGCGCTGGCGGCACGCCTCCCTGCTGGAGGAACTCCTGGCGACGGGGCCCTAGGCGCGGCCGGGTTCGTGCAGTAGAATCGATCGGTCCGGACAACCAATCCAGAGGCTGGCATGGCACGCATTACCGTCGAGGACTGTCTCGAGAACGTCGACAACCGCTTCCAGCTCGTGCTGGTGGCTACCCGCCGCGCGCGGCAGCTGGCCAACGGCGCCGAGCCCTACGTGCCGTGGGAGGACGACAAGCCCACCGTCGTCGCCCTGCGCGAGATCGCTGCGGGCTACGTGGGCCGCGAGGTCCTGGACGAGGAAGACGGCGCCCCGGCCCCTGCCGCCGAGCCGTCGCCCTTCCTGGAGGCCGACGAGCGGGCGTGAGCACCGCGGTTCAGCAGGAGCCCGTCCTGCTCATCAGTGACCTGTGCGAGCAGCTGGAGGACTACCTCGAGCCGGAACAGGTCGCCGAGGTCTATCGCGCCTACCTCTTCGGCGCCGAGGCCCACGAGGGCCAGAAGCGCCTCTCCGGCGAGCCCTACATCTACCACCCGCTGGCGGTGGCCCAGATCCTCGCCGAACTCCGCCTGGACCACGAGAGCCTGGTGGCCGGGGTCCTCCACGATACCCTGGAGGATACCCGGGTGGCCAAGGAGGACATCGCCGCCGCCTTCAGCGAGGAGGTGGCGGAGCTGGTGGATGGCGTCTCCAAGCTCACCCAGGTCCACTTCGGTTCCAAGGCGGAGGCGGAGGCGGAGAACTTCCGCAAGATGATGCTCGCCATGGCCCGCGATCTGCGGGTCATCCTCATCAAGCTCGCCGACCGCCTCCACAACATGCGCACCCTCGGGGTCATGCGGCCGGACAAGCGCCGCCGCATCGCCCGGGAGACCCTGGACGTCTACGCCCCCATCGCCAACCGCCTGGGCATGAACTCCCTGCGGCTGGAGCTGGAGGATCTGGGATTCCGGGCCCTGCACCCCATGCGCTACCGGATCCTCGCGCAGGCCGTCCAGCGGGCCCGGGGCAACCGCAAGGAGGTGGTGGCCCGCATCGAGGGGGGGCTCAAGGCGCGGCTGGCCGAGGAGGGGCTGGAGGGGCGCGTGGAGGGGCGCGAGAAGCACCTCTACAGTATCTACCGCAAGATGCGGGACAAGCACCTGGCCTTCCAGGAGGTCTTCGACGTCTACGCCTTCCGCGTCGTTGTGGACCGGGTGGATACCTGCTACCGGGTGCTGGGCGCCGTCCACAACCTCTACAAGCCGGTGCCGGGGCGGTTCAAGGACTACATCGCCATCCCCAAGGCCAACGGCTACCAGTCCCTGCACACGGTCCTCTTCAGCCCCTGGGGCGTGCCCATCGAGATCCAGATCCGGACCCGGGACATGGACCGGGTGGCCGAGGCCGGTATCGCCGCCCACTGGCTCTACAAGACCGGCCACGAGGCCCACGCCACGGTGGCCCAGACGCGCGCCCGGGAGTGGCTGCGCGAACTCCTGGAGATGCAGCAGAATGCCGGCAACTCCCTGGAGTTCCTGGAGAACGTCAAGGTCGACCTGTTCCCCGATGAGGTCTACGTCTTCACCCCCAAGGGGCAGATCATGGAGCTTCCGCGCGGGGCCACGGCGGTGGACTACGCCTACGCGGTCCATTCCGATATCGGTAATACCTGCGTCGGCGCTCGCATCGATCGGCGCCTCATGCCGCTGAATACCCGGCTGCTCAACGGCCAGACGGTGGAGATCGTCACCGCCCCGGGTGCCCATCCGAACCCCGCCTGGCTCAATTTCGTCATCACCGGCAAGGCGCGCACTGCCATTCGCGCCTATCTCAAGGATCTCCAGGGGGACGAGGCCATCGCCCTGGGCCGCCGCCTGCTGGAGCGCGCCCTGGTCGCCCGGGGCGAATCCCTGGAGGGGGTGGATCGCCAGCAGCTCGACCGCGTGGTCGCCGACCTGGGCGCCGAGGATCCGGAGGGGCTGTTCCGCGACATCGGGCTGGGGCGCCAGCTGCCGGCCCTGGTGGCCCAGGCGCTGGCGCCCGTGGCGGTGGGCAGCGGGGAGACGTCGCAACCCCTGACTGTGCGCGGCACCGAGGGGATGGTCGTCACCTTCGCCAAATGCTGTCACCCCATTCCCGGGGATGCCATCCTCGGCTTCATGAGCGCCGGCCGGGGGCTGGTCATCCACCGCCGCGGCTGTCGCAACGTGGTCGAGGACCGCCACGGCCCGGAGAAGTGGATGCACGTGGCCTGGTCCGACGAGGCCAGCGGCGAGTTCCCGGTGGAGCTGCGCGTGGAGGTGGCCAACCGCCGCGGCGTCCTGGCCACCGTGGCCGCCACCATCGCCGAGCTGGAGGCGAACATCGAGAATGTCGACGTGGAGGAGCGCGACGGGGTCCACTCCGCGCTGCTGCTCACCGTCTCCGTACAGGACCGGGTCCACCTGGCCCGGATCATGCGCCGCATCCGTGGCGTGGAATCCGTGGCCCGGATCACCCGGCGCTGAACCGAATATCCATCGCGTCCGTCATCGAGGAGGAGCCATGCCCCGCGAGATCATCGCCACCGACGCCGCCCCCGCCGCCATCGGCCCCTATTCCCAGGCCGTGAAGAGCGGCTCCACCGTCTACCTCTCCGGCCAGATCCCGCTGGATCCGGCCACCATGACCCTGGTGGAGGGCGACTTCGGCGCTCAGGTGCGGCGGGTGCTGGACAACCTGGCCGCCGTGGCGGCCGCGGCCGGTGGCAGCCTGGCGGATGTGGCCAAGCTCAACATCTACCTCACCGACATGGACCGCTTCGGCGAGGTCAACGCCATCATGGAGGAGGTCTTCGACGAGCCCTATCCGGCCCGCGCCGCCATCGGCGTGGCCGCCCTGCCCAAGGGGGCAGCGGTGGAGATGGACGGCTTCCTGGAGCTGTAGCCGGTGGCCGCCGCGCCGCCGCCCGAGTCCCGGCCGGTCACCGACCTCCACGGCGTCGGCCCGCGCCAGGCCGAGCGGCTGGGGCGGCTGGGCATCACCACCGTCGCCGACCTCCTGTTCCACCTCCCCCTGCGCTACCAGGACCGCACCCGGGTGCTGCCCCTGGGCGGGCTGCGGCCCGGCGACGAGGCGGTGTTCGAGGCGGAGGTGGTGCAGTCCGGCACCCACGACGGCCGCCGCCGCAGCCTCCTGGCCCGGGTGGCCGACGGCACCGGCTGGCTCACCCTGCGCTGGTTCTACTTCGGCGCCGGGCTCCAGCGCAGCCTCGCCCCCGGGACCCGCGGGCGCTGGTTCGGCGAGGTGCGCAGCGGCCCGGCGGGGCTGGAGATGGTCCACCCCGAGCCGGTGAAGGAGGGGGAGGGCGACGCCCTGACCCCCATCTACCCGGCCACCGAGGGGCTCACCCAGCCGGCCCTGCGGACCCTGGTGGAGCGCGCCCTGCCGGCGGCCGGGGAGCTGGCCGATCCCCTGGCCGGCGAGCTGGACGACCTCCCGGACCTGGCCACCGCCCTGCAGACCATCCACCGCCCACCCCCCGGGGCCGATACCGAGGCGCTGCTGGACGGGACCCATCCCGCCCGTCGACGGCTCGCCTTCGAGGAGCTGGTGGCCCGCCAGATCGGCCTGCGCCGCCTGCGCGCCGCCGCCGGCTCCCACGCCGCCCCGCCGTTGCCCCCCACCGGCCGGCTCACCAACGCCCTGCTGGCCTCGCTGCCCTTCAATCTCACCGCCGCCCAGGAGCGGGTGGCCGCCGAGATCCGCGCCGACCTCGGCGAGCCCCACCCCATGCAGCGGCTGGTCCAGGGGGATGTGGGCTCCGGCAAGACGGTGGTGGCCGCGCTGGCGGCCCTGCAGGCGGTGGAGGCCGGCTGGCAGGTGGCGGTGATGGCGCCCACCGAGATCCTGGCCGAACAGCACCGCGCCAGCTTCCAGGCCTGGTGCGAGCCCCTGGGGCTGGAGGTGGCCTGGCTCTCCGGCCGCGATCGCGGCGACAACCGGCGTGCCGCCGCCGAGGCGGTGGCCAGCGGTCGCGCCGCCATCGTCGTGGGGACCCACGCCCTCTTCCAGGAGGGGCTGGCCTTCCACGACCTGGGGCTGGTGATCATCGACGAACAGCACCGCTTCGGCGTCCACCAGCGCCTGGCCCTGCGCGAGAAGGGCGGTGGCGAGGGGCGCTGGCCCCACCAGCTCATCATGACCGCCACCCCCATCCCGCGGACCCTGGCCCAGAGCGCCTACGCCGACCTGGACGTCTCCGTCATCGACGAGCGCCCGCCCGGCCGCACACCGGTGGAGACGGTGGCCGTCCCCGACAGCCGCCGCCCCGAGGTGGTGGAGCGGGTGGGCCGCGCCTGCGCCGAGGGCCGCCAGGCCTACTGGGTCTGCACCCTCATCGAGGAGTCGGAGGCCTCCGCCGCCCAGGCGGCGGAGCAGACCGCCGAAGAACTGGGGGAGGCGCTGCCGACACTGCGCGTCGGTCTCGTCCACGGCCGGCTGCGGCCGGAGGAGAAGGAGGCGGTGATGGCCGCCTTCAAGGCCGGTGAGCTGGACCTGCTGGTGGCCACCACCGTCATCGAGGTGGGGGTGGATGTCCCCAACGCCAGCCTCATGATCATCGAGAATCCGGAGCGGCTGGGGCTGGCCCAGCTCCACCAGCTCCGCGGCCGGGTGGGGCGGGGGAGCGCGAAGTCCTCCTGCGTCCTCCTCTACCACGGTCCCCTCTCGGAGAATGCGGGCCAGCGGCTGGCGGTGATGCGCGAGAGCGATGATGGCTTTACCATTGCCCGCCACGACCTGGCCCTGCGCGGCCCCGGCGAGGTCCTGGGCACCCGCCAGACCGGCGTGGCCGGGCTGCGCGCCGCCGACCTCCAGCGCGATGCCGATCTCCTCCCGGCGGTCCAGCAGCGCGCCGATGCCCTGCTGGACCGCCCCGAGGACGCCGCGGTGCTGGAGCGCCGCTGGCTCCCGGAAGGGGAGCGCTACGCCGCCGTCTAGGCCTGCAAGGAGGACCCGCTTGCCC
>JBNJED010000099.1:0-5656 GCA_051745535.1 Pseudomonadota bacterium | reverse complement strand
TGGGGGCCGGGGAGCCACCACGCCGGTCGGAAGGGGCTGATCTCGATGGGCAAGGCGGTTCTCGATGCGGTTCCGGGTGTCTTTATCAACAGCTCCGTGGCGGTCGTCAAGGGCTTGACGCGGCGCCATCCGCCCTCTCCACGGAGTATCAGTGTCTTATAAAAATGTCTTCAAAATCAGTCTACTATGAAATATGGCCAAGAATGCATCAGACCGGCAGACCTCGCGCAGTGACGGGGGCTGGGCCGATATTCCAACGCCGTCTCCACAAGGTTATCCACAGGAAGTGTGGAAAACTCCACCGGTGGCCGCCGCGCCGCCGCCGCCGGTATACTCGCCGGGCGACAGGAGGCGAACGTGGCGAAGCTCAAGGTCGACCTGCACCCCATCTTCAACCGCGGTGAGGCCATCGAGTCCGCCCTGCAGCGGGCCATGGACGACGCCGAGGCCAAGCGCATCAGGACCGTGGAGATCATCCCCGGCAAGGGCACCGGCCAGCTCAAGAAGCGGGTGCTGAAGTTCCTGGAGCGGCCGGATATCAAGGCGCGCTACCATCGCCTGGACAAGGACGCCAAGAACCACGGCCGCCTCTTCGTCTACTTCCGGTTCTGAGGCCGCCGTGCGCCGTATCCTCCATTGTGACATGGACAGCTTCTTCGCCGCCGTGCACATGCGCGATGACCCGGCGCTGCGCGAGGTCCCGCTGGTCATCGGCGGCGACCCGGAGGGGCGCGGCGTGGTTTCCACGGCCAATTATGCCGCCCGCGCCTACGGGGTCCACTCGGCCCAGCCGGCGGCCACGGCGCGCCGGCTCTGCCCCCACGCCGTCTTCCTGCGTCCGGAGATCGAGCGCTACCGCCAGGAGTCGGAGCGGATCATGGCCATCTTCGCCGATTTCACCGACCGGGTGGAGCCCGCCTCCCTGGACGAGGCGTGGCTGGACGTCACCGATCACCTGGGCCCGGACGGCTCCGCCACCACCATCGCCCGTGCCATCCGCGAGCGGGTCCGGGCGGAGACCGGGCTGACGGTGAGCATCGGCGTCTCCGCCACGCCCCTGGTGGCCAAGATCGCCTCCGACCAGGACAAGCCCGACGGCCTCACCGTGGTCCCGCCCCATCGCGTCCTCGACTTCCTGGCCCCGCTGCCGGTGCGCCGGCTCCACGGCGTCGGCCCGGCCACCGAGCGCACCCTGGCGGAGCTGGGGATCACGACGGTGGCGGAACTGCGTGAACAGCCGCCGGAGGCGCTGGCCGCTGCCCTGGGCCAGTTCGGCGCCACGCTCCACGCCTTCGCCCACGGCCACGACGACCGGCCGATCGGGGAGGAGAAACGGGCGCGCAAGAGCCTGGGGGTGGAGGACACCTTCCCCCGGGACCTCACCGATCCGGCGGAGCAGGACCGGATCCTCGCCGGCATGGCCGACCACGTGGCCGGGCAGCTGGACCGGCGCGGGCTGGTGGCGCGGACGGTGACCCTCAAGGCGCGCTATCCCGACTTCACCACCGTCACCCGGCGCCAGACCCTGGACCGGGCCACCGCCGACGCCGGGGTCCTGGCCCACTGGGCCGCCGAGCTGCGCACCCGCACCGAGGCCGAGGCGCGCGGCGTCCGGCTGCTGGGGGTCACCGCCAGCGGCCTGGAGCCGGCCCCGGACGCGGAACAACTGGAGCTCTTCACCGCATGAATGCCCCCGACAGCCCCCTGCCGCCGCCGGCCATCCGGCCCCGCTCCGTGGATCCCGAGCCGCAGGCCGCCCTGGAGGCGGCGGGGGCGACCCCGCTACAGGCGCGCGTCCTGGCCGGCCGGGGCGTGGCGGCGGCCACCGTGGCCGCCGCCGGCGGTATCGAGGGCTGGTCGGCCCCCGGCCTGGCACAGCTGGACGACCCGGCCGCGCTTCCCGATGTCGATATCGCCGCTGACCGCATCGTCGCCGCGCTGGAGACCGGCGAGGTCATCGGCCTGGAGACCGACCACGACGTCGACGGCGTTACCGCCCACGCCGTCCTGCAGACGGCGCTGGTGGACCTCTTCGGCCACCCCGCCGACCGGGTCCAGTCCTGGATCGGCCACCGCCTGGAGGAGGGCTACGGCCTCTCCGACCCCCTGGCCGACCGGATCCTCGCCGCCGACCGGCGCCCGGACCTGGTCATCACCGCCGACAACGGCTCCTCCGACGAGCCGCGCATCGCCCGCCTGGCCGCCGCCGGCATCGAGACCCTGGTCACCGACCACCACGCCCTGCCGCCCGAGGGGCCGCCGGCCAGCGCCCTGGCCTGCGTCTCCCCGGCGCGGGTGGACAGCGCCTACCCGGACCCGGCCATCGCCGGGGTCATGGTGGCCTGGCTGCTCATGGCCCGGGTGCGCACCCGCCTCGCCGATCGCGGCCACCCCGGCGGCGAGGCCCGGCTGTCCCGGCTGCTCGACTGGGTCGCCCTGGGGACGGTCGCCGACTGCGTCGACCTGGGCGGCTCCCTGAACAACCGGGCCGTGGTCACTGCCGGCCTGCGGCTCATCAACGGCGGCCACCGGCCCTGCTGGGCCGCCATCCAGGCGGCGGCCGGCCGCGACGGGGCGGTGGATGCCGGGGATCTGGCCTTCCTCTTCGGCCCGCGCCTCAACGCCCGCGGCCGGCTGGACCACGCCGGGGCCGGGGTGCGCCTGCTGCGCGCCGAGGCGGCGGCGGAGCTGGACGAGCTGGCGGGGCTGGTGGAGGCGGAGAACGAGGCGCGCAAGGGCATCGAACGGGAGCTGCTGGCCACGGCGCTGGCCGAGGCGCGGCGGCAGTACGCCGCCGGCCGGCGGACCCTGGTGGTCCACCTCCCCGACGGCCACGCCGGCGTCCACGGCATCGTCGCCAGCCGGCTGGTGGAGGCCACCGGCCGCCCGGCCATCTGCCTCTCCCCCCACGCCCGCGACGCCGGGCTGGTGGCCGGCTCCGCCCGCAGCGTCCCGGGGCTGCATCTGCGGGATGCCCTCCAGGCCGTGGCCGATGCCGAGCCGGGGATCTTCCACGCCTTCGGCGGCCACGCCGCCGCCGCCGGGCTCACCCTGGCCGAAGACGGGGTGGGGCGCCTGCGGGAGGCCTTCGAGGCCCGGGCGGGGCCCGAACTGCCGGCGGAGGTCGGCCCCGTGGTGGCCACCGATGGTGAACTGCCGGCGGCGGATTGCACCCTGGAGACGGTGGCGGAGCTGGCGGCCCTGGCCCCCTTCGGCAACGGCTTTCCCGCCCCGGTGTTCGAGGGGACCTTCGA
The DNA here is from genome assembly GCA_051745535.1 of Pseudomonadota bacterium. Classification (GTDB taxonomy): domain Bacteria; phylum Pseudomonadota; class Gammaproteobacteria; order Thiohalospirales; family Thiohalospiraceae; genus Thiohalospira. The sequence continues at coordinate 2,402 of JBNJED010000099.1, read as the reverse complement.
GGTGGCCCGGGCCGAGCCCACGCGGGACGGCCGCCACCTGCGGCTGTGGCTGGCCCGCGAGGGGGCCGACGAGCTGCCGGGGATCTTCTTCGGCGCCCTGGCCGATGGCGGGCAGGGCTGGCTCCCGGCACCGGGGGATGCGCTGCGGGTGGCCTTCGCCCTGGAGGCCAACGAGTGGCGCGGCCGGCGCAATGCCCAGGCGGTGGTGCGCGCCATGGAGCCGGCAGGGTTGAATCGTGGTGTGGCTGACCCATCCTGAGGGAGTCGGTGAGATTCGCCGGCGCAATCCAGGAGCGAGACCATGATCGAGACCGGTGCCAGCATCCCCTCCGCGACCCTCTACCGCATGGGTGAGAGCGGCCCGGAGCCGGTGGAGTCCACTCGGGCCCTGGGCAGTGGCCGCGTGGTCCTCTTTGCCGTCCCCGGGGCGTTCACGCCGGGCTGCTCCAATACCCATCTGCCGGGCTTCGTGGTGCAGGCCGACACGCTGCGGGAGCGGGGCGTGGAGACCATCGCCTGTACCGCGGTGAATGATGCCTTCGTCATGGACGCCTGGCAGCGCGACCAGAACGCCCAGGCGCTCACCATGCTGGCCGACGGCAATGCCGATTTCGCCGCCGCCATGGGCATGACCTTCGATGCCAGTGGTATGGGGCTGGGCACGCGCAGCAAGCGCTACGCCCTCATCGCCGAGGATGGCGTGATCCAGTGGCTGGGCGTGGATGCCGGGGGCGGCGTGGACAAGTCCAGCGCCGAGAGCGTGCTGGCGGCGCTGGCTGAACTCGGGCGCTGAGCCCTAGTCGTTGATCTCGGTGGGGGGGAGGTGGGCCCGGGTGGAGTCGTTCATGGGCACCTCGTGGACCACCAGCACCGGCTGGCGGGCGTGGCGGATGAGCCACTCGGTGGCCGAGCCGTGGAGCATGTTGGCGATCTGGCTCCGGCCCCGGGTGCCCATGACGATCATGTCGGCCTCCCACTCCTCGGCCTGACGCATGATCTCCTCGGCGGCGTTGCCCACGCCCAGGCCGCACTCCTCGCCCTCCCGGGCCCAGGATTCGAGCTGCGCCATGGCCTTCTGCTCGGCGCTGTCGCGCATGTCCCTGGAGGAGAGCGGCGAGGCGCCGGTATGGGCGGCGCCGGCGGCGCTGTTGGCCGCCACGTCGGCGGGGCGCATGACGTGGAGCAGGCGGATGGTGGCGCCGGTGCAGTGCTGCCGGGCCACCGCCAGGGCCTGGGCCGAGGCGGTGGAGAAGTCGATGGCGATGATAACGCGCTGGAGCATGCGTGATCCCCGTGGTCGGATTGGGCCGGGCGGCCCCGAAGGCCGGATCACCGGCAACCTTCAGGATGGGGCCGCAAGCTGCTAAAATATTCCCCTTATCTCGGTGAGCCAGTCTGTACCGAGAGCCGGCCGGTTGCAACCGGCCTCCCCCTCGCTCGCCACGGCCCCCGGACATCGGCTCCGGGCCGCTGCGGAAGTTCACCGGAACGGGATACGTATTCGTGAAGCAGTCTCTGCAGGCCGCCTGGGAGCGCCAGCGCGGCATATGGTTCTTCAATGTCCGCGGCGACCTCATCGCCGGCGCCGTGGTCGCCCTGGCCCTCATCCCCGAGGCCATCGCCTTCTCCATCATCGCGGGGGTGGACCCCAGCGTGGGCCTGTACGCCTCCTTCACCATGGCGGTGGTCATCGCCTTCGCCGGCGGCCGTCCCGGCATGATCTCGGCGGCTACCGGCGCCATGGCGCTGCTGGTGGTGGACCTGGTAGGCGACCACGGCCTCCAGTATCTGCTGGCGGCGACCCTGCTCACCGGGGTCATCCAGATCCTCTTTGCCTGGGCCAAGCTGGCCCGCTACATGATGTTCATCCCGCGGACGGTGATGGTGGGCTTCGTCAACTCGCTGGCCATCCTCATCTTCCTCTCCCAGGTGCCCTATATCACCGACGGGAATACGACCATGTGGGCCCTGGTGGCGGTGGGCCTGGTGCTGCTCTACACCCTGCCGCACATCCCGGGCTATCCGCGGCTGCTGCCGGCGCCGCTGGTGGTCATCGTGGCGCTGACCCTGGTGGTCTGGTGGCAGGGGTTCGAGACCCTGCAGGTGGGCGACATGGGCAACATGCCCTCCGGACTGCCGGTCTTCCTGTTCCCGGAGATCCCGTGGACCCTGGAGACGCTGGAGATCATCTTCCCCTATTCCCTGGCCCTGGCCGTGGTTGGGCTGCTGGAGTCGCTGCTCACCGCCTCCATCGTCGATGACCTCACCGACACCCCCAGCGGCAAGAATACCGAGGCCCAGGGGCAGGGCATCGCCAACATCGTCACCGGCTTCTTCGGCGGTATGGCCAGCTGCGCCATGATCGGGCAGTCGGTGATCAACATCCAGTCCGGCGGCCTGGG
>JBNJED010000098.1:0-5671 GCA_051745535.1 Pseudomonadota bacterium | reverse complement strand
GAGCGGGTGTTGTCGAAGATGTCCTTGATGGCGGCGCAGATGGCGTCGGTGGAGACCAGCACCACCTCGTCCACGCTCTCGCGCAGGATGCGGAAGGGCTCCTCGCCGATCCGGCGCACCGCCACGCCGTCGGCGAAGATCCCCACCTGGGGCAGCTGCACCCGCTCGCCGGCGGCCAGGGCGGAGTGCAGCGTCGGCGCATCCGCCGGCTCCACGCCGATGATCCGGATCCCGGGGTAGAGGGCGCGCAGGTAGGCGCTCATCCCCGCCAGCAGGCCGCCACCGCCCACGGGGACGAAGACGGCCTCCAGCGGCTGCGGCGCCTGGCGGGCCAGCTCCATGGCCACCGTCCCCTGCCCGGCGATGACGTCGGGGTCGTCGTAGGGCGGGATGAAGGCCATGCCGGCCTCCTCCGCGATCTGCATGCAGTGGGCGAAGGCCTCGTCGTAGGAGCTGCCGTGGAGGACGATCTCCGCCCCCAGCGCCCGCACCGCCTCGATCTTGATGTCCGGCGTGGTCTTGGGCATGACGATCCGCGCCGGGATCCCCAGCTTGCGCGCCGACAGCGCCACGCCCTGGGCGTGGTTGCCGGCGGAGGCGGCGATGACGCCGCGCGCCCGCTGCTCCGGGGCGAGGTGGATGATCTTGTTGTACGCCCCGCGCAGCTTGTAGGAGAAGACCGGCTGCAGGTCCTCGCGCTTGAGGAAGACCTGGTTGCCCAGCCGTTTGGAGAGGCTGGTGGCCGGGTCCAGCGGCGTCTCCCGGGCCACGTCGTAGACCCGGGCGGTGAGGATGCGCTTGAGGTAGGCGTCGAACATGGTGGTTACGGTACCACCTCCCCCGGGGGGTGTCAGCGCGAGCTTTCCGCACCCGGCACCGCCGGATCTGGCCGCAACCGCCAGCGTGACCCTATAATCGGTCGATTGTCATCGGGATTTGGAGGAGCACCATGAACCAGGACGAGATGAAGCGCGAGGTGGCCCGGGCCGCCATCGAATACGTGGAGACCGACACGGTGATCGGCGTGGGCACCGGCTCCACCGCCAACTACTTCATCGACGAGCTGGCGAACATCAAGGGCCGCATCGAAGGCACCGTGGCCAGCTCCAACGCCAGCGCCGAGCGGCTCAAGGGCCACGGGATCCCGGTCTACAACCTCAACGACGTGGGCGACATCGGCCTCTACGTCGACGGCGCCGACGAGACCACCCGCCACCTGCAGCTCACCAAGGGCGGCGGCGGCGCGCTGACGCGGGAGAAGATCGTCGCCGCCGCCAGCGAGAAGTTCGTCTGCATCGTGGACGACACCAAGGTGGTGGACATCCTGGGCGCCTTCCCGCTGCCCATCGAGGTGATCCCCATGGCGCGCAGCTTCGTCGCCCGCCAGGTGGTCAAGCTCGGCGGCGAGCCGGTCCTGCGCGAGGGCTTCACCACCGACAACGGCAACCTCATCCTGGACGTCCACGGCCTCTCCATCATGGAGCCGTCCAAGCTGGAGGCGCAGCTCAACAACATCCCCGGCGTGGTCACCAACGGCCTGTTTGCCATGGACCCGGCGGATGTGCTGCTGGTGGGCTCCTCCAGCGGGGTCGAGACCGTCCGCTAGGGGGCTCCGTCATCGAGGTTCCCGCCTGCGCGGGAACGACGTTCAGGGGCAACCGGGAGGCATGGAGCAATGGGGCGCTGGCTCATCGGCATCGGGCTGGTGCTGGTCGTCCTCGGCCTGCTCTGGCCCTGGCTCGCCCGGTTGGGGCTGGGCCGGCTGCCGGGGGACATCGCCATCCAGCGGGAGGGGTTCCACTTCTACTTCCCCGTCACCACCTCGCTGCTGGTGAGCGTCGGGGTCTCCCTGCTGCTCTGGCTCTTCTTCCGGCGCTGACGTGAGCCGCCGGCACGACCCCCACAAGGGCCGCGGGGCGGTCTCCAGCCCCGACAACCGCTACGCCGCCTGGCAGCGGGAGGCCGTCGACGACGGCTGGAGCGACGAGCCGGACCCCGAGCCGACCCCGGCCACCACCCTCATCCCGCACAACACCCGGCAGATCCTCAGCTACAACGACTCCCCGGATCTCGCCTTCGACCGCACCCTCAACCCCTATCGCGGCTGCGAGCACGGCTGCATCTACTGCTACGCCCGCCCCACCCACGCCTGGCTGGACGAGTCCCCGGGCCGCGACTTCGAGACCCGGATCCACTACCGCCCCGACGCCGCCGAGCGGCTGCGCGCGGAGCTCGACCGGCCCGGCTACCAGCCGGAAACCATCGCCCTGGGCATGAACACCGATGCCTACCAGCCAGCGGAACGGCAACTGGGGCTCACCCGGGCGGTACTGGAGGTCTGCCGGGAGACCCGCCACCCGGTGAGCCTGGTGACCAAGTCGACCCTGGTGGAACGGGACCTGGATATCCTCGGCCCCATGGCCGAGGCGGGGCTGGCCACCGTGGCCGTCTCCATCACCACCCTGGATAACGACCTCAACCGCCGGCTGGAGCCCCGGGCGGCCGGTCCGCGCCGGCGGCTGGCCACCATTCGGCGGCTGCGCGAGGCGGGGATCCCGGTGGGGGTGCTGGTGGCGCCGGTGATCCCGGTGCTCACCGAGGCGGAGTTCGAGGCCATCCTGGAGGCGGCGGCCGGGGCCGGGGCGAGCTGGGCCGGCTACGTCCTGCTGCGGCTGCCCCACGAGCTGGGCGACCTCTTCCGCGACTGGCTGGACGAGCACGCCCCCGGCCAGGCGGAGCACATCCTCTCCCGGGTGCAGCAGGCGCGGGGCGGGAAGGACTACGACCCGAGCTTCGGCCGGCGGATGAGCGGGGAGGGCCCGTGGGCGGACCTGCTGGCCCAGCGCTTCCGGCTGGCGCGTCGGAAGTTCGACCTGGAGTGGCCGCCGGTGCTGGATACCGCGGCCTTCACGCCGCCCGGCGGGCGGCAGGGGGATCTCTTCGAATAGAAGAGGGGTCAGACGTAGAGGTTGACCCCGGCGGGCGCAGCTCCGGACGCATCCGGCCCCGCAGCGGCAGCCGGGTCCTGGCGGCTCGCCCCGCCGGCCACCGCGGCGGCCCCGTCGCGGGGATCCCCGGATTCGGTACGGCCGCCACCAGCGGAACTGCCGGCGCCGTTGGGATCGGCCTCGCCCCTCTGCCGGTCCGGCGGGTCCACCTCCAGGGGGTCCTCCAGGCCCAGGGGATCCTCGTCAGTCTCGCGGGCTCCGGCCGCCTCCTGACCCTCCTCCTGGCGCTCCAGACGCAGTTCCATGCGCGCCTCCTGGGCCATCTGGGCCGCCTCGGCCGCGATCTGGCGATCCTGGGGCGAGGGGTTGGCCGGCGCCAGCGCCGCGGCGCGGACCTTCCGCGCCTTCTCCAGCGTGGCCTCGGGGTCGTCGCTCACGGGGCTGGTATCCACGTCTACGTTGCCGCCGATGGCGTAGCGCTTGCCATCCGGCCCGACGATGAAGCTGTAGGAGACCGAGGAGGTAAGCGAACCGCCAGCAGCCAGGTGGGCCTGCTCGTGGGAACGCACCTCGCGGTCGCGGTTGCTCAACTCCTGCAGTGCCCGTTCCCGGCGTTGCTGATCCACCTGGTCGCGCACGCGCTGACCGTGCTCATCCAGGCGGGCCGTTCGGGCCTCCGCCTGTTGCTGTTCCTCGACGCGCCGGCGGTTTTCTATCGCCTGGTCGCGAATCTCCGCGCGGTTCCGCGCCGACTCTCCAGCCGCCTGTCCCTGAGCGGCCGCGGACGAGGTGGCCCGCTCCCCGGCCTGCTCCACCGACTCCGGGATCCGGGCACCACCCATCCCCGGCCGCCCCATGGGATTCAGGGAGGCGAGGGCGGCGCTCAGGCTGGGGGAGGCATCGCTGGCCATGGCCGGTCTCGATGACGGAATGGGTATATAGAAAGTATGTATCAGCGCTCCGCCCATGAGTCAAATTGACTCGACCGGTCCGGGGAACCGGCGGCGCATTGACCGCACAGTCAGTCCGGCCAAGAATGGAGTGAGTGCCAAGGAGGTCCCCCATGCCGCGCCTGCCCCGCCGCCCCCTCGTCATTACCATCATCATCGTCCTGGCGGTGGCCTGGATCGCCTCCGGCGTCCTGACCCGGCCGGCCCCCACCGCCGAGGAGACCGGCGAGCGCCAGCAGATGACGGTGGGCGTGGACCGGCGCCGGGCCGAGCCGGTGGAGGAGCTGATCGTCCTCCAGGGCGATGTGGAGCCCGACAGCCGCATGGTGGTCCGCGCCGAGACCGCCGGCCAGGTGGCCGAGTGGGCGGTGCCACGCGGGGCGCGCGTGGCCGAGGGCGACCTCCTGGCGCGGCTGAAGATGGACGACCGCCAGGCGAAGCTGCGTCAGGCCGAGGCCCGGGTGGCCGGCGCCGAGAGCGACTACGAGGCCACCCGGACCATGGCCGAGGACGACTTCACCGCCGAGCTGCAGGTGGACGTGAAGCGCGCCGAGCTGGAGGCCGCCCGGGCCGAACTGGAGGCGGTGCGCCAGGACATCGAGAACACCGAGCTGCGCGCCCCCATGGAGGGCATCATCAACCGCCGCATCGCCGAGCGCGGCGACTTCCTCGCCGTGGGCGGCCAGCTCGCCGAGATCGTGGTCAACGACCCGCTGCTCGCCGTGGTCCGGGTCCCCCAGCACCGGATCCGCGATGTGGAACCCGGGCAGGAGGCGCGCATCCGCTTCCTCGACGGCTCCACCGCCACCGGCGAGGTCACCTTCGTCGCCCCGGTGGCCGATCCGGCCACCCGCACCTTCCGGCTGGAGGCGACCTTCCCCAACCCCGAGGGCGATCTCCCCTCGGGGATCAGCGCCGAGGTCATCATCCCGGTGGCGGAGACGGAGGCCCACCGCGTCTCCCCCGCCCTGCTCACCCTGGACGACGATGGCCGGCTGGGACTCAAGGCGGTGGCCGACGGCGAGGTGGTCTTCCACGAGGTGGAGGTCATCCGCGCCGACCGCGACGGCGTCTGGGTCACCGGGGCGCCGGCGACCCTCGACCTCATCACCGTGGGCGGCGGCTTCGTCCGCCCCGGTGAGGCGGTGGCCACCGAGCCCAGCCCGGCCCCGGGCGAGGGCCGACCGTGAGGGCGCTCATCACCGCCGCGGTGGACCGCGGCCGCGCCGTCCTGCTCCTCCTCGGGATCCTCCTGGTCCTGGGGGCGGTGGCCTACGCCACCATCCCCAAGGAGGCCAACCCCGAGATCGACATCCCCATCTACTTCGTCACCGTCCCCTACCCCGGGATCACCTCCGAGGATGCCGAGCGCCTCCTCCTGCGCCCCCTGGAGCGGGAGCTGCAGTCGGTGGAGGGGCTGGACGAGATGCGCGCCTGGGCCGGCGAGGGCTTCGCCATGCTGCGCCTGGACTTCGAACCCGGCTGGGACAGCCGCCAGGCCCTGGCCGACGTCCGCGAGGAGGTGGACCAGACCGAGCCGGAGCTCCCCCAGGAGGCGGAGGAGCCGCGGGTGAGCGAGGTGGACGTCTCGCTCTTCCCGGTACTCACGGCGACCCTCTCCGGCCCCGTGAGCGAGCGCTCGCTGCTGGAGACCGCCCGCGACCTGCGTGACCGCCTGGAGGCGAGCCCCGGCGTCCTGGAGGTGGACATCGGCGGCGAGCGCGAGGATGTCATGGAGATCCTGGTGGACCCGCTGGTCATGGAGTCCTACCG
>JBNJED010000097.1:0-5741 GCA_051745535.1 Pseudomonadota bacterium | reverse complement strand
TTCGGTCGGGCGAGCGACGAACTCCTCCTGGCCGCCAACCGGGCCCTGACCGTCTTTCTGGGGATTGCCTGAAGCCGGTCGGCGACGCGACCCGCCACTCACAAAAAAGGGGCGCCCCGCGGGGCGCCCCTTTCTGCTAGCCGGCCCCGCTCCGGGGAGCGGGATGGATTCCGGCCCTACTCCGGGTCGTAGCCCAGGTTCGGGCCGAGCCACTTCTCGGCCTCGGACTTCTTCATGCCCTTGCGCTCGGCGTACTCCTCCACCTGGTCGCGGTTGATCTTGCCCACGGCGAAGTAGCGCGCCTCGGGGTGGGCGAAGTACCAGCCGGAGACCGCCGCCGTCGGGATCATGGCCTTGGACTCGGTGAGCTCGATGCCGGTGTTCTCCTCGACATTGAGCCACTCCCACAGGGTGTCCTTCTCGGTGTGCTCGGGGCAGGCGGGATAGCCCGGCGCCGGCCGGATCCCCTGGTACTCCTCCTCGATGAGCTGCTCGTTGGAGAGCCGCTCGTCGGAGGCGTAGCCCCAGATCTCCTTGCGGACCTTGTGGTGCATCAGCTCGGCGAAGGCCTCGGCGAGCCGGTCGGCCAGGGACTTGAGCATGATGGCGTGGTAGTCGTCGTGGTCGGCCTCGAAGCGGGCGATGTGCTCGTCGATGCCGATCCCGGCGGTCACCGCGAAGCCACCCAGGTAGTCCTGCTTGCCGGAACCCTTGGGCGCGACGAAGTCGGCCAGGCTGTAGGTCGGCTGCTTGCGCGGCTTCTCGGTCTGCTGACGGAGCATGTGGAAGGTCTCGGTGACCTTCTCGCCCTTCTCGTCGTAGACCTCGATGTCGTCGGTGCCGTCGATCCGGTTGGCCGGATAGACGCCGACCACGGCCCGGGCCTGGAGCCACTTCTCGTCGATGATCTGCTGGAGCATCTTCTTGGCATCCTCGAAGAGCTTGCGCGCCTCGGGACCCTTCTCCTCGTCATCGAGGATCTTGGGGTAGCTGCCCTTGAGCTGCCAGGAGTGGAAGAAGGGCGTCCAGTCGATGTACTCCGCGATCTCGGACATGGGGAAGTCCTCGAAGACGGTGACACCGGTCTGCTGCGGGGCCGGCGGATCGTAGGCGGTCCAGTCGAAGCTGGCGCCGTTCTCCCGCGCCTTCTCGATACCCACCCACTTGGTCTTGGCCTGCCGGCCGGCGTGCTGCTCCCGGGCCTTCTCGTAGTCGGCCTTGATCTCCTTGATGTACTCGTCCTTGTTGCTGCCCACCAGCTTCTGGGCCACGCCCACCGCGCGGGAGGCGTCCTTCACGTAGACCGAGCAGCCGTGGTAGTTCTGGTCGATCTTCACGGCCGTGTGGGCGCGGGAGGTGGTGGCACCACCGATCATCACCGGGATATCGAAGCCCTGGCGCTCCATCTCCTTGGCGATGTGGACCATCTCGTCCAGGGAGGGGGTGATGAGGCCGGAGAGGCCGATGATGTCGACGTTCTCTTCCTTCGCCTTGTCGAGGATGTCCTGGGCGGGCTGCATCACGCCCATGTCGATGACCTCGAAGCTGTTGCACTGGAGGACGACGGAGACGATGTTCTTGCCGATGTCGTGGACGTCGCCCTTCACGGTGGCCAGGAGGATCTTGCCGGCGTTGGAGCTGCCGGACTTCTCCGCCTCGATGTAGGGGAAGAGGTAGGCGGTGGCCTTCTTCATGACGCGGGCGGACTTCACCACCTGCGGCAGGAACATCTTGCCCTCGCCGAAGAGGTCGCCGACGACGTTCATGCCGTCCATCAGCGGGCCCTCGATGACATCCAGCGGCGACGGGAACTCCTGGCGGCAGGCCTCGGTATCCTCGTCGACGTAGGTGTCGATGCCCTTGACCAGGGCGTGCTCCAGGCGCTTGCCCACCGGCCACTCGCGCCACTCCAGGTCCTCCTTGGGCGCGGAGCTGGCACCCTCGCCCTTGAAGCGCTCGGCGGCGTCCAGAAGCTTCTCGGTCCCCTCGGGGTCGCGATTGAGGACCACGTCCTCGACCAACTCCCGCAGGTCGGAGTCGATGTCGTCATAGACGGTGAGCTGGGCGGGATTGACGATGCCCATGTCCAGCCCGGCCTGGGTGGCGTGGTAGAGAAAGACGGCGTGGATCGCCTCGCGCACCGCGTCGTTGCCGCGGAAGGAGAAGGAGATATTGGAGACGCCACCGGAGATGTGGGTCTCGGGGAGGTTGTCCCGGATCCAGCGGCAGGCCTCGATGAAGTCAACGCCGTAGTTGTTGTGCTCCTCGATGCCGGTGGCGATGGCGAAGATGTTGGGGTCGAAGACGATGTCCTCGCCCGGGAAGCCGGCCTTCTCGGTGAGCACCTTGTAGGCGCGCTCGCAGATCTCGATCTTGCGCTGGAAGGTGTCCGCCTGGCCCTCCTCGTCGAAGGCCATGATGGTCACCGCGGCACCCAGCCGGCGCAGCTCCCTGGCCTGATTGATGAAGTTCTCCTCGCCCTCCTTGAGGGAGATGGAGTTCACCAGGCCCTTGCCCTGCATCCGCTTGAGGCCGGCGACCATGATGTCCCACTTGGAGGAGTCCACCATCACCGGGACCTTGGCGATCTCCGGCTCGGAGGCCACCAGGTTGAGGAACTCGATCATGGCCTGCTCGCCGTCGAGCATGCCCTCGTCCATGTTGACGTCGATGACCTGGGCGCCGCCCTCCACCTGGTTGCGCGCCACGTCCAGGGCGGTGTCGTAGTCCTCTTCCTTGATGAGGCGCTTGAAGCGGGCGGAGCCGGTGACGTTGGTCCGCTCCCCGATGTTCACGAAGCCCAGCTCGGGGCCGACGTTGCACGGCTCCAGCCCGGCGAGGCGCATGCGCGGCGGCCGCTCGGGGAGCTGGCGGGGCTGGATGGACTCCACCGCCTCGGCGATGGCCTTGATGTGATCCGGGGTGGTGCCGCAGCAGCCGCCGACGATGTTCAGGAAGCCGGCCTCGGCCCACTCCTTGATGTGGGCGGCCATCTCCTCCGGCTCCTGCTCGTACTCGCCGAACTCGTTGGGCAGGCCGGCGTTGGGGTGCGCGGAGACGCGGAACTTGCTCTTCTCGGAGAGCTCCTCCACGTACTGGCGCAGCTCCGCGGCGCCCAGGGCGCAGTTGAAGCCGATGGAGAGCGGGTCGGCGTGGGCGAGGCTGTTGTAGAAGGCCTCGGCGGTCTGGCCGGAGAGGGTGCGGCCGGAGGCGTCGGTGATGGTGCCCGAGATCATGATGGGCAGGTCGATGCCCTTCTCGTCGCAGTACTGCTTCACCGCGTAGACCGCCGCCTTGGCATTCAGGGTGTCGAAGATGGTCTCGATGAGGACGGCATCCACGCCCCCCTCATGGAGACCATGCACCGCTTCCTTGTACGCCTCGGCGAGCTCGTCGAAGGTCACGTTGCGGTAGCCGGGGTTGTTCACGTCCGGCGAGATGGAGGCCGTGCGGTTCGTCGGGCCGAGGACGCCGGTGACGAAGCGGGGCTTGTCCGGGGTCTGCTCGGTCATGGCGTCCGCCGCCTCGCGGGCGATGACCGCCGACTCGTAGTTCAGCTCGTAGACCCAGTCCTCCATCTGGTAGTCCGCCTGGGCGATGGAGGTGCAGCTGAAGGTGTTGGTCTCGATGATGTCGGCACCGGCCTTCAGGTACTCGGTGTGGGTCTCGCGCAGGATATCCGGCTGCGACAGGGCGAGCATGTCGTTGTTGCCCTTGAGGTCGCTGGGATGGTCCTTGAGCCGCTCGCCGCGGAAGTCCTCTTCCTCGAGCTGGTAGGTCTGGATGAGGGAGCCCATGGCCCCGTCAAGGATCAGGATGCGCTTGGAAAGCTCTTCTTCAAGCCGTTGCTGTCGCTCGTTTTTCATGACCGATCATCTCCCGGGCAGCCTCTTCGGGACCGCCTGTGGACGTTGATGGGTGGCGCCGCTAGGGACGTAGGGAAATATGCACGAATAGTTGAATAGGCTACCACGTTTTTCCCCACTCTGCAGTCTCGGCTCCCATCTCCCTGATAATGGACGACTAACCACCCCCTCCGCGAAAAGCCGGCGGGGCGGCGGACTGACTCCGTGGTCGGGACTCATCATGGCCCGTGGGCCGCCGCCTGCGTAGCATTGCCCGGCATGGACGAGCCCGCTTCCGACACCCCGCTCCGCCCGCCCAAGGCCCTGCTGCGGCCGGTTGGCCGGGCGATCCGCGACTTCGACATGATCCGCGACGGCGACCGGGTACTGGTGGCCGTCTCCGGCGGCAAGGACTCCCTGACCCTGCTCACCGTGCTGCGCCACCTGGCGACCTATGCGCCGGTGCACTTCGAGGTCGGCGCGGTAACTATAGACCCCCAGGTGGAGGGGTTCGACCCGTCCCCCCTCAAGGGCTGGATGGCCGCGCGCGGCATCGACTACTACTACCGCACCCAGCCCCTCCAGGAGGAGGCGCAGGAGCGCATGCAGGGTGACTCCTTCTGCTCCTTCTGCTCGCGCATGAAGCGCGGGATGATGTACACCGCCGCCCGCGAGGGGGGGTACAACGTCCTCGCCCTGGGCCAGCACCTGGACGACCTGGCGGAGAGCTTCCTCATGTCCGCCTTCCACGGCGGCCAGCTGCGGACCATGCAGGCCCACTACCGCATCCACGCCGGGGACCTGCGCGTCATCCGGCCGCTGGCCCTGGTGCGCGAGCGCCAGATGGCCGACTTCGCCGAGCGGGCCGGGCTGCCGGTGATCCCCGACTCCTGCCCCGCCTGCTTCGGCGCCCCCACCGAGCGCGAACACGTGAAATCGCTGCTCGCCGGGGAGGAGGCGCGCGTCCCGCGGCTGTTCGGCAACCTGGAGCGCACCCTCCGCCCCCTGATGGCCCCCGACGGGATCCCGGACCATGACGAGCAACCCTGACCACCCCGTTCTCAGCCGGATCATCCCGGGCCTGGTGCGCGGCGCCGGCCGCCTCCCGCTGCCGCTGCTCCACGCCCTTGCCGCCGGCATGGCCCATCTGATCTGGCCCCTGCGCGAGACCAATCGCCAGGTCATCGAGGCCAACCTCGCGATCTGCTACGCCGACCTCACGCCCCGCCAGCGACGGCGGCTGGGGCGACGGAGCATGGTGGAGACGGCCAGGACGGCGCTGGAGGCGGGCCGGCTCTGGTTCGGCCCGGCCGCGGTAACCGAGCGGCTCTGGCGGGAGACGGTGGGGATCGAGCACCTGGAGGCGGCGCAGGCGCAGGGCCGGGGGGTCATCCTCGCCATCCCCCACCTGGGCTGCTGGGAGTTCCTGGGGCTCATCCTCTCCCGTCGTCAGGCCATGACCAGCCTCTACCGCCCGCCGCGCATGGCCGCCCTGGAGCAGCTGGTCCGCGACGGGCGCGAGCGCTTCGGCGCCCGACTGGTGCCGGTGGGCCCCCGGGGGATCCGGGCGGTCCTCACCCGGCTGCGCGCGGGGGAGCTGGTGGCGATCCTGCCGGACCAGGCGCCGGCGAAGGAGAACGGGGTCATCGCCCCCTTCTGCGGCCAGCCGGCCTGGACCATGACCCTGCTCTCCCGCCTCGCCGCCTCCAGCGGCGCACCGGTGGTCTTCACCTGGGCCGAGCGGCTGCCCCGCGGCCGCGGCTTCCGGGTCCACTTCGAGCCGGCCCCCGAGGGGATCGCCGATCCCGATCCCGAGGTCGCCACGCGGGCGCTCAATGCGGGGGTGGAGGGGTGCGTCCGCCAGCGCCCGGAGCAGTACCAGTGGTGCTACCGGCG
>JBNJED010000096.1:0-5758 GCA_051745535.1 Pseudomonadota bacterium | reverse complement strand
GGCGTTCCCGCTAGCCTGCGGCCTTCCTTTCGCCCACGGAGAGCCGCGACATGGCCAGCCACGGCGACTACACCGCCGATTCCATCGAGGTGCTCAAGGGCCTCGACCCGGTGCGCAAGCGCCCGGGTATGTATACCCAGACCGAGCGCCCCGACCACCTCGCCCAGGAGGTCATCGACAACTCCGTGGACGAGGCGGTGGCCGGCCACGCCGACCGCATCCGCGTCGAGGTCCTGAACGACGGCGGCATGGCGGTCACCGACAACGGCCGCGGCATGCCGGTGGACCTCCACCCGGAGGAGGGCGTCCCGGCGGTGGAGGTCATCCTCACCCGGCTCCACGCCGGCGGGAAGTTCTCCCACAAGTCCTACACCTTCTCCGGCGGCCTCCACGGCGTCGGCGTCTCCGTGGTCAACGCCCTCTCCACCCGGCTGGAGGTGGAGGTCGTCCGCGGCAGCAAGCGCTGGTTCCAGGCCTTCGCCGGCGGTGCGCCGGAGGGCCCCCTGGAGGACCGCGGCAAGGCCCCGGCCAAGCAGCACGGCACCACCCTGCGCTTCTGGCCCGACCCGCAGTATTTTGACCACCCCCGCTTCGGCCCCGCCCGGCTCAAGCACCTGCTGCGGGCCAAGGCGGTGCTGTGCCCCGGCCTCACCGTGGAGCTGGTGGACCACACCACCGGCGAGGAGATCACCTGGTTCTACGAGCAGGGCCTGGTGGACTACCTGGCCACCACCCTGGGCGAGGCGGAGTACACCCCGGCGCCGCCCTTCCACGACGGCCTGGCCGGCGAGCACGAGACGGTGGACTGGGCGGTGACCTGGGTCCCCGAGGGCGGCGAGCCGGTGGGGGAGAGCTACGTCAATCTCATCCCCACGCCCCAGGGCGGCACCCACGTCAACGGCCTGCGCGCCGGCCTCACCGAGGCCCTGCGGGAGTTCTGCGAGTTCCGCAACCTCCTGCCGCGCGGGGTGAAGCTCACCCCCGACGACGTCTGGGAGCGCTGCGCCTACATCCTCTCGGTGAAGATGCGCGAGCCCCAGTTCTCCGGCCAGACCAAGGAGCGCCTCTCCGCCCGGGAGACCGCCGCCTTCGTCTCCGGCGTGGTCAAGGACGCCTTCTCGCTCTGGCTCAACCAGCACCCGGAGAGCGGCGAGGCCATCGCCGGCCTGGCCATCAGCCGGGCCCAGGCGCGGCTCAAGGCGAGCAAGAAGGTCGCCCGCAAGAAGGTCACCCAGGGCCCGGCGCTGCCGGGCAAGCTGGCCGACTGCACCGGCCAGGACCCGTCCCGGGCGGAACTCTTCCTGGTGGAGGGGGACTCCGCCGGCGGCTCCGCCAAGCAGGCGCGCGACCGCGAGTTCCAGGCCATCATGCCCCTGCGCGGCAAGATCCTGAACACCTGGGAGGTGGACCCGGCCCAGGTGCTGGGCTCCCAGGAGGTCCACGACATCGCCGTGGCCCTGGGCGTCGACCCCGGCTCCGGCGACCTCAGCGGCCTGCGCTACGACAAGGTCTGCGTCCTCGCCGACGCCGACTCCGACGGCGCCCACATCGCCACGCTGCTCTGCGCCCTGTTCGTGCGCCACTTCCGGCCGCTGGTGGAGGCGGGCCACGTCTACATGGCCATGCCGCCGCTCTACCGCGTGGACGTGGGCAAGGAGGTCTTCTACGCCCTGGACGAGGACGAGAAGGAGGGCCTGCTGGACCGCATCGGCGCCGAGAAGCGCAAGGGGAAGGTGGCCGTGACCCGCTTCAAGGGCCTGGGCGAGATGAACCCCCAGCAGTTGCGGGAGACCACCCTGGCGCCGGAGACCCGCCGCCTGGTCCAGCTCACCGTGGAGCCCGGCGACGAGACCGAAACCATCATGGACATGCTCCTGGGCAAGAAGCGCGCCGCCGACCGCCGCGAGTGGCTGGAAGGCAAGGGCGACCGCGCCGAGGTCCTGGAGTAGGTGGCTCCCCACCCCGAACGCCGGAGGCAACATGGATCGCCGTGATCACTGGGAAGAGGTCTACGCCGGCCGCTCACCCCTGGAGGTGAGCTGGTACCAGCGCGAGCCCACCACCTCCCTGGACCTCATCGAGGCCGCCGGTACCCCGAAGCACGCCGGGATCGTCGACGTGGGTGGCGGTGCCTCCACCCTGGTGGACCACCTCCTGGGCCGCGGCTTCACCGATCTCACCGTCATGGACCTGGCCGGCCGCGCGCTGGCGGCGGCGGAGGAGCGGCTGGGCGAGCGCGGCGAGGAGGTGGACTGGCTGGAGGCCGACGTCACTGCCTGGCAGCCGGCCCGCCAGTACGCCCTGTGGCACGACCGGGCCGTCTTCCACTTCCTGGTGGACCCCACCGACCGCGCCCGCTACCGCGCCACCGCCGAGGCGGCCCTGCCCAGCGGGGCGCACCTCATCATCGCCACCTTCGCCCCCGAGGGGCCGGAGAAGTGCAGCGGTCTGCCGGTGGCCC
Organism: Pseudomonadota bacterium; assembly: GCA_051745535.1. Taxonomy (GTDB): domain Bacteria; phylum Pseudomonadota; class Gammaproteobacteria; order Thiohalospirales; family Thiohalospiraceae; genus Thiohalospira. The sequence continues at coordinate 3,297 of JBNJED010000096.1, read as the reverse complement.
GCTACGATGCCCCCGCCCTGGCCACCGAGCTGGGCGAGGGCTTCCACCGGCTGGAATCGCGCCACGAGACCCACCAGACGCCGGGCGGGGCCGAGCAGGCCTTCGGCTTCCACCTCTTCCAGCGGGTCTGAGGTGGAGTGCCGACCCGGCTGCGGCGCCTGCTGCGTCGCCATCTCCATCGCCGCCCCCATCCCCGGCCTGCCCGACGGCAAGCCGGCGGGGACCCCGTGCCCCCACCTCACCGACGACCGCCTCTGCGCCCTCTTCGGTGACCCCCGCCGCCCGGCCATCTGCGGCGAATTCAGCGCCACCCCGGAACTCTGCGGCGAATACCGCGGCGAGGCCCTGGTCCGCATCGCCGACCTCGAGGCGGCCACCCGGCCCGACTGAACCCACCGGTATGGGCAAACGCCCACCAGTGGGTAGAATGCGGCGAGCGCCATCATCCAGCCCGGAGACCCCATGTCCCGTGACACCGAGATCAGCTACGAGGGCGTTGAGCACCGCCCCCTGAGCGACTTCACCGAGAAGGCGTACCTGGACTACTCCATGTACGTCATCCTCGACCGCGCCCTGCCGCACATCGCCGACGGCCTCAAGCCGGTGCAGCGACGGATCATCTACGCCATGTCCGAGCTGGGGCTCTCCGCCGCCTCCAAGCCCAAGAAGTCGGCGCGCACGGTGGGCGACGTCCTGGGCAAGTACCACCCCCACGGCGACACCGCCTGCTACGAGGCCATGGTCCTCATGGCGCAGCCCTTCTCCTACCGCTACCCGCTGGTGGACGGGCAGGGCAACTGGGGCTCCGCCGACGACCCGCGCTCCTTCGCCGCCATGCGCTACACCGAGGCGCGCCTGGCCGGCTTCTCCGACCTCCTCCTGCGCGAGGCCGACCAGGGTACCGTGGACTGGGCCGCCAACTTCGACGGCAGCCTGCGCGAGCCGGAGCTGCTGCCGGCGCGCGTCCCCCACGTCCTGCTCAACGGCACCACCGGCATCGCCGTGGGCATGGCCACCGACATCCCGCCGCACAATCTGCGCGAGGTGGTCAGCGCCTGCATCCACCTGCTGGACGACCCGGAGGCCGACGCCGCCGCGCTCACCACGCACGTGCGCGGCCCCGACTACCCCACCGAGGCGGAGGTCATCACCCCCGCCGCGGAGCTGCACAAGATCTACACCACCGGCCACGGCAGCATCCGCGCCCGCGCCGCCTGGCGGGTGGAGGAGGGCAACATCGTCATCGACGCCCTCCCGCACCAGACCTCCGGCGCCCGGATCCTGGAGCAGATCGCCGGCCAGATGCAGGCGAAGAAGCTGCCCATGGTCACCGACCTGCGGGACGAGTCCGACCAGGAGTCGCCCATCCGCTTCGTCATCGAGCCCAAGTCCAACCGGGTGGACCGCGAGCGGCTCATGGACCACCTCTTCGCCACCACCGACCTGGAGAAGCAGTACCGGGTGAATCTCAACGTCATCGGCCTGGACGGCCGGCCGCGGGTGAAGAACCTGCGGGAGATGCTCACCGAGTGGCTGCAGTACCGGCGCAACGTTGTCCAGCGCCGCCTGGAACACCGCCTGGAGAAGGTGCGCGACCGCCTCCACGTCCTCGAGGGGCTGCTCACCGCCTTCCTGAACATCGACGAGGTCATCGCCATCATCCGCGAGGAGGACGAGCCCAAGCCCGTCCTCATGGAGCGCTTCGGCCTCGCCGAGCGCCAGGCCGAGGCCATCCTGGAACTGCGCCTGCGCCACCTGGCCAAGCTCGAGGAGGTGAAGCTGCGCGGCGAGAAGGACGAGCTGGAGAACGAGCGCGACGACCTGGAGGCGACCCTGGCCTCCGCCGACAAGCTCACCGCCCTCATCCGCTCCGAGCTGGAGCAGGATGCCGAGCGCTTCGGCGACGACCGCCGCAGCCCCCTGGTGGAGCGCGGCGCCGCCCGCGCCCTGGAGGCCAGCGAGGTGGTGGCCGCCGAGCCCATCACCGTCATCCTCTCCGAGAAGGGCTGGATCCGGCAGGCCAAGGGCCACGACGTCGACCCCGAGGGCCTCTCCTTCCGCGCCGGGGACGGCTTCCGCGCCGCCGCCGCCGGCCGCAGCAACGAGCCGGCCATCTTCCTGGACTCCACCGGCCGCACCTACGCCATCCCCGCCCACGAGCTGCCCTCCGCCCGCGGCCACGGCGAACCCCTGGCCAGCCGCGTGAACCCGCCGGACGGCGCCACCTTCACCGGCGTCCTCATGGGCCCGGCGGAGAGCGAGTGGCTACTCGCCACCGACGCCGGCTTCGGCTTCCGCATGCCCCTGGGCGAGATGCGCTCGCGCAACCGCAGCGGCAAGGCCGTGCTCACCGTCCCCAAGGGCGCCGAGGTCATGCTCCCCGCCCGCCTGGGGGACCCGGAGACCGACCGCATCGCCCTGGTCACCAGCGCCGGCCGCCTGCTCATCGTCCCGGCCAGCGAGATCCCGCAGATGACCCGCGGCAAGGGCCAGAAGCTCGTCGGCATCCCGCCCAAGGAGTACCAGGCCGGCAGCGAACGCCTGGTGGCCACCGCCACCGTCCCCCAGGGCGGCGGCCTCACCGTCTACGCCGGCCAGCGCCACCTCACCCTCACCGGCAACGACCTCGCCGCCTACACCGCCGAACGCGGCAAGCGCGGCCAGACCCTGCCCAAGGGATTCCAGAAGGTGAAGGGGATTGCGGCGGGTTGATGGAGGTAGCGCCTGATCGCGAACCGCCCGGGGGACATTCTACTTCGCATACTAGCAGTACTCCTTCCGCTTAGCCCTGCGGATCGTACTAGGCTGAGACCCGAAGCCACCGGGAGCCGTCATGACCGAAACCGCCGGAAGCGAGGTCCAGTTGTCGGGCGTGACGCGCGCCTATCCCGAGGGGGATGGCGTGCGCCGGGTGCTGGATGGCGTGTCGGCGACGCTGGCGCCGGGCTCCATTACGGCGCTGGTGGGGCCCAGCGGCTGCGGGAAGTCGACCCTGCTCAATCTCATCGCCGGCATCGACCCGCCCGATGGCGGTTCCATCTCCATCGGCGGCACCGATCTCACTGGGCTGGACGAGACGGCGCGTACGCGCTTCCGGCGGCGCCACATCGGCCTGGTCTTCCAGTTCTTCAATCTCCTGCCCACGCTCACGGTGGCGGAGAATGTCCTCCTGCCCCAGCAGCTCGACGGCCGCGATGATGCCGGGACCGCCCAGCGGGCCCGGGCGCTGCTGGCGGATCTCGGCCTGGGCGGCCGGGAGGGGGAGTGGCCGGAGCACCTCTCCGGCGGCGAGCAGCA
>JBNJED010000095.1:0-5903 GCA_051745535.1 Pseudomonadota bacterium | reverse complement strand
GGCGCTGGTGGGCGGGATCTACGGCGTGGCCGTGGGGGCCGCCTTCGCCGGGGAGTCCATGTTCAGCCGGGTCACCGACGCCTCCAAGGTCGCCCTGGCGACCCTGGCGCGGCAGCTCTGGCGGTGGGACTTCCACTTCCTGGACGCCCAGGTGGCCAGCCCCCATCTCCTGCGCATGGGCGTGGAGGAGTGGTCGCGGTCCGCCTTCCTGGCTGCACTCCAGCGGGCCGTGGCCGAGCCGGAGCGCAGCGGCGTCTGGCGGCTGGAGCCCCTGGATCACCTCTTCCCGGAGCTCTTCCCTGATCTCTCGCCGGGGGCATCCGGGGGGGCGGCATGAACGGTACCCACCCCCTGCGCTTCTTCCGTACCCCGCGCCAGGACTGCCCCTACCTGGAGGAGGAGGTCTCGGTCCAGCGGGTGGTGGATCCCCATCGCGAGCTGGATCCGCCCACCTACACCGGCCTGCTGGCCGCCGGCTACCGCCGCAGCGGCTGCCTGGTCTACCGGCCCGACTGCCCGGCGTGCAGCGCCTGCCGGGCCGCCCGGATCCCCGTCGCGGACTTCCGTCCCACGCGGGGCCAGCGGCGCACCAGCCGCCGCAACCCCGATCTGCGCGTACGCCTGCGGCCGCCGCGAATCACCGCGGAGAACTTCGAGCTCTACCGCCGCTACCTGGCCGCCCGCCACCCCGGCGGCGGCATGGATGACCCGACGCCGGAGCAGTTCCTGGAGTTCTTCACCTGCCACTGGTGCCCCACCCTCTTCCTGGAGCTGGTGGACCCGGCAGGGCGGCTGCTGGCGGTGGCGGTGACGGACGTGCTGGAGAATGGGCTGTCGGCGGTCTACACCTTCTTCGATCCCGACCTCCCCCGCCGTGGACTGGGGGTGCAGGCCATCCTGACCCAGATCCAGCTCGCCCGCGCCCGGGGCCTGGACTGGCTCTACCTGGGCTACTGGATCCCGGGGTCACCGAAGATGGCGTACAAGGTGGATTTCCGGCCGGTGGAGCTGTTCGAGGAGGGGGCGTGGCACCGGTGGGAGGAGCGCCCCTCCCCCGCCGACGACTGATCCCCGCCGCCGGAGTCGGGCTTTTTGAAAAGCGCCCCGCCATGCGGCACAATGCCCGGTCAGTCAATCAGCGAGCGAGGATGCCACCCGCCCATGGCAAAAGACGACCATATCGAGATGGAAGGGACGGTGCTGGAGACCCTCCCCAACACCACCTTCCGCGTGGAGCTGGAGAACGGCCACATCGTCACCGCCCACATCTCGGGCAAGATGCGTAAGCACTATATCCGGATCACGGCCGGCGACCGGGTGGTCGTTCAGCTCACCCCCTACGACCTCTCCAAGGGGCGCATCACCTACCGCATGCGCAAGTAGCCGGGCGCCGCCGCCCGGCGACGCCCGCCCGCCTCAGGCGGGCTCGGCCTCTTCGGAGGCCTCGCTCCCCCGACTCACTCGCGGCTGGTACTCGAAGGCGAGCTCATCGCCGTCGGTAGCGGTGGTCACCTTCACGTGGCCACCGTTGGCGAGTTCGCCGAAGAGCAGCTCGTTGGCCAGCGGCTTCTTGATGTGCTCCTGGATGATCCGGCTCATGGGTCGGGCACCCATGGCCGGGTCGTAGCCCCGCTCCGCCAGCCAGTCCCGGGCCGCCTCGTCCACCTCGATGGAGACGTGGCGGTCCATGAGCTGCGCCTCCAGCTCGGCGACAAACTTGTCCACCACGTTGACCACCTGCTCCTGGGAGAGGGCGTCGAACTGGATGATGGCGTCCAGCCGATTGCGGAACTCCGGCGTGAAGGTCCGGTTGATGGCCTCGCTGCCGTCGGTGGAGTGGTCCTGGGTCCGGAAGCCGATGGACCGGCGGTTCATCTGCTCCGCCCCGGCGTTGGAGGTCATGACCAGGATGACGTTGCGGAAGTCCGCATGCCGGCCGTTGTTGTCGGTGAGCGAGCCGTGGTCCATCACCTGCAGCAGCAGGTTGTAGACGTCCGGATGGGCCTTCTCGATCTCGTCGAGGAGCACCACCGAGTGGGGGTGCTTGGTCACCGCCTCGGTGAGCAGCCCGCCCTGGTCGAAGCCGACGTAGCCCGGGGGCGCCCCGATGAGCCGGGAGACGGTGTGCGCCTCCATGTACTCCGACATGTCGAAGCGGATGAGCTCCACGCCCAGGGTGTTGGCGAGCTGCCGGGTGACCTCGGTCTTGCCCACGCCGGTGGGGCCGGAGAAGAGGAAGGAGCCGATGGGCCGATCCTCACGCCCCAGCCCGGAGCGGGACATCTTGATGGCGGAGGTCAGGGTGTCGATGGCGTCGTCCTGGCCGAAGATGACCCGCTTGAGGTCCTCCTCCAGGCTGCGCAGCACCTCCTTGTCCGACTTGGAGACCTGCTTCGGCGGGATCCGGGCGGCGCGGGCCACGATGGCCTCCACGTCCTTGACCCCCACGGTCTTCTTGCGCCGGGAGGGCGGCAGCAGGTTCATGTTGGCGCCGGCCTCGTCGATGACGTCGATGGCCTTGTCCGGCAGGAAGCGGTCGGTGATGTACCGCTCCGACAGGCCGGCGGCGGCCTGCAGCGCCGGCTTGGTGTAGCGCACCTTGTGGTGGTCCTCGTAGCGGCCCTTGAGGCCCTCGAGGATCTGCACCGTCTCGTCCACCGTCGGCTCCGGCACATCGATCTTCTGGAAACGGCGGGAGAGCGCGCGATCCTTCTCGAAGATCCCGCGGTACTCCTGGTAGGTGGTGGAGCCGATGCACTTGAGCTCGCCGGAGGCGAGCATGGGCTTGAGCAGGTTGGAGGCGTCCATCACCCCGCCGGAGGCCGCACCGGCCCCGATGATGGTGTGGATCTCGTCGATGTAGAGGATGGAGCCCTTGTCCTTCTTGAGCTGGGCCAGCACCGCCTTGAGACGCTTCTCGAAGTCGCCGCGGTACTTGGTGCCGGCCAGCAGGGCGCCCAGATCCAGAGCGTAGACGGTGCTCTCGGAGAGGATCTCCGGCACCTCGCCGTCGACGATCTTGCGTGCCAGCCCCTCGGCCAGGGCGGTCTTGCCCACGCCGGCCTCGCCCACGTAGAGCGGGTTGTTCTTCCGCCGGCGGCTGAGGATCTGGATGGTCCGCTCGATCTCGTTGGCGCGGCCGATGAGCGGGTCGATGCGACCCCGGCGCGCCTGGTCGTTGAGGTTGGTCGCGAACTGCTTCAGCGGCGAGCCGCCCTCCTCGGCGCCCTCCTCGTCCTCGTCGGCGGAGCCGGAGATGCCCTCGTCGCTGTCGTCCTCCTCCTCGTCATCCCCCACCTTGGAGATGCCGTGGGAGAGGTAGTTGACCACGTCGTAGCGGGTCACGTCGTGCTTGTTGAGGAAGAAGACCGCCTGGGACTCCTGCTCGTTGAAGATGGCCACCAGCACGTTGGCACCGGTGACCTCGTTCTTCCCCGAGGCCTGGACGTGGAACAGCGCCCGCTGCAGCACCCGCTGGAAGCCCAGCGTGGGCTGGGTGTCCGAGGTGTCGCCCTCGGGCAGCAGCGGCGTGGTCTCGTCGATGAATTCCGTAAGGTCCTGGCGCAGACGCTCCAGGTCCACGCCGCAGGCACGCAGCACCTCCGCCGCCGACGGATTGTCCAGCAGCGCTAGCAGCAGGTGCTCCACGGTCATGAACTCGTGGTGCTTGTCGCGCGCCTCCTTGAAGGCGAGATTGAGCGTGAATTCGAGCTCTTTACTAAGCATCTGCGTCCACCGGCGGTTACGCCGCCTCCATCGTGCACTTGAGCGGGTGATCGTGCTCCCGGGCGTAGTCGTTGACCTGAGCCACCTTGGTCTCGGCCACCTCCCGAGTATAGACCCCCGCCACACCGACGCCCCGGGTATGAACCTGGAGCATCACCTGGGTCGCCTTCTCCCGTCCCATCCCGAAGAACTTCTCCAGGATGTGGACCACGAAGTCCATGGGCGTGTAGTCGTCATTGTGGATGAGGACCTTGTACATGGGCGGCCGTTTGAGCTTCGGCCTGCCCGGCTCGACTGCCAGGTCCTCATCGCCATCTTCCGGACGTTCTTCGCTCATGTCTCCGCTATGTCCTTTGGACCGGGATGCCAAGGATCGGGTTCCGACCCTGTGCCGCGACCCTGTTGGCAGAGTATATCAACACACTGCCGCGGCCAAGAGCAGGGCCGCAAACCACTGTAAAGAAAGGGTATTTACTCCAGGCGCAGCCCGGAAAGCGAATGGTACGATCCCTGGCCACTCCCTTGACGATGGGGATCGGCTGGGCCAGTTTTCAAGGGACAGGCGGCCGGGTAGTAGCCTGCCAGGGGGATCGGCGCCCGCCGGTCCAGGCCCATCCAACGCTGCAGGCCAGCCCCATGCCCGCCGGAATCGTGAAGTGGTTCAACAACGCCAAGGGCTACGGCTTCATCCGCCCGGAACAGGGGGGCGAGGACATCTTCGCCCACTTCAGCGCCATCGAGATGGAGGGGTTCCGGACCCTGCGCCGGGGCCAGCCCGTGGCCTTCGAGGTCCAGGAGGGCCCCAAGGGGCTCCAGGCCCACCGGATCCAGCCGCTCCCCGAGCCCTGAGCCAGACCCCGGGCGGGGAGCCGTTCGGGCCCGTCTAGCCCATCCGGGCGACGATGGCCTCGCCGAAGCCGGAGCAGCTCACCTCGGTGGGGTGGTCCATGAGGCGGGCGAAGTCGTAGGTCACCACCCCTTCCCGGATGGAGCCGGCCATGCCGGTCACGATGAGGTCGGCGGCCTCGTTCCAGCCCAGGTGGCGCAGCATCATCTCGGCGGAGAGGATGATGGAGCCGGGATTGACCTTGTCCTGGCCGGCGTACTTGGGCGCCGTACCGTGAGTCGCCTCGAACAGCGCCGTGGTGTCGGAGAGGTTGGCCCCCGGGGCGATACCGATGCCGCCGACCTGGGCGGCCAGGGCGTCGGAGATGTAGTCGCCGTTGAGGTTGAGGGTGGCGATGACGTCGTAGTCCTCCGGGCGCAGCAGGATCTGCTGCAGGAAGGCGTCGGCGATGGCGTCCTTGACCACGATGTCCCGGCCGGTCTTCGGATTCTTGAAGGTCAGCCACGGGCCGCCGTCGAGCTCGGTGGCGCCGAACTCCTCCTTCGCCAGCTCGTAGCCCCACGCCTTGAAGGACCCCTCGGTGAATTTCATGATGTTGCCCTTGTGGACCAGGGTCACCGAGGGGCGGTCCTGGTCGATGGCGTACTGGATGGCCTTGCGCACCAGCCGCTTGGTCCCCTCCTCCGAGACCGGCTTCACGCCGATGCCGGAGGTCTCGGGGAAGCGGATCTTGTCCACGCCCATCTCGTCCTGGAGGAAGTCGATGACCTTCTTCACCTCCGGGGTACCGGCCTTCCACTCGATGCCGGCGTAGATGTCCTCGGAGTTCTCCCGGAAGATGACCATGTCGGTCTTCTCCGGCTCCTTGAGCGGGCTGGGCGTGCCGTCGTAGTAGCGCACCGGGCGCAGGCAGGTGTAGAGGTCCAGGTCCTGGCGCAGGGCGACGTTGAGCGACCGGATCCCCTCGCCCACCGGCGTGGTCAGCGGCCCCTTGATGGCGACCTTGTAGGTCCGGATGGCCTCCATGGTCTCCGCCGGCAGCCAGATCTCCTCGCCGTAGACGTGGTTGGCCTTCTCACCGGCGTAGATCTCCATCCAGCTGATGGCGCGCTTGCCGCCGTAGGCCTTCTCCACCGCGGCGTCTACCACCCGCTTCATCACCGGGGAGATGTCGACACCGGTGCCGTCACCCTCGATGTACGGGATGACGGGGTGGTCGGGGATGTGGAGATTGCAGTTGTCGTCGGCGGTAATGGCCTCGCCGGTGGCGGGCAGCTGGATCTTGTCGAAGGCCATGCGGTTGTCGCTCCTGAGTGCTGTGCGTTGGCGC
>JBNJED010000094.1:0-5904 GCA_051745535.1 Pseudomonadota bacterium | reverse complement strand
CGAGGAGGGCCCGGAGGGGGTCGTCCGCCAGGTGGAGGGGGAGACGGTGGAGTTCGAGCTGGTCCAGGACCACGGCCACACCCCGGTCTGGGGGATCCGGGCCCGCAACCGGGGCCAGAACCACGCCCTGAACCTGCTCATGGATCCGGAGATCGACTTCGTCTCCCTGGTGGGCCAGGCGGGCACCGGCAAGACCCTGCTCACCCTGGCCGCCGCCCTCACCCAGGCCCTGGACGAGGGCCGCTACTCCGAGATCATCATGACTCGGGTGACCATCCCGGTGGGTGAGGACATCGGCTTCCTCCCCGGGACCGAGGAGGAGAAGATGGGTCCCTGGATGGGGGCACTGCGGGACAATCTGGAGGTCCTCTCCGAGGGCAATGACGGCGGCAGCTGGGGACGCCAGGCGACCAACGACGTCCTCATGAACCGCATCCGGGTCCACTCCCTGAACTTCATGCGCGGGCGGACCTTCCTGAACAAGTTCGTCATCATCGACGAGGCGCAGAATCTCACCTCGAAGCAGATGAAGACCCTCATCACCCGCGCCGGGCCGGGAACCAAGATGGTCTGCCTGGGCAACGTGGCCCAGATCGACACCCCGTACCTTACCGAGACCACCTCGGGGCTCACCTACGTGGTGGACCGCTTCAAGGACTGGGAGCACGCCGGCCATCTCACCCTGGAGCGCGGCGAACGCTCCCGCCTGGCCGACTTCGCCTCGGAGAACCTCTAGCCCCTACTCCGCCTTCTGGAAGAGGCCCAGGAAGCCGGAGCGCTCCATGGGGGGGCGGGCGGCGACGGCGAGCATGTCGGCCAGGTGTTCCGGGTTGCTCATGCCCACCAGGCTGGTGCCCAGCCCGGGGGTGGAGCGGTTGAACTGCAGCGCCCGCTGCGCCGGGTTGGGCAGCTCTGCCAGGGCCTGGGTGACCACGTCCACCGACTGGCTGGCCAGGTGGCCCTTGAGCATGGTGTGGCTGCTCATCATGTAGACGCCGAGCTGGTGGGCAGCCTGCAGGGTCGAGGCGACGTTGCCCTGGCCGGTGGCCTGGTTGAAGCGGGTGAAGCCCTCCAGCATGACCTGGTTGAAGGGCATCTGGGCGATGAGGAAGTGGTGGCGGGTGTCATCGGCGCCGGTCACCGCCTGGTACGCCTTCTCCGCCAACCCCTGGAGCGAGGTCAGGGACTGGAAGAGCTGGTGGTCGGTCTCCACCCGGAAGCCCTCGAAGGTGGAGATCCCGTAGTAGCGCAGCCGCCCCTCGGCCACTGCCCACTCCAGGACCTCGAAGACCTTCTCCAGCTTCTGGTTGACCTGCTCCTTGCCGATCTCGGGGATGTGGACCTCGGGCTGGTCGATCATGAAGGCGTCCAGCGTCTCCACCCCCATGAGGTTGCGGGAGAGGTCGAGCTGGTACTCGATGTACTCCGGGCTCAGGCAGTGGGGGGTCTGCTCGGCGATGTCCTCCGCCCGACCCCGGCCGGGTCCGACGATCTCCTCCTGTATCCAGGCGTCGCGGTCCGCCGGCGGGCCGCCGCGGAAGGTCAGGAAACCGCCCTTGCTCACCAGGAACATGGCCTCGCGCGGGATCCCGGCCAGGTTGGCCTGGCGGATCCCGGCGCCCACCGCCGCCAGGGCGCGGCCGTAGCGGTAGTGGGCGCCGGTGTCGACGACGTTGATGCCGCCGCCCAGAGCCTGGGCGACGAGGGTCGCCACCGCGGCGTCGGTGGCGGCATCCGCGGCGCCGGGGAAGCTCCCCACGCCCAGAGAGGAGAGCCGGATCTTGGTCTTCAGCAGGTCGCTGAAGTGGCCCTCGGCCACGTCGTCGGCCCGGGCCTCGGCGTAGTCACGGGTGCCCTGGGGGGTGGCGTATCCCGGAATGGGCGCGGTCTCGGTCATGGTCGCTCCTTCTCGAAATTCACGATGTTCAGCCCTGGCGCAGCAGGGGGTGGTCGCGCAGCAGCCCCTCCACCGCCGCCTCCACCTCCGGCCGCAGGGGACCGGCGAGGTCGGGGTCCAGGCGGCTCTCGAACAGCCCCGGATACCACTCCTCGTCCTCGTCCATGTCCCAGTCCACCTCGGCCAGCAGTTCGCGCCCGGATTCCGGCAGCGCCTCGGGCAGCTCGCGGCCGCTGAGGATGGCCCAGACCCCCGCCCAGCAGCGCGCCAGCACCAGCGGGTGGTAGCCGCCGCCGCCCAGGGCCAGCAGCTTCGGCATGCCGTCCGGGTGGCGCGGGCTGGCGTCGCGGATGGCGGTGACCGCCTCCAGGAAGGTCTGGGTGGAGACGGTGAACTTGCCCAGCGGGTCGGGGCGCAGGATGTCGGTCCCCGCCTGGAGGACCACCGCGTCCGGGGCGGCGGCCTCCACCACCCGCGGCCAGAGGGTGTGGAAGGCGTGGCGGTATTCGGTGTCGTTGAGCTCCCGCGGCAGCGGCAGGTTCACGGCGTTGCCGTGGACGCCGGTATCCGTCGCCTGGCCGCCGGCGAAGGGGTAGGCGTAGCCGGTGTCCATGTGCAGGGAGCAGGTGACCACCTCGGGGTCGTCGGCGAAGGCCATCTCCACGCCGTCGCCGTGGTGGGCGTCGATGTCGATGTAGAGCACCCGCTGCCCCGCCCGGCGCAGCCGCTGGATCCCCATGACCGGGTCGTTGAGGTAGCAGAAGCCGCGCGCCTGGTCGGGGCGGGCGTGGTGCATGCCGCCGGCGGGGTTGAAGGCCATGCGCCCGGCCAGGACCTCCTCCGCCCCCTGGATGCTGGAGCCGGTGGCCACCGCCGGGGTGGAGAAGAAGCCGGGGAACCAGGGGTTCTCGAAATTGCCCAGGTTGTGCCGCTCGCGATAGCGGTGGGGCACCTTGCCCAGCGCCTCGCAGCGCTGCAGGGCGAGGATGTAGTCCCGGGTGTGGAAGCCGGTGAGCTCCCGGTCCGAGGCCTTGCGGCCGATGAGGTACTCGCGCTCCTCGTCCAGGGCACCGTAGGCCTGGATGAGGTCGATGGTCAGGGAGACCCGCGGGATCCCCAGGGGGTGGTTGTCGCCGTAGGAGAAGCGCCGGTAACGCGCCGCCCCGATGAGCGTCGCCCTCCCCGCCGGGATGGGTTCGCCGCCTGCCGCCATGGTCACTTGCGCAGCCGCAGGTAGATCTCCGGCAGCCGGGCCGGCAGGTCATCGACGTGGTCGATGATCAGGTAGTGGCCGGGGCCGAAGATGGTGGGCAGGTACTCGCCGCCAGCGGGGTCGAGGGTGATGCAGAAGGGGTGGATGCCGGCATCCACCGCCTCCTTCACCGCCATGCGGGTGTCCTCGTGGAGGTAGCGCGCGTCGCCGCCGTCGTCGTAGTCCGCCGGGCGGCCGTCGGAGAGGATGAGCAGCAGCCGCCGCCGGGCGCTGGCGCCGTCGAAGGCGCGGATGGCATGGCGGATGGCCGCCCCCATGCGCGTGGCCAGGCGGCCGGAGAGGCCGGCCAGGCGGGCGCGCACCCCGGCGTTGAGGGGATCCTCGAAGCCCTTGATGGGGTAGTAGCTCACCGCGTCCCGGTTCTTGGAGGCGAAGCCGGCGATGGCGCAGGGATCGCCCACCTCCGCCAGCGCCTCGGCGAAGATGAGGGTGCCGGCGCGCAGCCGGTCCACCACCCGCCCCTCGCCGTCACTGGTGTTGGCCATGATGGAGGTGGACAGATCGGCCAGGAGCAGCACGGCGGTGTCCCGGTGCTGGGGGGCCCGGCGCTGGTAGACGTGGGGCCGGGGCGACATGCCGGCGCGCTTCTCGCTGACGTACTGCATGGTCGCCTCCAGGTCCAGCTCGTCACCGTCGAACTGGCGGCGCAGGGGCGCCGGCCGCTGGGGCCGCTGGAGCTGCAGGGCGCGGCGCAGCCGCTTGAGGACGTTGTCGTGCCGCGCCATGAGCGGGGCGATGTCGGCCTCGTCCCCGGGCTCCAGGTCGCGCTCGTGGACCCGGGCCCAGTCGACCTTGTAGCGGTTCTCGCGGTAGTCCCACTCGGGGTAGGCGCGGCCGCCGAACTCCGCCTCCCGCGCCAGGCCTCGGCCGACCACGTGGGCCGGCTGCGGGATCCCGACGCCGATGCGCCCGCCGGTGCCGGAGGTCTCCTCCGGGGCGATGTCGAGATCCGGGTCGCCGGAGCCCTCCTTGGGGGTCTCCGCCTCGCGCTGCTCCTGCTTCTCCTTGGCCTCCTCGGTGGCCTCGGAGCCGTCGGAGTCGTCCTCCTCGGCGCCGGGGAGCCGGGGATAGACCGGCCGGGCGGCGTTGGGGGCGCGGCCGGGGAGGTAGGCGTGGGGGCGCTGCTGCAGGGTCAGCGGCGGCAGCCGATCGTCGTCCAGCTCGCCGTAGAGGGCGAGCGCGGTGTCGAAGCTGTCCACCAGGGTGGCCTCGGGCGCCAGGAGCGCCGCCAGGCGCGGGTCCAGCTCGCCCTCACCCAGGCTGGCCGCCAGGGTGGCGCGGGCGTACTCGAACCAGGGGCCGGCCGGCCCCTCGGGCGCCTCGGCGCGCTTCGCCCGGCGCAGCAGGCGGCGGCGGTAGTTGGGGATGGTGGAATCGATGCGGGCGTCCACCCGCAGGTCCTCGCAGAGGTCGAAGAGGACGCCGAAGCGGACCAGGTCGTCCCCGAACTCGGCAAAGAGCGGCCGCCAGGTGATCCGCTGGTGGTCATCCACCGGCGGGTGCTCGGTACCGCGACGCTGGAAGAGCGCCTGGATGGCATCGTAGTCGTAGGTGCCGAAGGCGAGGTGGCCGGTGACGTGCTCCACGGCGAGGATGGCGGCCTCGTGGTCGGCCATCACCGCCGGCAGGTAGAGCCGGGCGCCGTCGGTCTCGGCGCCGGGATTGGGGTCGCCGGGGCGCCAGCCGCTGTCCTCGATGAGCAGGTCCTCGCCGAACCAGCCCCGGGCCAGGAGCTGGTAGAGGCGCAGGTGGTCGCGGATGCGCTCGCCGGGGACCACCTCCAGCAGCATGGCCCGGGACTCCTCGCTGTCCAGCCGGAACCAGGACTCGCCGCGCTGGCGCCCGGCCTGGAGGACGTCGGCGCCGCGGCGGGCCCACTCGTGGACGCCGTCGACGCCGATGAGGTCGCGGACCTTGAGCGCCCCCTCCAGGTAGCTGCCCAGGGCCATGCGCCGCTCGGCGAAGAGCGCCTCGGCCGGCGCCATGAGGGCGTGGATCCCGGCGGGACCGCCCTCCCCGGCCAGGGTGCGGAAGTCGGTGGTGAAGTAGGCCACGCCGCTGTCCACGTGGCGCTCCAGCCAGGTGTGGCCCAGGTCGAACCAGCTGGCCTCGCCGTCGCGGCCCCAGGCGGCGAAGACGGCCCCCACCTGCCCCATGAAGCCCTCCAGCGCCTTCCAGGCCCCGCGCCAGCGGGTGAAGATCCGCGCCTGCTCCACCCACTCGTCCACGCAGCCGGCCTGCTCCACCACCGTCGCGGTGTTGCGGATGAAGGCCTTGCCGGCGTCACGGTCGTGGAAGAAGAGCTCCCGCGCGGCCTCCAGCCAGCGACACTGGACGAAGGGGCCGTACGGCTCCAGCGCCGGCAGGGCCTCCTTGCTGTCGCGGTGGGCGACGAAGGAGATCTCCTCCAGGTGGGCGAGGATCTCCTGGACCTGGAGGAGGGCGTCCTCCTCGGTCCGGGGATCGGGGATCTCAGCCATGACCCTCGGTAGCGCCGTCGTCGAAGTGGGCGTTGAGGATCTCCCCCAGGGCGGCGGCCAGCTCCGGGTCGTCGGTCACCGGGGAGATCATCGCCACGCGGCACGCCTCCACCGGCTCCAGGCCGGCGCTGATGAGCTGGCCGGCGTAGGTGAGCGCGCGGGTGGAGGTGGCCTCTTCCAGGCCGTGGTCCTTGAGCTCCCGGGCGCGCCGGCCGGCGGCCACCAGCCGCTCGGCCATGGCGCGGTCCACCCCG
>JBNJED010000093.1:0-6010 GCA_051745535.1 Pseudomonadota bacterium | reverse complement strand
GCCAGGACGGTGCTGGGAGTGACGAGGCCGGCGCCGACGGCGGCGGCCATGGCCGAGCCGGCCAGGGTGCCCTTGAGGAAAATGCGACGGTTCATGGTTGGTTCTCCGTTGCGGTGTATTTAGGTTCGCCCATCGACTTACAAGTTGCGTGCCAACCGGACTCCTTCGGGGAAACAGCCGGTTACGGATAATGGCTCGGGCCGGTCGGTGCATTCTGCAACGGTCGTCGGTGCAATCTGCACCGCGGGCTATTCTTCATCCCCCTCCTCGTAGCGCTGCAACCGTCGCCACAGGGTGGTCTTGTTGATCCCCAGGGCGGCGGCGGTGCGTTCGCGGTTGCCGTCGAAACGGGCCAGGGTCTTCTCGATATAGCGCCGTTCCAGCTCCGCCAGGGTGGGCTGGTCGGCGTCGATGCCCGCCCCGGGGTCTGCCGGCGCTGCCGGGGCAGGCTCGTAGTGGAGGAGGGGACCATCGGCCAGGGCGACGCAACGTTCCACGGTATTGCGCAGCTCGCGGATGTTGCCCGGCCAGTCGGCGGCGGCGAGCCGCTCCAGGGAGTCGGGGTCGAAGCCGGTAACGTCGCGCCCGTAGCGGCCGGCGAACTCGGTGACGAAGTGGTCCACCAGGGCGGGGATGTCCTCGCGCCGCTCGCGTAGGGCCGGCATGCGCAGGTTGACCACGTTGAGCCGGTGGTAGAGGTCGGCGCGGAAGGCCCCCTCCGCCACCCGCTGCTCCAGGGGCTGGTTGCTGGCGGCGATGAAGCGGACGTCGATGGGGCGCGGGGTGACCCCGCCCACCGGGGTGAGTTTCTGCTCCTGGACCACCCGCAGGAGCTTGATCTGCATGGCGTCGGAGATGTTGCCGATCTCGTCCAGGAAGACGGTGCCGCCGCTGGCGGTCTCCAGCAGCCCCTGCTTGGCGCCCACCGCGCCGGTGAAGGCCCCCTTCTCGTGGCCGAACAGCTCCGACTCCAGCAGGGTGTCGGTGAGCGCCCCGCAGTCGATGACCACGAAGGGGGTCTCGGCGTAGTCGGAGTGGTCGTGGAGCGCCCGGGCGGCGAGTTCCTTGCCGGTGCCCGACTCCCCCTCGATGAGGACGTTGCAGCGAATGTCGGCGATCTTGTCGATGATGGCGTGGACGCCGGCCACCGCCTCCGAATGGCCCACCATGCCGTGGCGCTGTTCGCGCTCGGCCAGGGCCTGGCGAAGCAGCCGGTTCTCCTGCTCCAGGCGGCGGTGTTCCAGGGTCCGCTCCACCTGGGCGCGCAGCTCGTCCATGTCGAAGGGCTTCTTGAGGAAGTCGGCCGCCCCCAGCCGCAGGGCCTCCACCGCCGAGTCGACGCTGGAGTAGCCGGTGAGGATGATCACCGGCAGATCCGGGTCCCGGGCGCGCAGCCGCTGGAGGACCTCCAGGCCGTCCATCCCCGGCATGCGCAGGTCGGTGATGACCAGGTCCACCGGGTCGGTCCCGGCGGCGGTCAGGGCCTCGGCGGGGTCGGTGAAGACGCGGCAGTGGTAGGGCGCATCCTCGCTGAAGCGCGCCATGATCTCCCCGGCGCGGGGGTCGTCATCGATGTAGAAGAGGGTCGGGGTCGCTTCACTCATGGTCGCTCTCCGCGCGCGGCAGGCGGATGGTGGCGGTGACCCCGCCGGCCGCGTCGTTGCGGATGTCCAGGGCGCCGCCGTGGTGCTCCACGATGCCCAGGGTCACGGACAGCCCCAGTCCGCTACCCTCGCCCACCGCCTTGGTGGTGAAGAAGGGGTCGAAGACCCGGTCCAGCCGTTCGGGCTCGATGCCGGCGCCCTGGTCGGTGACGGTGACCACCACCTCGTCCCCCTCCGCGGTGGCGGTGACCTCCACCGAGCCGCCGGCGGGGCTGGCGGCGACGGCGTTGTCCACCAGGTTGGCCAGGGCCTGCTGGAGCAGGTGGCGGTCGCCCCGGACCCAGAGCTCCGGGGCGGCCTCCACGCCGATACCGACCCCGGCCGCCCGGGCCCGTTCGGCCACCAGCCGGGTGCTCTCGGCCAGCCATCCCCCCACCTCCACCGGATGGAAGTCCGGGGGGACCTGGCGAGCGAAGTTGAGGATCCCGCGCACCGTCTCCGAGGCGCGCAGGGCCTCCTCGCGGACCGCCTCGATGTCCCGGGTCAGGCGGTCGGGGCGGTCGGTCTCCCGATCCATGAGCTTGGTCAGGGAGAGGATGTTGTTCAGCGGGTTGTTGATCTCGTGGCCGATGCCGGCGGCCATCTCGCCGATGGAGGCCAGGCGGGCGCTCTGCAGGGCCCGCTGCTGCGCCTCGTCGCGCTCGGTCCGCGCCCGCTCCAGGGTGTCGGCCATGTAGTTGAAGGCGGCCCCCAGTTCCCGGATCTCGGTGGGGCCGGCGGGCTCCACCCGGGCGCTGTGATCGCCATCGGCGTAGGCCTTCAGCCGCCGGGCCAGGCGGCAGACGGGCCGGGCGATGACCCGGGCGCCCAGGGGGATGAGCAGCAGCGCCAGGACCAGGGCGATGCCGGTGAAGACCCAGATGGCCCCCCGGATCCGGGCGAAGGGCTCGGCGAAGACCGATTCCTCCGCCTCCAGGGCGACCACCCAGCTCACCAGCCGGCCAGGGTAGGGATAGTACTCCACGAAGTGCAGCCGGGGACGGTCGGCCAGGTGGCCGTAGGGGCGCTGCATCACCGCCGTCCGCAGTCCGCCCAGGCCCGCCTCCTCCAGGTGGCGCGGGGTCCGGCGCAGCCGGTCGAAGCGCTGGTTGTCGGCGGAGTGGTGGAGGAGCATGCCGTTGCGGCGGTTATCGCCGGGCTGGATCTCCGCCACCGCCAGGGTCCCCTCCGGCAGGGACGTGGTATAGGCGAGGATCCGCTCCACCCGGCTGCCATCGGGGCTCACCGCCAGGTAGCCCGCCGGCGTCTGCCCCTCGCCGCCCAGAGGGGCGACGAGGTCCAGCAGCGCCGGCTCCATCTCCTGGTCGCGGTGCTGGCGGGACTGGGGCAGCAGCAGGTGGCGGACCTCGCCGGTCCCGATATCCGCGAGGCGGTGGCGGACCGTCTCCGCCTCGAGCTCCGGCTCGGCCAGGGGCAACGGCCCCAGTCCCGGATACTGGGCGGGGCGGTGTTCGCCGTCGCGGACCTTGAGGACGGTGTTGCCGCGGTGGTCCAGCAGCCGGATGGTGTAGTCCCCCGGCAGGGTCTGCTGGAAGACGGCGAGGAAGTCGGCCAGTTCCGCGGTCCGTTCACGGTAGTCGGGGTGGCGCCGCCCGGCCCGGGCGGCCTCCAGCACCGGCCGGAAGTTGCGGACCCCGGGCGCCTCGGTCAGGGAGGCGACCATGGCGCGCTCGGCCTCCAGCTGCCGGTCGATCTCGGCGGTGAGGTTGTTCAGGGCGTCGATGATGGCCGCACCCGTCTCCTCCCGCTGGGCGCGTTCGCCCAGCCAGGTCGCCCCGAGGCCCAGGGCGGTGAGGGGGATGACGGTGGCCACCACCACCCAGACGAAGATGTGCGTTCGCAGATGCACGGGGCACCACCATGGGACTGCTCGGTCGACCACGTTATACTGCCACCTTACTGACGCCAAGGATCGCCCCATGCGCCTGTGTCCCGGCTATCTGCTCTTCGTCGTCGTGGTCGCCGTGCTGGCGCTGATGACCCTGCTGGGCGGCTGCGGCCAGAAGGGCGACCTCTACCTGCCGGACGAGAATCCTCCCGCCCAATCGGACTGACCCCATGGACCACTTCCAGTATCGCGACGGCGAGCTCTGCGCCGAAGAGGTGTCGTTGACCGCGCTGGCCGCCGAATACGGCACCCCGGCCTACGTCTACTCCCGTGCCACCCTGGAGCGCCACTGGCGCGCCTTCGACGAGGCACTGGCCGGCCGGCCCCACCTGGTCTGCTACGCGGTGAAGGCCAACGCCAACCTCGGCGTCCTGAACCTGCTGGCGCGCCTGGGCTCCGGCTTCGACATCGTCTCCGGCGGGGAGCTGGAGCGCGTACTGGAGGCCGGTGGCGACCCCCACCGGGTGGTCTTCTCCGGCGTGGGCAAGAGCGATACCGAGATCCGGCGCGCCCTGGAGGTGGGGATCCGCTGTTTCAACGTGGAGTCGGCCGGGGAACTGGAGCGCATCGCCGGTCACGCCCGGGAGATGGGCGTGGACGCGCCGGTCTCCCTGCGCGTGAATCCCGACGTCGACGCCGGGACCCACCCCTACATCGCCACCGGCCTGGCGGAGAACAAGTTCGGGATCCCGGTGGAGGAGGCCGAGGCCCTCTACCACCGCGCCGCCGAGCTGGAGGGGATCACCGCCACCGGCGTGGACTGCCACATCGGCTCCCAGCTCACCGACACCGCCCCCTTCGTCGCCGCCCTGGAGCGGGTCCTGGCGCTGGTGGACCGGCTGGCGGACGCCGAGATCGCGGTGGACCACCTGGACATCGGCGGCGGCCTGGGGATCCGGTATGCCGACGAGGCCCCGCCGGAGCCG
Source organism: Pseudomonadota bacterium (assembly GCA_051745535.1). Classification (GTDB taxonomy): domain Bacteria; phylum Pseudomonadota; class Gammaproteobacteria; order Thiohalospirales; family Thiohalospiraceae; genus Thiohalospira. Next base: position 1,532 of record JBNJED010000093.1, on the reverse strand, counting down.
GCGCAGTACGCCGCCGCCCTGGATGAGGCCCTGGCCGGCCGCGAGCTGGAGCTGCTGGTGGAGCCCGGCCGCGCCATCGCCGGCAACGCCGGCGTCCTGCTCACCCGGGTGGAGTACCTCAAGCCCGGGCGGCGCAACTTCGCCATCGTCGACGCCGCCATGAACGACCTCCTGCGGCCCGCCCTCTACGGCGCCTGGCAGGGCATCGAGCCGGTGCGCCCCCACCGCGGGGCGGAGCTGAAGACCTGGGATATCGTCGGACCGGTCTGCGAGACCGGCGACTTCCTGGGCCGCGACCGTCCCCTGGCCCTGGCCGAGGGCGACCTGCTGGCGGTGCGCTCCGCCGGGGCCTACGGCTTCGCCATGGCCTCCAACTACAACACCCGGCCGCGGCCGCCGGAGCTCATGGTCGACGGCGATACCGTCCACGTCGTGCGCCAGCGCGAATCCATCGCCGATCTCTATCGCGGCGAACACCTGATCCCCTGAGCCCGATCCCGGAGGAGGCCCCATGCTGCGCGTGGCCAGCTGGAACGTGAATTCCCTCAACGTCCGCCTGTCCCAGGTGCTGGAGTGGGCCGAGCAGCAGCGCCCCGACCTGCTGGCACTCCAGGAGACCAAGCTCGCCGACGACCGCTTCCCCTCCCAGCGACTGGCGGATGCCGGCTGGCACGAGGTCCACGCCGGCCAGAAGACCTACAACGGCGTGGCCATCCTCGCCCGGGGCGAGGCGCACGATATCGTGACCGACCTCCCCGGCCTGGAGGACCCGCAGCGCCGGGTGCTGGCGGCCACCTACGGCGACCTGCGGCTCATCAACCTCTACGTCCCCAACGGCAGCGAGGTGGGCTCGGAGAAGTTCGACTACAAGCTGCGCTGGCTGGAGGCGCTCACCGACTTCCTGCGCGACGAGCTGGCCCGCCACGAGCAGGTGGTGGTGGTGGGCGACTTCAACATCGCCCCGGCGGCGGCGGACGTCCACGACCCCGAGGCGTGGGAGGGCCGGGTGCTCTTCAGCGAGACCGAGCGGACCGCCTTCCAGCGGCTGCTGGACCTGGGGCTGGCGGACACCTTCCGCCTCTTCGACCAGCCGGAGGGGGTCTACAGCTGGTGGGACTACCGCATGAACCTCTTCCGCCGCGGCATGGGGCTGCGCATCGACCACATCCTCGCCTCGCCGGCGCTGGCGAAGGTCTGCACCCGCTCCACCGTGGACCCGGAGCCGCGGGGCTGGGAGCGGCCCTCCGATCACGCCCCGGCGGTGGCCGACTTTGATCTGCCGGCACCGACCGAAGCAGCAGGCGGAACGTAGTCGAAGGGGTTGAACAGGCCTGATGCCTTTCGGGCCCGGGGGGCTCCCCTCAGGTCCTCGACGGCAGGGATGCCGTCGTGGAGCCTACATGGACGTATGTACGGCGTACCTGCGGGGAGCCCTCCGGGCCCGAAAGGCATCCCCGGACAGTCGCAACGCGGTTTTACGTCTTACAGGGAATAGCCATGGGCAGCGTAGCGCGCATCACCCTCCAGCCCGG
>JBNJED010000092.1:0-6068 GCA_051745535.1 Pseudomonadota bacterium | reverse complement strand
CTGCAGGGAGCGGATACGCTGCTTGACCTGCGGGTCCCCCTCGGTCTGCTTGTTCTCATCCTGGACCTCCTTGCGGGTCATCTTCAGCTGGCGCTGGTTGTCCCAGAGCTGGAAGGGGATGTCGATGACCGCGAGGAGGATGAGGGACAGACTCATGAAGAAGAAGGCGTAGATGAGCAGCTCCCCCATCCGGGCCATGGCCACCTCCAGGCTGGCCGTGCCCAAGGCGAGGAATTCCTGTCCCTCGATCCAGAGGAAGAGCACCGCCAGCGCCCCCACCAGGCCGAACTTGAACAGCGCCTTGAGAAATTCCAGCCCGCCCCGCGGGCCAAAGACGCGCCCCAGCCCCTTGACGGGGTCCAGCTTGCTCCACTTGAAGGCCATCGCCTCCAGCGAAATCACCCAGCCCGAGAGGGCGATGGAACTGAATATCGCGATGATTGCCATGACGATGAAAAAGGGCGTGATGACCCACAGCCCCTCCAGCGCGCTCGCAAAGAGCCGCTCGATGAGGATCCCCTCGTCGAAGACGGCCTCCCGCTCCTGGGCGAAATTGGCCTCCAGGATATCCAGCAGGCCGTCGATCATCATGGGCCCGAAGAAGTAGAAGGCCCCCGCCGCCCCCATGACCATGGCCATGGTGGTCAACTCCCGGGAACGCGGGACCTGCCCCTTGTCCCGGGCGTCCTGCATCCGTTTGGGAGTGGGGTCTTCGGTCTTCTCCTGTCCGTCCTCGTTCTCGGCCATGGGACCCTACCCCGATTGCGGTCCGAACAGGGAGCGCACCGTCTCGAAGGCGTGGGCCACCAGGTCGACGAAGCGCTCCTCGAAGGTCGGAAGCGTCAGAATCATGACGCCGAAGCCCACGGTCATGGTGACCGGGAAGCCGACGGCGAAGATATTCAGCTGCGGCGACGCGCGGGTCATGATGCCGAACCCCAGGTTGACCACCAGTACGGCCGCCACCACGGGAATAGCAATAAGTACGCCACCGGCGAAGACGTGGGCCCCCTGGCTCGCCAGGGTCCACCACGCCGAGCGGTCGAAGCCGGTGGGCCCCACCGGGATCCCCTTGAAACTCTCAAGGATCACCTGGACGATCATTAGATGTCCATCCATAGAGACAAATAGCAACATGGCCAGGACGTTCCAGACTTGGGAAACGACGGGCACCTGCGTCCCGGTCTGGGGATCCACCATGGAGGCGAAACCGAGACCCATCTGTAGGGCCATGACCTGCCCGCCCACGATCACTGCTGCAAAGGCAAGCTGGATAACAAAGCCCATCGCGACACCAATGAGGATCTGGTGGAGCCCCACCAGGAAGGCTTCCGGGGAGGTGGGATCGATAACCGGCATGGGGCCGAGCTGGGGGCCGACCATCACTGCAAGAATCGCTGCGATGAAGACGCGGACCCGGGTTGAGGTATAGCCGGTCCCAAAGATCGGGGCTGCGAAGAGCATCCCGCTGATGCGCATGAAGGGCCAGAGAAAACTGCCGATCCAGGCGGTGATCTCGGCAGTGGTCAGCTCCACGGCAGTCGTCTCACCCGATGAGGTTGGGGATATTGCCGTAGAGCCGCTCGGTGTACTCGAGCAGCAACTGCAAGAGATAGGACCCGGCGAATATAAGCACCAGCACCGTCACCAGCAGCTTGGGGATGAAGGAGAGCGTCATCTCGTTGATCTGGGTGGCCGCCTGGAACATGCTCACCAACAGCCCCGTCAGCAGGGCGGGCATCAGGGTGATCATGAGCATGATGAGAACGACCTCCAGGGCGCGCTGGAAGACCGTAAGCACGACCTCGGGTGTCATGGTATCGGCGCTCCATTGGCGTAGAAGCTGTTGGCCAGGGTACTCATGATGAGCATCCAACCGTCGACCAGGACGAAGAGCATGATCTTGAAGGGCAGCGAGATGATCATGGGCGAGAGCATCATCATGCCCATCGACATGAGCACGCTGGCAACCACCAGGTCGACGATAAGAAACGGGATGAAGATCAGGAACCCGATCTGGAAGGCCGTCTTCAGCTCACTGGTGACAAAGGCCGGCACCAGCGCCCAAAAGGGCACGTCGTCCGGGCTCTCGACACCATCCTCACCGGCGATGCGCAGGAAGACGCCGAGATCGTTCTCCCTCGTCTGCCCCATCATGAAGGTCCGCAGCGGCTCCGAGGCGGCGACGATGGCCTCCTGGAAGGCCATGTCCTCCTCCAGGTAGGGCTGCAGGGCATCCGTATTGATCTGCGTGAAGACCGGCATCATCACGAAGAAGGTCAAAAAGAGGGCCAGTCCCACCAGGGTCTGGTTGGAGGGCGTGGTCGGCAGGCCCATGGCCTGGCGCAGGATGGCGAGGACGACGATGATCCGCGTGAAGGCGGTCATCATGATGAGCGCCGCCGGCAGGAAGGTCAGCGACGTCATCAGGGCCAGGAGCTGGAGGGAGAGACCCCACGTCTCCTCGTCCTCGCCGCTATCGGTAACGGTCAGGGCAGGCAGCCCCTCCTGTGCCACGGCCGGCATCACCGGCAGCAGAAGGCCCGCGAGCAGCCAGAGCCAGCGCGACCGGTTCCCCATCACTTCCGACCTCTCAGCCCCTGAAGCCGCTCCTGTAGCCGGTGGGCAAAATCGCTCCCGCCACTACCCTGGGCGGGCGCCGGGATCGGCTCCTTCAAGTGGTGGAGGAGTTCCACCCGGCCCGGCGCCACGCCAACCACCAGCTGTTCATCGCCCACCTCCACGAGGATGATGCGTTCGCGCTGGCCCACCGGGAGCCCGGAGACGATCCGCATGCTCCCGTCTCCGCTCCGGGTAAGTCCCGGCATGCGGCGGACCAGCCAGGCGACGACCCCGATGAAGACGAGAACGGCGAACAACCCCAGGAAGATCTCCACCACTCGCCCCCCGGCCAGCGGTTCCATAACGTTGGAACCGGCCTCCTCGGCGAGGACGGTGGATGGCAGAAGCGCAGCGAAGAGCAGTGGAAGTCGCATCATTTGAGCTTCTTGATGCGTTCCTGGGCGCTGATGACGTCCGTAAGCCGGATCCCGAACTTCTCATTGACCACCACCACCTCGCCGTGGGCGATCAGGGTCCCGTTTACCATGACGTCCAGCGGTTCGCCGGCAAAGCGGTCCAGCTCCACCACCGAGCCCTGGTTGAGCTGCAGGAGATTGCGGATATTGATCTTGGTCCGGCCGATCTCCATGGCGATGGTCACCGGGATGTCCAGGATCATGTCCAGGTTCACTGCGGCGTTCTCGTCCTGAGCTGCGCCGGGGTCCTCCTCCAGGTTGGGCATGGAGGCGGGCTGGGCCTGGTCGCCGCCACCGCCGGTCATCTGGCCGACGCCGAAGTCGAAATCGCCTCCCTCGTCGTCATCACCCGGGGGGCCCTCTTCACCGAACTCCTCGGCGAAGGCCTCGGCCCAGGGATCATCTTCCCCCTCACCGCCGGAGGCCGCCTCGCCATCATCACCGCCTTCCATGGAATTGATGATCTCTTCGGGATCGGGCGCGTTCTCGCCGCCGCCGTTCTCCCCGGCCCCGTTCTCGTTATTGTCCTGCTCGTCGTCGGCCATGGCCTTGCTCTGCCTCCTGTCGGGACGTCCCTAGCGCGTGGTTCCGCCCTGGGTCGGCCGTTCCACGAATTCGGAAATCTTGATCGCCCAGCGGCCCTCGCGGGTCCCGTACTGCCCGCGCAGGACGGGCACGCCCTCCGCCCGCATGGTTACCTGCTCGGGGAGATCCACGGGGATGATATCCCCCGGCGCGAGATTCATCACCTCGCGCAGGGTCAGCTCGGTCTCCGCCAGCTCCACGCTGGCCTCCACGTCCATGCCCTCGACCTCCTCGCGCATGGTGGAGAGCCAGCGCTCGTCCACCTCCAGCCGCTCACTCTGGATGCCGGCATCCAGCAGATCGCGGATGGGTTCGAGCATGGAGTAGGGCATGGTGATGTGGAGGTCGCCGCCGCCGCCGTCCATCTCCACGTGGAAGCTGCAGACCACCACGATCTCGGTGGGGGAGACGATGTTGGCGAACTGCGGGTTCACCTCGGCGTTGAGGAACTCGTACTCCAGGGAGAGTACCGGTGCCCACGCCTCCTGCAGGTCCTTGAAGGCCTGGCGCAGGAGGATCTGGATGATCCGCTGCTCGGTCTGGGTGAACTCGCGACCCTCGATCTTGGTGTGGAAACGCCCGCCTCCGCCGAAGAAGTTGTCCACCACGGAAAAGACCAGTTTGGGATCCAGCACCATGAGCGCCGTCCCGCGCAGGGGCTTCATACGCACGATGTTGAGGCTGGTGGGGACGAACAGGGTGTGGACGTACTCCCCGAACTTCATCATCCGGATCCCGCCCACGGAGATCTCGGCACTGCGGCGAAGCATGTTGAAGAGGCTGATCCGGAACGAGCGGCCGAAGCGTTCGTTGATCATCTCCAGCGTGGGCATGCGCCCACGGACGATCCGATCCTGGCTGGCGAAGTCGAACGAGACCGGACCCTCGGCGCCGGTCTCCTCCTGCTCCTCTCCCCCCTCGTCGTCGCCAACGCCGTGGAGGAGGGCGTCGATCTCGTCCTGGGAGAGTAGTTCGCTGCTGGCCATGGGACCGCCTACTGGATCACGAACTTGGTGAAGTAGACCTCTTCGATGGCGGGGTCCCCGTAACGCTCTTCCAGCACCTTGCGCATATCCTCGAGGATCTGCTTTCGCAGCTGCTGCTTGCCCTCGGTGGTCCGGACCTCCTCCGCATTCTGGGCACCCAGGATGGTATTGATGCGGTCCCGGATCACCGGCATGTGCTTCTCCACCGCGTCCCCCGCCTTGGGGTCCCGGCTCATGACCTCAACCCCCACCTGCATGAACCGGGCGTTCCCCCCGCTAACGTTCACGGTGAAGGGATCCCCCATCTCGATGTAGTGCTCCTTTTTAGATTCCTGGGCCTGCTCGGCCCCGCCATCGTCCCCGTTGCCGCCGCCGCCACCGAAGACACCGGCGAACCAGAGGGCGGCCACCAGCCCACCGATGAGAACGACCTGGGCGGCCACCAGGATGCTGACGAGCTTGCCGGTGGACATCCCACCGCCCCCGCCATTGCCTACATCGACGTCGACTTCCTTCTTCGCCATTCCGGTCTTCCCGTTCGCTGCGGCTGGAGGCCGGGGCCGCCGTCATCGGCGGCCGACCGTCGTGTCGCCATTGTTTCCCAAGGTGCCGCCATAGGCAAGCCGCGGTCAGGCGTAGTAGTCCACGCCACCCCTCGCGGCCACCTCATCGGGGGTCATGCTGACAACACTCCCGTCGGCCTCCTCATCGGCGGCAACCTCCCCGAGGCCGGGGTGGTCCCCAGCGCCCGGTCGACGCTCACCCTCCTCGGCAAACTGCTGTTGCTGGTCGGAGACATCCACATCCACCAGGTCCATGCCCTGCTGCTCGAAGAGCTCCCGCAGCCGGGGCAGGGCCTGCTCCACCGCCTCGCGGGTGGTGGCGTTCTGGGCGTTGAAGGTCACGCTGGCCTGGTCGTTCTGCACCGAGACGCGAATATCCAGCGGGCCGAGGTTCTGGGGATGGAGACGAACGTCGGCGCGCTGGATGCCATTGCGGGCCATGAAGACCACCCGCTCGCCCACGGCCTGGTTCCAGCCCTGGCCGTTCACCGAGGCCCCCAGGGGGGAATTGGCGATGGTGCCCGCGGTGGAGGTGCCGGCGAAGGTGGAGCCGAATCCGCCGGTGGAGGCGCCGAAGCCGCCGCCGAAGCCACTACCGAGGCCGCCGCCACTACCGGCCTGGCTACCGAGCCCCATGGCCGCGACCCGCTGGGCCGCCGTATCGCCGCCGCGACCGGCCTCGCTACTGGTACTGGTACCCGGCGATGTCCCGACCAGCGAGCCCTGGCGACCCATCAGGCTCTCGCCATCCAGCGCCTTGAGGGAGAGGTTACGCTCCCCCCCATTCGCCTCGCCCTGACCGTTACCGCCCAGGGACTGCAGGCCGGCACGCAGGAAGGCCTGGAGGCGGCTCTCGCCCCGATTACTATCGGCCCCCTCGGAACTGGCGGTCCGGC
>JBNJED010000091.1:0-6095 GCA_051745535.1 Pseudomonadota bacterium | reverse complement strand
CCGGTCTTCTCGATCTGCAGCCAGGCGTGCTGGCCGCTGCCGTCGGGCTCGAAGCCCAGCACCTCGTCCACCCGGAAGTCCGCCGGCTCCGCGCGCAGGGTGGCGGTCACCGGCGGCTCGCCCAGGGCGCGGGGGCCGAGGAGCGCCTCGCCCTCCCCGCTCACATCGGCCCCAGGAGGGCGACGGCGTGGGCGGCGATGCCCTCCTCCCGGCCGGTGTAACCCAGCCGCTCGGTGGTGGTCGCCTTGACGTTGGCCGCCCCGGCGGCCAGGCCGAGGTCGGTGGCGATGTTGGCCGCCATGGCCTCGACGTGGGGACCGATCCGGGGGCGCTGGGCAATGAGGGTGGTATCGACGTTCACCGGCGCCCAGCCGGCCGCCGCCACGGCATCCCGGCAGTGGCGCAGGAGCAGGCGGCTGTCGGCGCCGGCCCAGGCCGGGTCGTCGTCGGGGAAGTGGCGGCCGATGTCGCCCAGGCCGGCGGCGCCCAGCAGGGCATCGCAGAGGGCGTGGAGGAGGACGTCGCCGTCGGAGTGGGCCATCAGCCCCTGCCCGTGGGGGATGGTGACCCCGCCCAGGACGACGTGATCGCCCTCGCCGAAGCGGTGGACGTCGAAGCCGTGGCCGATGCGCATCACGCCATCTCCGTCTGGTGGTCGAGGTAGAGGGCGGCCAGGGCCAGATCCTCCGGGCGGGTGATCTTCACGTTGTCGGCGGCCCCCTCGACCATGTGCGGCCGGTGGCCGGCCCACTCCACCGCCGAGGCCTCGTCGGTGACCGGAACCCCGGCGGCCAGGGCGGCGGTAAGCGCCTCGCGCAGCAGCCCCAGGCGGAACATCTGCGGCGTCAGCGCCCGCCACAGGCCCCTGCGGTCCACCGTGGCGTCCACCACCCCGCCGGGATCGGCGTGCTTGACGGTGTCCACGACGGGGACCCCCAGCAGGCCGCCCACCGCCTCCCCCGCCAGGGTGGTCAACAGCCGGTCCAGGTCCTCGCCGCGCAGGCAGGGCCGTGCCGCATCGTGGACCAGGACCCATTCGTCGGCCGCGGCGTGGCCGGCCAGGTGGTCCAGGGCGGCGAGGACCGAGTCGGCTCGCTCCGCCCCGCCGGTGACGCGGTGGACCGGGCCGGGGAGGTCGGCGGCCAGCGTGTCGAAGTGCTCATCGGCGGCATCCACGGCGACGACGATGCCGCGCAGGCCGGGCTGGGCGGCCAGGCGGGCCACCGTGTGGTGGAGCACGGCCCGGCCGTGGATCTCCAGGTACTGCTTGGGGGTGGCCGACCCCATGCGCCGGCCGGCGCCGGCGGCGGGGATCACTGCCCAGAAGGGAACGGGGTTGGTGCTCACTCGTCGTCCACCAGCAGGAAGAAGGTCTCGCCCTCCCGGATCATGCCCAGCTCGCTGCGGGCACGCTCCTCGATGGCGTCCAGACCGCGCTTGAGGTCCTCCACCTCGGCCCGCAGGGCGCGGTTGCGCTCGGCCAGTTCGGCGTTGGCAGCGCGCTGCTCGGCCACCGCCGCCTCCAGCCGCCAGACCTCGGGCAGGCCGCCCTCGTCGGACCACAGCCGGAACTGCAGGCCGACCAGCAGCAGCGCCAGCAGGCCGGCGACCCAGCGCATGGCCCTCAGCCGCCCCCGTTACCCGCCCCGTTCCCGGCCAGGGCACGACGGCCGGGATAACGGGCCTTAGCCCCCAGGGCCTCCTCGATGCGCAGGAGCTGGTTGTACTTGGCCACGCGATCCGAGCGGGAGAGGGAGCCGGTCTTGATCTGGCCGCAGCCGGTGGCCACGGAGAGGTCGGCGATGAAGGTGTCCTCGGTCTCGCCGGAGCGGTGGGAGACCACCGCCGTGTAGCCGGCCTCCCGGGCCACGGTAATGGCCTCCATGGTCTCGGTGAGGGTGCCAATCTGGTTGACCTTGATGAGGATGGAGTTGGCCACGCCGCGCTCGATGCCCTCGCGCAGGATGGCGGGGTTGGTGACGAAGAGGTCGTCCCCCACCAGCTGGATACGGCGGCCCAGGGCCTCGGTGAGCGCCTTCCAGCCGGCCCAGTCGTCCTCGGCCAGGCCGTCCTCGATGGTAACGATGGGGTACTGGTCCACCCAGCCCTGGAGCCAGGAGACCATGCCCTCGGCGTCCAGCTCCCGGCTCTCGGAGGCCAGCTTGTAGCGGCCGCCCTCGAAGAACTCGCTGGCGGCGACGTCCAGGCCCAGGGCGATATCGTCGCCCGGGCGGTAGCCGGCCTTCTCGATGGCCTCCAGGATGGTCTCCAGGGCCGCCTCGTTGGAGGGCAGGTCCGGGGCGAAGCCGCCCTCGTCGCCCACCCCGGTGGCCAGGCCCCGGGCGTTGAGCACCCCCTTGAGGGCGTGGAAGACCTCGGCGCCGTAGCGCACCGCCTCGGCCAGGCTGGGCGCGCCCACCGGCAGGATCATGAACTCCTGGAGGTCCACGGAGTTCTCGGCGTGGGCCCCGCCGTTGAGGATGTTCATCATGGGCACCGGCAGGATCTCCGGCATGCCGTCGGCCAGGTGCTGCCACAGCGGCAGGCCGCGACCGGCCGCCGCCGCCCGGGCCGAGGCCAGGGAGACGGCGAGGATGGCATTGGCGCCCAGCTCGCCCTTGTTGGCGGTCCCGTCGAGGTCGCACATGCGCCGATCCAGAGCAGTCTGGTCGCCGGCGTCCATGCCGGTGATGCCCTCGGCCAGCGGGCCGTTGACGTTGGCCACGGCGTTGCGGACCCCCTTGCCCAGGTAGCGCGACTTGTCGCCGTCGCGCATCTCCAGGGCCTCGCGGCTGCCGGTGGAGGCGCCGGAGGGAACGGAGGCGGTGGCGGTGGCGCCGCAGGCCAGGGTGACGTCGGCCTCCACGGTGGGGTTGCCCCGGGAGTCCAGGATCTCGCGGGCGGTGATGCGGGTAATCGTGAGATCGGGCGCGCTCATGGGGTTCTTTCGTTCCTTATGGCTGGGCCTTGTGGGTAGGGCGGCCTCAGAGGCCGCCCAGGGTCTCTTCCGCGTAGGGGGCGGCCTTCACCGCCGCATCCAGGGCCTTGAGGGTCTCCAGCAGCGCGGGGAGCTTGTCCATGGGCCACATGTTGGGGCCGTCGGAGAGCGCCCGCTCGGGGTCCGGGTGGGTTTCCATGAACAGGCCGCTGATGCCGGCGGCGATGGCGGAGCGGGCGAGCACCGGGACGAACTCCCGTTGCCCGCCGGAGCGGCCGCCCTGCCCGCCGGGCTGCTGGACCGAGTGGGTGGCGTCGAAGACCACCGGGGCGCCGGTATCGCGCATGCTGGCGAGGCCGCGCATGTCCGAGATCAGGGTGTTGTAGCCGAAGGAGACGCCGCGCTCGCAGACCATTACCTGGTCGTTGCCCACCTCGCGCGCCTTGGCCACCACGTTGTCCATGTCCCAGGGCGCCAGGAACTGGCCCTTCTTGATGTTCACCGGCCGGCCCTGGCGGGCGACGTTCTGGATGAAGTTGGTCTGGCGGGCGAGGAAGGCCGGCGTCTGCAGGACGTCCACCACCTCGGCCACCTCCTCCATGGGGGTGTCCTCGTGGACGTCGGTGAGGACCGGCACCCCCACCTCGTCGCGGATCCGCTGGAGGATACGCAGCCCCTCCTCCAGGCCGGGACCGCGATAGCTCTTGGCCGAGGTGCGATTGGCCTTGTCGAAGGAGGACTTGTAGATGAAGGGGATCCCCTGTGCCCGGGCCATCTCCGCCAGCTGGCCGGCGGTCTCCAGGGCCAGGGCCTCGCTCTCGATGACGCAGGGGCCGGCGATGAGGAAGAAGGGCTCGCGCGGGCCGACCTCGAAGCCGCACAGATTCATGCCGATTCACTCCCTTGCTGGCGCGCCGCACGGTGCTCCGCGGCGGCATTGACAAAGCCGGAGAACAGCGGATGGCCGTCCCGGGGCGTGGAGGTGAACTCCGGGTGGAACTGGCAGGCGACGAACCAGGGGTGGTCGGGCAGCTCCACCACCTCCACCAGGCTGCCGTCCATGGAGGTCCCGGCCACCGAGAGGCCGGCCTTCTCCAGCACCTCCAGGTAGTGGTTGTTGAATTCGTAGCGGTGGCGGTGGCGCTCGACGATGACCTCCTTGTCGTAGAGGTCGCGGATCCGGCTACCCTCGATCACCCGGCAGGGCTGCGCCCCCAGGCGCATGGTCCCGCCCAGGTCGCTGGCCTCATCGCGGGTCTCCACCCGGCCGTCGGCAGTGGTCCACTCGGTAATGAGACCGATGACCGGGTGCAGGGTCTGCGGGTCGAACTCGCTGGAGTGGGCGCCCTCCAGTTCGGCCACGTCCCGGGCGAACTCGATGACCGCCACCTGCATGCCCAGGCAGATCCCGAGATAGGGGATCCCCTGCTCCCGGGCGCAGCGCACGGCGGCGATCTTGCCCTCCACCCCGCGCTCGCCGAAGCCGCCGGGGACCAGGATGGCGTCGGCGCTCTCCAGCACCCCGGTGCCCTCGCGCTCCAGCAGCTCGGAGTCGACGTACTCGATATGGACCTTGCTGCCGGTGTGCAGGCCGGCGTGGATGAGCGCCTCGGAGAGCGACTTGTACGCCTCGGTGAGCTCCACGTACTTGCCCACCATGGCCACGGTCACCGTCCGCTCGGTGCGGCCCAGGGCGTCCACCACCGCCTGCCACTCGGACAGGTCCGCCTCGTGGGCGGCCAGGCGCAGCTTCTCCACCACGATATCGTCCAGCCCCTCGGCGTGGAGGAGCATGGGGATGCGGTAGATGCTGTCGGCGTCGATGGCGCTGAAGACGGCGCGCTCCTCAGTGTTGGTGAAGAGCGCGATCTTGCGCCGCTCCTCCGGCGGCACCGGCCGTTCCGCCCGGCAGAGCAGGATGTCCGGCTGGATGCCGATGGAGCGCAGCTCCTTCACCGAGTGCTGCGTCGGCTTGGTCTTCATCTCCCCCGCCGTGGGGATCCAGGGCAGCAGGGTGAGGTGCATGAAGATGGCGTTCTCCGCCCCCTGCTCCACCCGCATCTGGCGGATGGCCTCCAGGAAGGGCAGCGACTCGATGTCGCCCACGGTGCCGCCGATCTCCACCATGGCGACGTCGTAGCCGTCCGCCCCCTCCTGGATGAGCTGCTTGATCTCGTCGGTGATGTGGGGGATCACCTGGACCGTGCCGCCGAGGTAGTCGCCGCGGCGCTCCTTGTGGATCACGTTCTCGTAGACCCGGCCGCTGGTGAAGTTGTTGCGGCGGGTCATGGTGGTCCGGACGAAGCGCTCGTAGTGGCCCAGGTCCAGGTCGGTCTCGGCGCCGTCCTCGGTGACGAAGACCTCGCCGTGCTGGAAGGGGCTCATGGTCCCCGGGTCCACGTTGATGTAGGGATCCAGCTTGAGCAGGGTCACCCGCAGGCCGCGGGACTCCAGGATCGACGCCAGGGAGGCGGCCGAGATCCCCTTGCCCAGAGAGGAGACCACGCCGCCGGTAATGAAGATGTACTTGGTCATCCAGTCCAGTTCGCCGGGTGAGGGGTGGGCGGGCCGCCGGGGCCCGGGCTCAAGCCGCCAATTTTCGGCCTTTTGGGGCCGGGTTGCAATCGGCGCACTGGTTTCCGGACGCCCCGGGACCCCGGTCCCCCACCCCACCGATACCCCTTCTTTCTGACCACTCGCCCTGGTCACCGCTCCGTGCTAGCCTTCGGGAAAGGCTCATGACCAGGGGAGGTGACCATGCACACCGAAGAGGTCTCCAAGTCCCGCTTCAAGGCGAGGGCGCTGGAATACTTTCGCGAGATCGAGACCTCGGGCGAGGCCATCATCATCACTGACAAGGGCCGGCCCGCCATCGAGGTGCGCCGGCACAAGTCCGATGACCGCTCCCCCCTGGAACGGCTGCGCGGCAGTGTCGTCGAGCTGACCGACCCCTTCGAACCGGTGGCCGAGGGAGACTGGGAGGCGCTGCGTTGATCGTGCTGGACACCCACGCCCTGCTGTGGTGGGTCAACGGCACTCCGCGGCTCTCGCAACCGGCACTCGAGGCCATCGAGCAGGAGTTGCAGGCGGATGACGGCGAGATCCTGATCTCGGCCATCTCGGCCTGGGAGATCGCGCTGCTGGTGGAGAAGGGGCG
>JBNJED010000090.1:0-6263 GCA_051745535.1 Pseudomonadota bacterium | reverse complement strand
CTCGGGATCCTGCTGATCAACATACAGGTGTTCTCCGGATACGTATTCCTTGGCAGCGAGGGTCGGGAGGTACTTGCTGGTTCGGAGCGAGACGGCCAGATCCAGTTCCTGCTCGATATCGCCGTTTCGGCCAAATTCTACAGCTTGTTTTCCCTTCTTTTCGGTTACAGCTTTGTGATGCTGGCGCAGCGCATGGATCATCCAGCGAGGGACCATCTGCGCCGCATGGTCGGTCTGATCGTGATCGGAGCCGGCCACGCGCTGCTGCTCTGGCCCTGGGATATTCTGCATGTTTACGGCGTCGTCGGGCTGCTCCTGATCCCGTTCCTGTATGCCCGCGCGTCGTACCTTGCCCTGGCGGGTCTGGCTGTTCTTTCCCTGATTATCGCGGTCCGCTGGTGGTTGATCGAGACCGGCCACCCCGTGGGTCGGAGTGAGCTGGCGACCACATTGCTCCAGGCCCATACACCGGCATTCCGAGACGGCACCTGGGGCGAGGTGATACAGGCCAATGTGTATCTCTCGCTCGCAACGGCGATCGAACGTCTGGAGAGCATGCGTCCGCTGCGTGTGCTGGCGCTGTTTCTCCTCGGGGCGGCAGGGGCGCGGCTGCGGCTTGCCGAGGCAGGCTCGGGGCACCGCTGGATCCTGCTCGCCGGCGCAGCCGTCGTACTGCCGAGCGGTCTGGTCCTGGCCTGGCTGCACACAAGTATCGGCCCTGAGCAGGTTGATGGGCTGTATCTGCTGGCAGAGGTGTTGGCCCCCGTACTGACAGCGATCGGCTATGCCACGTTGCTGTTAGCGCTCTGGCGCGGCTCGATTGCCGTGGCCAGCCCCCTGCAGCGCGTGCTTGCGCCCGTCGGGCGCATGGCGTTGACCCATTATCTTCTGCAATCGGTTGTCTGCATCGCGATCTTTTATGGCTTCGGCCTGGGTCGCTATGCGCAGGAGCCGCTGGCGCACCTTGTAGTCGTCGCCGTCATGATATTCGTCGCCCAGGTGGTGATGAGCCTCCTGTGGTTGCGCTTTTTTCGCCAGGGGCCCGTCGAATGGCTCTGGCGCTGGCAGATCCAGAGGCAACGCCCGGACCTGCTGCGCAAGGAATAGGCCTGACGGTCGCGCCATTGATTCCGGGGCGCGGTTGCGACGAAGGGCGGCGGTTTATTGTGCCCTACAGAGGCTCACGCGCTGTCCGGGAGGTCCTCGGTGGTTTCCAGGAAGTGGCGGATGTCGGTGCGGAGGTGGTGGCGGGCCTGGAAGACCAGATCCCGCACGTCTGCGGACGTCGTGGTGGCCAGGAGCATGTAGAGGGCCCCTTCCGGCAGGTGGGCGGCCTGGCGGGCCAGGTTCCGCTGGACGGCGTCGCTGTGGCTGGTGGCCAGGGTCTCCAGTACCTCGGGGGGCAGGGTGGAGGCGTGGGCGGCTACGGAGGCCCAGATGGCCTCGTCGCCGTGGTTGAGCAGTTGGCCCAGGACGCCCTCGGGCAGGGCGCGCAGCAGCTTGCCGAATTCGCGGTCCGTATTCATGGCTTCCTCCTGTTGCGGGGGTGGGTACGCATGCCCCCCGTTGCAGGCGGTATGCCAAGCGGGCCGGATGCGAATAATCAAGAACTTGCGAGGATCATCGGCCTCCCGGTGTCGTCTCCGGGCGACAGGGGATGAGGGCCGAATCGGTGGGGGCCGCATCCGGCGGGGCCGTGCGGGTGTCGGGCTGGAGCGACGAGCCCTGCCGGGACCGTTCAGGGGAAGTCGAAGAGGATCTGCAGGCCGGCGGTATCCAGGGTCTCGCCGACGGCCGGGGCGGGGTAGCGGTTGGCGGTGACCCGGACCTCCATGCCGCGACGGGGCCGGAGGGTGACGCCGGCGCCGGCTACGGCGCTGGTGGCGCTCCGGGTGGTCTCGCCGTCGGCGGTCTCGCTGCGGTGGAACCAGGCGCCGGCCTGGACGGTGAGGCCCCAGTGGGCGCCCAGAAGGTGATCGTACCCGGCCAGGTAGCGGTAGCCGTCCAGGCGGTACTGGCGGCCTCCCAGCGACGCGCTGGCCAGGTTCATGAATCCCACCTCCTGGCGCCAGGATTCCCCACGCACGCCGAGGGTCCGGTTCGAGGCGGTGCCGCCATCGGTGGGCCCCCGGGCCTCTACTCGGCTCCCGGCCAGGCCGCCGCCAGCGAAGGGCGTCACGGCGGCGGCGGTGGTTCCGGTCAGGGCCAGCAGGAGGGCGAGGAGGGCACGGGGCGCCACGGCGTCTCCGATTATCGACGATGCCGGAAGCTTCGCCCGCTTCGCCCTCCCCGGTCAACAGCGGTACAATTATTGACCAATGTTGGGTAGCAACCAACGCAGGGAAGCCGACTGGACCCGGATGTCTCCCCATAACAACAGCGACAGTGAGGAGAGCGCCATGGCCGACCTCAGTGGCGAAAAGGCCCGGATCTACACCACCGCCCAGCCCGCTCTGGATGGCGAACGGACCACGACCCTCCGGGAGGGCGTGGGAGAGACGGCGACCGGCCGCCCGGTGCGGCTGGTCGAGGTCCCCCGGGAGTACCAGGAGGGCCAGATCAACGCCTACCTGTCCAACATGGAGGCCGCCTACAGCCCCCACGACTGGAAGGTGGAGCGGCAGTTCGGCAACGTCTTCGGTGGTGAGGACTGAAGGCCCCATGCGCGGGTCCGGCGGGTGGTGCTAGAGTAAAGCTTTCCGCTATCGGCCAGGAGAAGGCATGAACATCGAGTCGGTGAAGGCCGCCTACCGCCGCTGGGCCCGGGTCTATGACGTCGTCTTCGGCCCCATCTTCCACCCCGGCCGCCGCCACGTGGTCGAGGCGCTGGGGGCGCAGCCGGGGGAGCGGGTGCTGGAGGTCGGCGTTGGAACCGGCCTCTCCCTGCCCCTCTATCCCCGCGGGGTGAAGCTCACCGGCATCGACATCTCCCGGGAGATGCTCGACGTCGCCGAGCGGCGGGTGGAGCGCGACGGTATCGGCGAGGACGTGGAGGCCATCCGCGAGATGGACGCCGAGGCCATGGACTTCCCCGATGACGCCTTCGACCGGGTGGTGGCCATGTACGTGGTCTCCACCGTCCCCGACTACCACCGGCTGGTACGGGAGATGCGCCGGGTCTGCAAGCCGGGGGGCGACCTCTACATCGTCAACCACTTCCAGTCGGAGAACCCGGTGGTCGGCGGTATCGAGGGCGCCCTGGCCCCCATCGCGAAGTACGTCGGCTTCCATCCCGACTTCCGCATGGACCACTTCCTCGCCGAGACCGGCCTGGAGGCCGCCGAGGTCCGTCCCGTGAACCTCGGCGGCTACTGGAAGGTGCTGCACTGCCCCAATCCTGCCGACTGAGGCCCGGGGCCGGCCCCCTGGGAAGCGCCGCTAGAAGGCGGCGTCGAACCCCATGAGCAGGTAGTCCTCGCCGGAGAGGTGGCCGTAGGGGTGGACGGCCGGGTCCTCGGTATCCAGCAGGTCGGCGTTGACCTCCACCAGCCCCTTCACGTTGCGCATGAAGTAGTAGGAGGCGGTGAGCGACACCGTCTGCATGTCGATGCCGTCGTAGACCGTCTCGCTGCCGTCCAGGTCGCCGGAATCGGTGTGGTTGTAGAGGGCGGAGAAGGCCCAGCGGTCGTTGGGGATCCAGTCCACCCCGGCGAAGCCGCCGTCCCAGGTCACATCCTCCCCGTCCAGGAAGTCGGTCCAGGTCACCTGCAGGTACTGGGCGTACCAGTCCACGGTGGAGGTAAAGCGGCCGCTGAGGTCTAGGCCGCCGATCTGGATGTCGCTGTCGGGGCCGTCACCGGCCTCAAAGTCATCGAGGTTGCCATCGCCGTCACCGGGGATTCCCTGCCAGCCGCCGGACAGCCCCATGAGCCCCACGCCGACGCCGCCCACCTCGAAGCCCAGACGGGTGAAGGCCGACTTCTCGTGGTCGTTGTCGAAGGAGTGGTCGGCGCGGGCGTAGCCGGGGGCGTTCACCGTCTCGTTGGCCTCGATGCCGTTGCCGTTCACCGCCCCCACGGCCAGGTCCACCGGCCCCAGGCCGCGGCTGAGGATGAGGCCGCGGTCGTAGGTGATGTCGGCCATGCGGTAGACCATGTAGTCCTGGAAGTTCAGCCGCGTCTCCCGGGCGAACATGAGGTCGGAGACCTGGAACTGGCCCAGGGTGGCGTCGACGCCGGTGCCGAAGGCGTCCTGGTAGCCGAACCAGGCATCCTCCACGAGGAAGGAGCCGTTCCCCCCCTTCTCGGCCATGATGCCGTAGAAGTAGTAGGTCAGATTCTCCGACAGCGGCGCCGAGGAGAGGAGCTTGATGAGGTAGGGGGACTGGAGGTCGTTGTCGGCACCCGAAAAGCCGGTCGGTTGACCTTTCGGATTACCCAGATCATCGGTTTCATACTCGGCGACCCGCCCCTCCCGGACCTGGAAGAAGCCCTGAGCGCGCACCGCCAGCGGCGGGATCTCCGGCAGCGCCAGGCGGTCATCGCCGAAGTCCACCGCCTGATCTTCCCAGCCGGGGAGCTTCATGTTGTTCCCGGCAAAGGACTCGCCGCCGCCGTTGAGCTTGGGGAAGGCGCTGTGGCAGGCGGCGCAGCTCACCTCGTACTGCCGGGCGAAGGCCGGCATGGCCTCGCCCACCTGAGGCCAGACCCCGGCGACGACGGCGAAGAGGGCGGCACTGACGAAGAGCTGACGGAACATGGGTACTCCTCCCGGTTGATTAGGGAGGAATTATAGACGCTCAGCTCCGCCGGGTCACGTTAAAAATCGAGCAGGAACAGGGAGATGGGAACGGGAATGATTCCCGTTCCGTGCCGTGTCGGGGTTGGGCTCAGGCCGCCCGGATCCGGCGCATGTTGCTCCGCTGCCCCTGACGGCTCTTCTGCCGCCGGATGACCTCCTGGACGTCCTCCCGCTGGACGTAGGCGTCCAGGGTGATGCCGTCGAGGAACTCGTAGAGCCGGTGGCTCAGGTCGTCCCAGAGTTCGTGGGTTAGGCAGCGCTCGCCCTCCTGGCAGTTCTCCTCGCCCTGGCAGCGGGTCGCCTCCAGCGGCTCATCCACCGCCGAGATGATCTCGGCGACGCTGATCTCGCTGGCCGGGCGGGAGAGGCTGTAGCCGCCGCCGGGGCCGCGCATGCCGCGGACCAGGTCGTTGCGGCGGAGCTGGCTCATGAGCTGCTCCAGATAGGAGAGCGAGATGTCCTGGCACAGGGAGATGTCGGCCAGGGTTACCGGACCGCTATCCTCGTTGATGGCCAGGTCCATCATCGCCGTGACCGCGTAGCGCCCCTTGGTGGAAAGTCGCATGGCTGAAGTCCCTCGTATTACCGGCAGGTCGTGAATCTGGACTATGTATAAATTAACTGACGAAAATAGTCAAGAAAAAATCCGCAGCGCGGGCGGGGGAGGGGTCCCCCTCAGGCGGGGCTGTTGGCCTCGGCCAGCCCCTCCAGGAAGCCGGGGTAGTCCAGGCCGGTGAAGCGGGCCAGGGCGTGGGCGCGCAGGTCCCAGGTGGTGGCGAAATCGGGCGGGATGGGGCCGGTGGCCGCCAGGGCCACGAGATTGCCGCGGGTGGGGACCGGGAGCTGGAGGCAGCGGCCGGCGAAGGCGTCCCGCAGGCCGGTGAGGGTGTGGCGCAGGCGCTGGGCCGGCTGCTGCCAAAGGTTCACCGCCAGCGCGCCGTCATCCGCGAGCCGGCCGCGGGCGGCGGCGAAGAAGTCGGCCTCCGCCACCTCCTCGGCCATGCCGGTGCCGTGAAAGGCATCCACCAGGATGAGGTCGTAGTCGCTGTGGCGCAGGGCGGCGTGGGTGAGGAAGTGGCGGCCCTCCCCGGGAATGATGTTCAGCCGCGGATCGTCCTCCGGCAGGCGGAAGTAGCCGTGGGCCAGCTCTACCACCCGCGGGCGCAGCTCCACCGCGTCGATCCGGCAGTCCGGGTAGTGGTGGAGGAGGAAGCGCGCCAGGGAGCCGCCGCCGAGCCCTACCAGAAGCACCCGCCGCGGCGCCGAATGCAGGAGCAGGGAGGCCATCATGGACTGGGTGTAGGCCAGTACCAGCGCCTCCGGTCGCTCCAGAAAGAGGGCGCTCTGCCGCGAGCGGCTGCCGAAGTGCAGCGAACGGACGCGGTCGTCCTCCACCACCTCGATGGGGCCGTATTCGTCGCGGCTGGCATGGATGAGTTCGCCGTCATAACGTCGCATGCGGCGCAGCTTACGGCGCCCCGGCGAGGGCGGCAAGCCGGGGCCCGGCCGGCTCCTCCAGCGGC
>JBNJED010000089.1:0-6274 GCA_051745535.1 Pseudomonadota bacterium | reverse complement strand
GTCCCGTGACAGCGGGGGCAGGGCGGGATGTGGGCGGTGCGGGTGAAGTGCAGCTCCTCGCCGCAGCCCTCGCAGCGCAGGGTGCCGACGCTGGTGATCTCGCCGGTGTGCCACTCGCCGAAGCGGTCGGCCCGTTCGGCCCAGTCAGAGAGCTCCACCCGGGTGCGATCGGCGACCTTGAGGAAGTTCTCCCACAGGCGCTGCTCCACCTGCTCCAGGTCGAAGCGCAGCCACTGCCCGAACTCCTGACCCGACTCCTCCATCCAGGCGGCGGCGTCGGCCATGTCCCGGCGGACGTACTCGCCGATGCGCTCGGCCTCCTCCCGGGATAGCTCCCCCAGCTCGTGGCTGCGCTCCTTGGCGCGGTCCACGGCGGTGGCCACGGCGTCGCCGGCGTGCTCCTCGAACTCGTCCAGGTACTCCCGGGCGCGCTGGAGCATGCGGTCGTAGCCGTGGGTGTGGCGTTCGCGCTGCTGCTGGTTGTCTTCTTCGGCCATGGTTCTCCTCTCTCGCGGGCGGGCCCGCGGCTGGTTCCGTCTCGACGTCAGTCTGGACCGGCGGGGCGATGGTGGCAACGAGGCCGGCTTCCGGTTCGCGCGCAGGCATTTTCTCTCAGTCCTCGTCGCTCTCCCACAGCAGATCGGCGCTCACGCCCAGGGCACTGGAGAGTCGGAGAAGGGTGTCCGCGCGGGGAATGGACTTGCCGTTCTCGAAGTTCGCGATCTGCCCCTGCGTGACACGCGCCCGGGCGGCCAGTTCGGCTTGCCCCAGACCCGCCCAGGTGCGCCATGCCTTGAGCAGGCTCATCCCCTCCAGGACGTTCTTCCGCACCACCTCCTGGGGCAGTGTGGTCCGCTTCTCCGGATGGCCTGCAGTCAGTGCCCGGTAATCCTCGATGGGCAGGACCACGAAGGCGGGCTTGCCCTCGTGGAGGATGGTCTGTACTTCAGTAGGTTCGGTCATCTCGCTTTCTGACCTCCTCGATGATGCTGACCTCGACGGTCTGGTCGACGGTCATCAGTACTCGGTAAGAGCCCACCCGCAAACGGTGGGTATAGTCATGGCCGACGAGGGCGATGACATCCGCCGGGTAACCCGCCGCGTAGGCCTCAATGGCCGCCAGGATGCGTTCCTTCGTCTGCCGATCACCGAGCTTCCGGAGTTGCTTCCGTGCTCTGTTCCGCCACTCGATCTGCATGGGTTCAAGTATGTATATTTTTATATATTCGTCAATAAGAAATGTAATTTAACGATATCCTCCGGCCCGGAGGCCGGCCTCCATCAGTCGGCCGTTGTGGCCCCTTCCGGCGCTGGGGTATATTCGCCGGTTTCCACACCCGGCGGACGAATCAACCGATGGACGAGCAGTACGAGCCGCACCGCGTCGAGGCCGAGGCCCAGCAGTACTGGGAGGAGCAGGGGACCTTCCGGGCCACCGAGGACCCCCAGCGCGCCCCCTACTACTGCCTCTCCATGTTCCCGTACCCCTCGGGGCGGCTGCACATGGGGCACGTGCGCAACTACACCATCGGCGACGTCATCAGCCGCTTCCAGCGCCTGCGCGGTTACAACGTCCTCCAGCCCATGGGCTGGGACGCCTTCGGCCTGCCGGCGGAGAATGCCGCCATCGCCAATGGCGTGCCGCCGGCGAAGTGGACGCGGCAGAACATCGACTACATGCGCGGCCAGCTCAAGCAGCTGGGGCTGGGCTACGACTGGGACCGCGAGTTCGCCACCTGCGACCCCGACTACTACCGCTGGGAGCAGTGGCTCTTCACCCGGCTCATGGAGAAGGGGCTGGTCTATCGCCACACCTCCGCGGTGAACTGGTGCCCCAACGACCAGACCGTGCTGGCCAACGAGCAGGTGGTGGAGGGCTGCTGCTGGCGCTGCGACACCCCGGTGGAGCGCCGGGAGATCCCGCAGTGGTTCCTGCGCATCACCGACTACGCGGACGAACTCCTGGACGGCCTGGACGACCTCCCCGGCTGGCCGGAGCAGGTGCGCACCATGCAGCGCAACTGGATCGGCCGCTCCGAGGGCGCCGAGGTGGTCTTCGACCTGGCCGGCCGCGATGAGCCGATCACCGTCTTCACCACCCGGCCGGACACCCTCATGGGCGTGACCTACATGGGGCTGGCGCCGGAGCACCCGCTGGTGGCCGAGGTCGCCGCCCGGGACCCGGAGGTGGCCGCCTTCGTGGAGGAATGCAGCCACACCGGCACCTCCGAGGCGGCGGTGGAGGCCCAGGAGAAGCGCGGCCTGCCCCTGGGGCTGGAGGCGGTCCACCCGCTCACCGGCGAGACCATCCCGGTCTGGGTGGCCAACTTCGTCCTCATGACCTACGGCGAGGGGGCGGTGATGGCCGTGCCGGCCCACGACCCCCGGGACCACGCCTTCGCCCGGCGCTACGACCTGCCCATCCGGCCGGTGGTGGCGCCCGCCGAGGGGGCGGCGCCGGACCCGGCCGAGGCCGCCTTCACCGAGCCCGGCGTGCTGGTGGAGGCCGGCGAGTTCACCGGCATGACCTCCGAGGCCGCCAAGGAGGCGACCATCCAGCGCCTGGAGGCCGACGGCCGCGGGCGGCGGCGCACCCAGTACCGCCTGCGCGACTGGGGCGTCTCCCGCCAGCGCTACTGGGGCGCCCCCATCCCGGTGATCCACTGCGACGCCTGCGGCCCGCAGCCGGTGCCGGAGGACCAGCTGCCGGTGCGCCTGCCGGAGGATGTGACCCTCACCGAGCCCGGCTCGCCGCTGACCAGGGATGAGGCCTTCCTGGCCGCCACCTGCCCGAGCTGCGGCGGCGCCGCCCGGCGGGAGACGGACACCTTCGACACCTTCATGGAGTCCTCCTGGTACTACGCCCGCTACACCAGCGCCGACAGCGACACGGCCATGGTGGACCAGCGCGCCGGCTACTGGCTGCCGGTGAACCAGTACATCGGTGGCATCGAGCACGCCATCCTCCACCTGCTCTACGCCCGCTTCTTCCACAAGGTGCTGCGGGACGAGGGCCTGGTGCCGGGGGACGAGCCCTTCGAGCACCTGCTCACCCAGGGCATGGTCCTCAAGGACGGGGCGAAGATGTCCAAGTCCAAGGGCAACACCGTGGACCCGCAGTCCCTGGTGGAGGGCCACGGCGCCGATACGGCGCGGCTGTTCATGATGTTCGCCGCGCCGCCGGATCAGGCCCTGGAGTGGTCCGACGAGGGCGTGGAGGGGGCCAACCGCTTCCTCCGCCGGGTCTGGCGGGCGGTGCGCGACTTCACCGAGGCCGGGCCGGTGCCGCCGCTGCCGGCGGAGATGCCGGACGACGAGTCCCGGGACCTGCGGCGCAAGGTCCACGAGACCATCGCCAAGGTCACCGGCGACATGGCCGAGCGCCACACCTTCAATACCGCCGTGGCGGCGGTGATGGAGCTGGTCAACGCCCTCTACAAGTACGAGGCGGGCGAGGACGAGGCCCGGCGCGGGGTCCTGGGCGAGGCGCTGGAGGCCGTGGTGGTCATGCTCTCGCCGGTGGTGCCCCACATCACCCATACCCTGTGGCAGGCCCTGGGCCACGGCGAGCCGGTGGTGGACGCCGCCTGGCCCGAGGTGGACGAGTCCGCCCTGGCGCGGGATACCCGGACCCTGGCCGTGCAGGTCAACGGCAAGGTGCGCGGGGAGCTGGAGGTGGCGGCCGACGCCGACCAGGCCGCCATCGAGGCCGATGCCCTGGCCGAGCCCAACGTCGCTCGCCACCTGGAGGGGAAGACGGTGAAACGGGTCATCGTCGTCCCCGGCAAGCTGGTCAACGTGGTCGCCGCCTGACCGTGGCCCGCGCCGCCGCACTCTGCCTCGCCCTGATCCTGTTGCTGCCGGCCGGCTGCGGCTGGCAGCTGCGGGGCGGTTACGAGCTGCCGGCGGCCATGGAGACCGTCCGCGTCACCGGCGGTGACCGCCAGCTGCGCAACGCCGTGATCCTGGGGCTGCGCGGCTCCGGGGCGGAGGTCCTGGACGAGGCCGGCGAGCGGGAGGTGGCGACCCTGCGGCTGCTCTCCGGCGCCAGCGAGCAGCGCACGCTCTCCACCGACAGCCAGGGTCGCGCCCTGGAGTACGAGCTCATCGAGCGGGTGACCTGGACCGTCACCGATGCCGAGGGGGAGACCCTCATCCCGCGCCAGACCGTCGAGCGCAGCCG
Organism: Pseudomonadota bacterium; assembly: GCA_051745535.1. Lineage (GTDB taxonomy): Bacteria > Pseudomonadota > Gammaproteobacteria > Thiohalospirales > Thiohalospiraceae > Thiohalospira. The sequence goes on along the minus strand of JBNJED010000089.1, from coordinate 2,091 downwards.
GGAATTCCTCTTCGACCCCGAGAACGTCCTGGGCAAGAGCTCGGAGATGGATCGGTTGCGCGAGTCCATGCGTCGGGACCTGGCCCTGGCCATCCTGCGCCGGGTGGAGGCGGCCGACGGGGCCAACGCCGGCGACCGGCCGGCTGCCGGGCCCGGGGAGGACGGGGCGGAGTGAGGCTGCGCCCGGACCAGCTCGCCGCTCGCCTGGCGGCCACCCAGGACCCCCTCTATGTCATCAGCGGCGACGAGCCCTTCCAGGCCCTGGAGGCCGCCGACGCCGTCCGCGCGGCCGCCCGCGAACGCGGCTACACCGCCCGGGAGGTCTTCCACGCCGGCAAGGATTTCGAATGGTCGGCGCTTACCGCCGGGGCGGCCACCGGTTCGCTGTTCGGCGACGGCCGCCTGCTGGAGGTCCGCCTGGATCAGCCCCGGCCGGGGGAGGAGGGCGCCCGCGCCCTGCGCCAATGGGCGGCCGAGCCGCCGCCGGATGCCGTCCTCCTGCTGACCCTGCCGAAGCTCGACCGCTCCGTGCAGCAGACCAAGTGGTTCCGGGAGCTGGAGGCCGCCGGGGTGTGGCTGCCGGTGTGGCCGGTGACCGGCGGCGAGCTGCGCCAGTGGCTGGCCGCCCGCCTGCGGGCGCAGGGCCTGGAGCCGGACGAGGCCGCCCTGGCGCTGCTGGCCGAGCGCACCGAGGGCAATCTCCCCGCCGCTGCCCAGGAGGTGGACCGGTTGGCCCTCATCCAGCCGCCGGGGCCGCTCAACGCCCGGGATACCGCCGCCGTGGTCACCGACAGCGCCCGCTACGACCTCTTCGACCTGGGGGATGCTGCCCTGGCCGGGGACCCGGATCGCGCCGTGCGCGTCCTCCAGGGCCTGCGCGAGGAGGGTACCGAGGCGCCGCTGGTCCTCTGGATCCTCGCCCGGGAGGCGCGCACGGTGGCCGCGGTGGCCGCCGCCGCCCGCGCCGGGGAGGACCCCATGGCCGCCGCCGACCGCCTGGGCGTCTGGAAGAACCGGCGGGCCGAGGTGGTGGCGGCCGCTCGCCGGCTTGGGGTGCGCGGCTGGCGGCGGGTCCTGGCGCGGCTGGCGGAGACCGACGACGCCCTCAAGGGCGGTTCGGTACGCACCGCCTGGGACGAATTGCTACAATTGGCGCTCATCATGGCCGGCCGGACCCTCTTCCCGCGCCGGCCCCGCACGGGACGGGAGTAGCGCGAGAACCATGGCGAATCCGACGGATATCCAGGCCTACATGGACGAACTCGGGCGGGCCGCGCGGCGGGCCGCCCGCGCCCTGAACCGGGCCAGCACCGCCGACAAGAACGCCGCCCTGGAGGCCATGGCCGCCTCCCTGGAGGCGGACCAGGAGGCGCTGCTGGCGGCCAACCGCGAGGACCTCGCTGCCGGCCGCGAGGCCGGGCTGGACGAGGCCCTGCTGGACCGCCTGGAGCTGACCCCGGATCGCATCGCCGCCATGGCCGAGGGGCTGCGCCAGGTGGCCGGCCTGCCCGACCCGGTGGGCGCCATCCGCGACCTCGCCCGTCGCCCCTCCGGCATCGAGGTGGGGAAGATGCGGGTGCCGCTGGGCGTGGTGGGGATCATCTACGAGTCCCGCCCCAACGTCACCGCCGATGCCGCGGCGCTGTGCCTGAAGTCGGGCAATGCCGCCATCCTGCGCGGCGGCTCCGAGGCGGCGCGTTCCAACGCCGCCATCGCCGACCACATCCGGGCCGGCCTCGCTGCCGCCGGGCTGCCGGAGGAGGCGGTCCAGGTGGTGGCGACCACCGACCGCGCCGCCGTGGAGCGGCTGGTGGCCATGCCGGAGTACGTGGACGTCATCGTCCCCCGGGGCGGCAAGGGCCTCATCGAGATGGTGAGCCGCAAGGCCAGCGTACCGGTCATCAAGCACCTCCACGGCGTCTGCCACGTCTACCTGGATGACCGCGCCGACCGCCGGCGCGCCCTGGATATCGCGGTCAACGCCAAGACCCAGCGCTACGGCACCTGCAACACCATGGAGACCCTCCTGGTGGCCGAGGGCGTGGCCGGCGATCTCCTCCCCGAGCTGGGCCAGCGGTTCGGCGAGATCGG
>JBNJED010000088.1:0-6289 GCA_051745535.1 Pseudomonadota bacterium | reverse complement strand
GGGTTGCCCCGTTCGGGGGCGGGCTGCACCCCGAACGGTCAGGCGCCGTAGCGCTCCCGGTAGTCGGCCACCGCCTGGTGCCAGGGGGCGACCTCGGGGCGGGCGGCGACGAACTCCAGCAGCTCGTCCAGCCCGGCGATGGGGATGATCCTGAGATCCAGCTCGTCGGCCAGCTCGTCCACGGCGGCCCGCTCCCCCTGGCCGCGCTCGCGCCGGTCCAGGGCGATAGCCACGCCGGCCGGCCGGGCCCCCACGGCGCGCAGGATCTCCACCGACTCCCGCACCGAGGTCCCGGCGGAGACGACGTCGTCGATGATGATCGTCTCGCCCACCGGCCGGGCCCCTACCAGCTGCCCGCCCTCGCCGTGGTCCTTGGCCTCCTTGCGGTTGAAGGCCCAGGGCAGGTCGAGGTCGTGGTGGTCGGCCAGGGCGACGGCGGTGGTGGAGACCAGGGGGATCCCCTTGTAGGCGGGGCCGAAGAGGCTGTCCACCCGGATCCCCGACTCCACGATGGCGCGGGCATAGAAACGGCCCAGGGCGGCCAGATGGCTGCCCCGGTCGAACAGGCCGCTGTTGAAGAAGTAGGGGCTTACGCGCCCCGACTTGAGGGTGAATTCCCCGAAGCGCAGGACGCCGCACTCCAGGGCCAGGTCGAAGAATTCGCGCTGATAGTCTTCCATGCGCGCATTCTATCGCCCCGGCCCCCGGCGGTCATCCGGCGTCAGCTGGCGATGGCGGCCCGGGTGGGTTCGGGGGCGGCGCTGCCCAGCATGCCGTGGAGTCGCTTGAGCGCCCGGATCTGGAGCTGGCGGACCCGCTCCCGGGTCAGCCCCACCTCGCGGCCCACCTCTTCCAGGGTCGCCGACTCGCCGGTATCCAGACCGAAGCGCAGGCGCAGGACCTGGCGCTCCCGGGGCTCCAGCTGCTCCAGCCAGTGGTCCAGGTCGGCCGCCCGGCCGTAGTCCCCCAGCAGCTCGGCGGGGTCGGTGCCCTCGTCGGCCACGGTGTCCTTGAGCGGGGTGCCGTCGCCGTCGCTGTCGCCGTAGGCGGCATCCAGGGAGACGGCGTCCGCGCTCTGGCCCATGAGGTCGCGCACCCGCCGCGGGTTCGCGTTCAGCTCCCGGGCGACGTCGTCCGGGGTGACCTCGGTGCTCTGCCGCTGGGCCAGCTTGCGCGCCGTGGACTGGTAGCGCGCCAGCTCCTTGGCCACGTGGACCGGGAATCGGACCGAGCGGCCCTGATTCATGATGGACCGCTCCACCGCCTGCCGTACCCACCAGGTGGCATAAGTGGAGAAGCGGAAGCCGCGCTCGGGATCGAACTTCTCCACCGCCCGGATGAGGCCCAGGTTCCCCTCCTCGATGAGGTCGAGCAGGGGGACGCCGCGGTGGGCGTAGCGGTTGGCGATCTTCACTACCAGCCGGAGGTTGGCCTGGATCATCCGCTGACGGGCCGCCTCGTCGCCGGCCTGCACACGCCGGCCGAGCTCGCGCTCGCTCGCGGCGTCCAGCAGGGCGTGCCGGCCGATATCGCGCATGTACAGGCTCTGCGTATCGAGTTCGGTCTCCCCGACGAGGGCCTCCTCCTCGGTGGCCTCCACGGTTGCCGCATCTTCCTGAATCCCGGTGCTCATGGCGCTCTCCCCATACTGGTAGCTGGTCCGGTCGCACCCGCTTGCCGATGCGACGTTATACAAAGTGTACAAGATATATGGGCAATGTGAACCCTTAAAGTTATACAATATTTGTGTAACAAAGTCCGGAAGGCCCCCGGATTTCGGCGGAGGCGGGGGCCGCGGTGGCCCGCGACCGGCGCGGCGGCTACCATGGCGGCGCGTCCGTTCCGGAGTCCCCATGGCCCTGCGTCCCGCCGACTGGCTCGCCACCCTCGCCATCTATCGCCACCCGCCGGTGGTGGCCATGCTCTTCCTGGGCTTCTCCGCCGGGCTGCCCTTCCTGCTGGTCTTCTCCACCCTCTCGGCGTGGCTCACCGAGGCCGGGGTCTCGCGCACCGCCATTGGCTTCTTCAGCTGGGTGGGGATCACCTATTCCATCAAGGTGGTCTGGGCCCCCTTCATCGACCGGATCCGCATGCCGGTCCTGCACCGGCTGCTGGGCCACCGGCGGGGGTGGCTGCTGGTGGCCCAGCTCTGTGTCGCCGGCGGGCTGGCGGGGATGGCGGCCACCGACCCGGCCGAGCAGCTCATGGTGGTGGCGGTCTTTGCGCTGGTGGTTGCTTTCGGTGCCGCGACCCAGGACGTGGTCATCGATGCCTTTCGCATCGAGTCGGCGGAGACGCGGCTGCAGGGCGGGATGGCGGCGGCCTACATCCTCGGTTACCGGGTGGCGCTACTGGTGGCCGGTGCCGGGGCACTCTACTTCGCCGCCGCCGGCGGCTGGCCCTTCGCCTACCGGATGATGGCCGCCTTCATGCTGGTGGGGATCGTGACCACGCTGGTGGTCCGGGAACCGACGGTGAGCGGCGGCCGCCGGGCCGTCACCCCGGAGCGGCGAGTGCGCCGCTTCCTGGCCCGCACCGCCGGGGCCCCGCGCGCCCTGCGGGTAGCCGGGGCGTGGTTCATGAGCGCGGTGGTCGCCCCCTTCGACGAGTTCTTCGGCCGCTTCGGCTGGCACGCCCTGACGGTGCTCGCCTTCATCGGCCTCTTCCGTATGAGCGACATCACCATGGGGGTGATGGCCAACCCCTTCTATCTGGATCTCGGCTTCACCAAGACCGAGATCGCCAACATCACCCAGATCTTCGGCTTTGCCATGACCATCCTCGGCTCCGCTATCGGCGGGGTCGTGGTGGTCCGGCTGGGGCCCATGCGCCCGCTCTTCGTCGGCGCCATCCTGGTGGCGGCCACCAACCTGCTCTTCGCCACCATGGCCTGGGTGGGGCCGGACATCCGCTGGCTGACGGTGGTTATCAGCGCCGACAACCTCTCCGGCGGCTTCGCCGTGGCCTGCTTCATTGCCTACCTCTCGGGGCTGACCAGTACGTCCTACACCGCCACCCAGTACGCGCTTTTCAGCTCCCTGATGACCCTGCCGGCCAAGTTCCTGGGTGGCTTCGCCGGCTGGGTGGTGGACGGCTGGGGCTACTTCGTCTTCTTCGTCTGGGCCGCGGTGGCGGGGATCCCCGCCATCCTGCTGGCCCTCCATCTCATGAAGAGCCGCTGGTTCGTGCCGGCGGCGCCGGGCAAGGAACAGGAGTAACCATCATGGCGCAGGAGGCCAGCTACCTCGCCGCCTTCCTCGTGGGCCTCATGGGGGGGGTGCACTGCGTGGGCATGTGCGGCGGCATCGTCGGGGCGTTGACCCTGGGGCTGCCGGAGTCGATACGCAACCGGGTAGGCGCGATGATGCCCTACCTCATCGCCTACAACGTCGGCCGGATCACCAGCTACGCCGTCGCCGGGGCGCTCATGGGCGGGGTGGGCCTTATCGCCGCCAACGCCGCCGCCCTGCGCGAGGCCCAGCTGGTCCTGCAGGTAGTGGCGGGGCTCTTCATGGTGGCCCTGGGGCTCTACCTGGGCGGCTGGTGGCAGGGGCTGGCTCAGCTGGAGCGGGCCGGCGGCGTCCTATGGCGGCGCATCGAGCCCCTGGGCCGGCGGCTTATGCCGGTGAAGACGCCGTGGCAGGCGCTGGGGCTGGGGCTCATCTGGGGCTGGCTGCCCTGCGGACTGGTCTACTCGGTGCTGGTCTGGGCCATCGCCGCCGGTGGCATGGTGGAGGGGGCGCTGCTCATGGCGAGCTTCGGCCTGGGGACGCTGCCCATGCTGCTGGGGATGGGGGTCTTCGCCGCGACCCTGGCCACCCAGGTCCGCCGGCCGCTGTGGCGGAACCTGGCCGGCGGGCTGGTGGTGCTGTTCGGGATCTGGACCGTGGGGGTTGCCGTGCTGGCGCCCCCGGCGGGCGCGAACTGAAGGGGCTTCAGTCCACGAAGAACTGCTTGCGGAATTCCACCGTGTGTTCGCTGTCGCTGCCGTCCGGGCGGACGTCGAGCTCGAAGTCCAGCGTCTCCTCATCGCGGATGCGGAAGGTATCCAGATAGTAGATGGCCTTGCCCTCCTGGACCTCGCGCAGCTCCAGGTCGCGGGTCTGGCCGGCCAGGTTGCTGGCGGTTCCGCTCACCCGGGCCGTGTGCGGCTCTCCGGCGGTCCCCATGACCTTCTTCATCACGGTCACCGTCACCAGCCCGCGGTTGGGACTGCGGGTGATGCCGTAGTTGTCGGCGACGCTGGGGTGGAGATCCTCCGTGGCGATGGCGTTGTAGTGGATGACCCAGTCACCCACGGTCTCGCTGCGCTCGGCAGCGGCCGGCAGGGCGAAGCTGGCGGCGGCGACCAGAACGGCGGTGCGGACGAGGTTTCGCATGGCGTACTCCTTCTCCTCGCTGCGGTGATTCCCTCACTCGCACTATAGGTCATGGGGCACGGGAGGTCACCGCCGACGGAAGCGGTAGAGGGCGATCTCCCCCAGGACGTTGGGCCAGGTGCGCATGAAGGGGTTGCTGCGATGGGCGGAGTTCACCGCCGTCATCTCCAGGATCTCGATCCCCATGTCCTCGCACAGCGCCTCGAAGTCGGACAGGGTGCAGAGGTGGATGTTGGGGGTGTTGTACCACTCCCCGGGCGCCGCGGCGGCCGAGGAGACCGGCATGCGCCCGGTGAGCGCCAGCCGCAGGCGGTAGCGCCAGTAGCCCATGTTGGGGAAGGTGACGATCCCCTCCTGCCCCACGCGCATCATCTCCTCCAGCAGCCGGTCGGGGTAGCGCACCGCCTGCAGGGTCTGGGAGAGGATGACGTAGTCGAAGGAGCCGGCATCGAAGTCGTTGAGGCCGGCGTCCAGGTCGGACTGGATGACCGAGAGCCCCTGCCGGATGCAGGCGATGACGTTGGCGTCGTCGATCTCGATGCCGTAGCCGCCGGCCCCCTTGCTGGAGCGCAGGTGGTCGAGCAGGGTGCCGTCGCCGCAACCCAGGTCCAGGACCCGGGCCCCCTCGCGGATCCAGCGGCTGATGATGGCGAGATCGGGGCGGCGGTCGATGGCGCTGGTCATCATGCCCCTTCCTCCAGTTCGGCCGCCACCTCGTCCATGTAGGCGCGGAAGACGGCCATGTACTGCGCGATGGGCATGAGGAAGGCGTCATGCCCCTGGTGGGCCTGGACCTCGGCGTAGGCCACCGACTTGTTGCCGTCCAGCAGAGCCTTGACGATCTCCCGGGAGCGCTCCGGCGAGAAGCGCCAGTCGCTGGTGAAGGAGACCACCAGGGAGCGGGCGGTGACCGGGGCCAGGGCGGCGGTGAGGTCGTCGTCGTGCTCGGCGGCCGGGTCGAAGTAGTCCAGCGCCCGGGTCATGAGCAGGTAGGTATTGGCATCGAAGCGGTCCACGAAGGACTGGCCCTGGTAGCGCAGGTAGGACTCCACCTGGAAGTCCACGTCGTAGCCGAAGTTGATCTGGTCGGTGCGCAGCTCCCGGCCGAACTTGGCGCGCATGGCCTCGTCGGAAAGGTAGGTGATGTGGCCGAGCATGCGCGCCAGCATCAGGCCGTGGCGCGGGACGGTGCCCTGCTCCAGGTAGTAGCCGTCGTGGAACTCGGGGTCCGACATGATGGCCTGCCGGGCCACCTCGTTGAAGGCGATGTTCTGGGCGGACAGCCGCGGCGCGCCGGCGATGATCACCGCATGGCGCAGCCGATCCGGGTAGTCGATGGCCCACTGCATTACCTGCATTCCGCCCAGGCTGCCGCCTACCACCGCGGCCCACTGCTCGATCCCCAGTTCATCAGCCAGGCGGGCGTGGCTGTGGACCCAGTCGCGCACGGTGACGATGGGGAAGTCCGGCCCCCAGTAGCGGCCGGTCTCGGGGTTGATGGTGTTCGGCCCGGAGGAGCCCTTGCAGCTGCCCAGGTTGTTCACGGCGACGATGAAGAACCGGTTGGTATCCAGTGGCTTGCCGGGGCCGATGCAGGCCTCCCACCAGCCGGGCTTGCGGTCCTCCATGGAGTGGTAGCCGGCGGCGTGGTGGTCGCCCGAGAGGGCGTGGCAGACCAGGATGGCGTTGGAGCGGTCGGCATTGGGGGTGCCGTAGGTCTCGTAGACCAGCTCGTACTCCGGCAGAACCCGCCCGCAGTCCAGTTCCAGCGGCTGGTCGAAGTGCAGACTCTGGGGCTGTACCAGGCCGACGGAATCGGCCGGTAGGCTCTCCGGCATGGGACCGCTGCCTCGCGGAATGAACAGCGTTTCAGTCTAAACAGCGGCCCGGATCGACGCAACGGATGCCGC
>JBNJED010000087.1:0-6352 GCA_051745535.1 Pseudomonadota bacterium | reverse complement strand
CTGCAGATGATGGTGGACGGGATGGATCCCGAGACCGTCCAGCGTGCCCTGCACGAAGAGCTGGACCATGCCTGGGAGCGCCACGAGATCGGCCAGCGCGTCTTTCGCAGCATCGGCGAGCAGGCGCCGGCCTTCGGCATGATCGGGACCCTCGTGGGGCTGGTGCAGATGCTGGGCAACCTGGAAAACCCCGAGGCCGTGGGACCCGGAATGGCCGTGGCGCTACTCACGACGCTCTATGGCGCGGTATTCGCCCAGCTGGTGGCCATCCCCATCGCCGACAACCTGGAGCAGCGGGCCGAGAGCGAGTACACCAACCACTCCCTCATCATGGAGGCCGTCGGCCTCATCCAGCAGGGGACCAACGCCCGCTTGCTGGACGAGATCCTGGGGGCCTACCTCCCGGGCCGTGAGCGTCGGCAGGAGGTGGCGGAAGAAGAAGGCCGGGAGGAGGGGTCGTGAAACGGCGCAAGGCCGCCGGCGGTGCCCCGGCCTGGATGACCACCTTCGCCGACCTGATGGCGGTGCTGGTGGTCTTCTTCGTCATGCTCTACGCCTTCTCCACCATCGACGCCGAAAAATATGAACGGATGGCCACCTCCCTCAAGCGGACCCTCAATCCCGAGGAATCCGGCGAGCCGGCCGATCCCAGCCTCATCGACCTGGAGGGCCATTCCCAGCAACCCTCCTCGGTGGAGTCCGTGGAACGCCCTACGCCCTCTCCACGGGAAGAGAGTGGCGAGGAGGAGCGCAGTGAGGTGGTCGATGCCATCCGCGAAACCCTGGAGGAACCCATCGAGAAGGGGCTGATCAAGGTCGCCGCCGGGGAGAGCGGCGTCCTGATCCGCTTCCAGGAACAAGCCATGTTCCAGACCGGAGATATCCGGATCGCCGAGGACTTCCGCGACGAGCTGATCACCCTCGGCGAGATCCTCCAGGACACACCGGGCGAGGTCCGTGTCTCCGGCCATACCGACGATGTCCCCATCCAGAGCTCGCGTTTTCGCTCCAACTGGGCGCTCTCCGCCGAGCGAGCCGTCTCGGTGGTCCAAGCCTTCGAGGACGGCGGTATCGACTCCGAACGGCTGCTCGTCGAGGGCCATGCCCACACCAGCCCCGTTCGTCCCAACGATTCCGAAGCCAACCGCGCCCGCAACCGGCGCGTGGACGTCTACATCTTCGAGGACTGACCGCCCTGGCCGAACCATCAACGGCGGGTTCTCTTCGATGAGCGGGCATTCCCTCCCATGGACGGCCCGACTCCCGACTTCGATGGCGGCCTCTTTCCGCCTTCCCAAGGGGGGGTCACGGGCCGCACCCGCTTCCGTAAGGCGACAGCCCCTCGGATCGTTCTATAGTTAACCCTCGGTTACGAAACGCGCGCCATGGAAGGCCCCATGTACGTCGGACAACGTCGGTGGCCTCCATGGGTCTCCCTCCCTTTTCAGGCAGTTACGGGCTGCCTTCGATACTCGTAAAGGCGGACCGGAGCCCATCGTCGACACGACATGAGGGTCGCCATGCCCAGTGAATCGCCGCAGCACCTCTCGGTCCTGCTCGTCGAGGACGATCCGGCCAATGCGCTGCTCGTGCAGGAGCTGCTGACGACCGTCGAGGAGACGACCTTCACCGTAACCCCGGTCCAGAGCCTCGCCGAGGCCCTGGCGAGCGCCGCCGAGAACGCCTTCGACGCGGTACTGCTCGACATGGGACTGCCCGACTCCGACGGTCTGGCGACGGTTCAGGCCTTCCGCGAAGGCCCTGGCGGTCACCTGCCGGTGGTCGTCATGCCCCGGCAGGAGGAGATCCGTCTGGGCCGAGAGGCGCTACGCTTCGGTGTTCAGGATTTCATCCCGAAGCGCGACCTGGCGCCGGCCATGCTCGAACGGGTCCTCCTGTATGCAGTGGAACGCCACCGCACCCAGCGCCGGTTGGAGCTTTTGGCCATCGCCTTTAACAGCGGCCAGGCCGTCCTCATTGCCGACGGCGAGCCAAAGATCCTCGAGGTCAATCGCGCCTTCACCGAGATCACCGGGTATTCGGCCGAGAAGAGCGTCGGCCGCAATCCGCGCTTCCTGTCTTCGGGACGGCAGGATGAGGCCTTCTACCAGGCGATGTGGGAGCGGTTGCAGCAGGAGGGCCACTGGGAAGGCGAGATCTGGAACCGGCGCCGCAACGGGGAGGTGTATCCCCAATGGGAGTCCATTACCACGGTGGCCGATGCCACCGGCGACGAGACCCACTACGTTGCCGTCTTCCACGACATCACCGAACAGAAACGGCTGGAGGCGGAGCTGGAGCGTCTAGCTTCCCACGATCGGCTAACCGATGCTTACAATCGGCACCGACTCTACGAACTCATGAACCAAGCCGTCGCCGCCCAGCAGCGCTACGGCACCCCGTTCTCCATACTCATCTTCGATATCGACCTGTTCAAGTTGGTCAACGATCAGTGGGGCCACCCGGTAGGGGATGCCGTGCTCCAGGAGCTGGTCCGACGCGGCCAGGACACCCTGCGGGAGGCAGATGTCCTGGGTCGCTGGGGTGGCGAGGAGTTCCTGGTCATCGCCAACCACGCCACAAGCGACGAGGCGATGGAACTCGCCGACCGCCTGCGTCGGACGGTGGCCGATGATTCCTTCCCCACAGCGGGCCGCGTGACCATCAGTGTCGGGGTCGCCGCCGCCCGACCCGGCGAGAGCCTGGAGAGGCTGGAAGAACGCGCGGATCGGGCCCTGTACGCCGCCAAGGAGGCCGGACGCAACACCACGAAGCTCGCCGATCCGGAATAGGCAGCAGGGTGCCGCCCCGGTACAGAAGGTGCCGGGCCCGGAAAGGGGGCAACGGCTGGCGAACAACGGGGACGTGAACCAGACTGACCGAAAGTTCCCACGAACCCGCCCAGAACGGCACCGGGCGGAGTCCGCTCCGGGACGGGAAGACGGAAACGGGCACCAACGCCACTCAACCCATCACGAACACCCGGAAGGCCGGCAGCAGCGGTCGGCCTCCGGAGATGCACCCAGCGGAGTTCACCATGTCGCTGCTGCCCCATCGCCCCCTGCGAAGCTGGCGCCCGCCGCTTATGGTCGGCGGCACCTATCTGATCTTCGGCCTGGCCTGGATCCTCTTTTCGGACTGGCTCGTCCACCTCATGGTCCCCGATCGGGCCGACCTCACCGCCTGGCAGACCTGGAAGGGGCTGGCCTTCGTCGCCCTGAGCACCCTCCTCCTCCTCGTTATCCAGGCGCGCGAGACGGCCCGGACCCGGGCCGCGGACCGCTACTGGAGAGATGTGATCGACCGGTCCCGGGAGGGTTTCTGGCTCATCGACGCCAACGGCAAAACCGTGACCGTCAATCAGGCCATGGCCGACCTCCTCGGCTACCAGCCAGCCGACCTGCTCGGCCAGGCCCCCGCCGCGTTCGCCACGGCGGAGAGCCAGCCCCGTTTCGAACGGGAGATCCGCCACGATCTGGCGCCGGGAGGCGGGCAGGCCGATTCGGCACCCCGGCGCTACGAGATCACCCTCCGGACGCGGTGGGGGGAAGAACGGCCGGTCCTCGTTCAATCCAGCGCCCTCTACGATGATACCGGCGCGCTGACCGGCGCCTACGCCTTCCTGACCGATCTCCGCGATATCCGGCTCCGGGAGCGCGAGCTGGAACTCACCCGCCACGCCCTGGAGACCAGCTTCGACGAGATCCTGCGCCTGGACGCCGAGGGGACCGTCCAGGATGCCAACCAGACCGCCTGCGACAACCTCGGCTACCCCCGCGAAGACCTCCTCGGCCGGACCATTGCAGAGCTGACCCCCGACTACAGCCTGGCCGACTACCAGCAGGCGCTCTGGCCCATGGTGCAGACCCGGGGGAAGGTCGCCGTGGAGACCGGCCACCGGACCCGGGAGGGGCGGGAGTACCCGGTGGAGGCGGGCATCAACCACATCGTCTACCGGGGCGAGGAATTTGCCTACTGGGTGGGCCGGGACATCTCCCGGCGCAAGGCCGCGGAGGACGCCTACCAGCGCTCCAATCAGGCCCTGCGCGCCCTCTCCCGCTCGAACTCGGCACTGGTCCGCGCCAGGGATGAACCGACCCTCCTCGAGGAGGTCTGTGCCACCCTGGTGCAGACCCGGGACTACCTCCGGGTCTGGGTCGGACTCCCCGGCGATGACGCCCAGGCCAATCCGGATGGCCCACCCGCGAACCGGCTCCGGGTGGCGGCCTCCGTCGGCAAAGAAGAGGGCGACCCCTCCCCGGAGGGCCAGCGGATCGCGGCGCGGGCCATGACCGAGGAAACGACCCGGGTCCGGCGCGCCTCGGGGGCGGATGAACCACCCGGCAACGAGGAGGATCCCGATGGGGAGCGGCCCCGGTCGGGCGGGATCGCCGCCCTGCCCATCCACTCCACCGAGGCGACGCTCGGCGTTCTCACCGTCCACGCCGCGCGCCCCGAGGCCTTCGATGACGAAGAGCTGGCCTTGCTCGAGGAGCTGGCGGCGGACCTCGGCTTCGGGATCCAGGCCCTGCGCATGCGTATCCAGCGTGACCAGCAGCTGGCCGAACTGCGGCTCGCCGGCGCCGTGTTCGAGAACAGCGCGGAGGGGATCCTGGTCACCGACCCCGAGCAGCGCATCGAGCGGGTCAACCCCGCCTTCACCGCGATCACCGGCTACCCTGCCTCCGAAGTCATGGGCCGGACCCCGGCCCTGCTGCAGTCCGGCCTCCAGGACGAGGCCTTCTACCGCGCCATGTGGGCCGCCATCCAAAGCCAAGGGCACTGGCAGGGCAAGATCTGGAACCGGCGCCGCAACGGCGAGACCTATCCGGAGTTCCTCTCCATCAGCGAGGTCCGCGACGAGGCCGGCCAGCTCGCCCACTACATCGCGAGCTTCGCCGACATCACCCAGGCCCATCGGGCGCGCGAGGAGCTGACCTATCGCACCTACCACGACCCCCTGACCGATCTCCCCAACCGGGACCTCTTCCGTGAACGCCTGCAACGCGCCCTGGCAACGGAGACCGAGGGACTCGCCCTCCTCTTCATCGACCTCAAGGGATTCCGCGCCCTGAACGACACGGTGGGTGCCGAGGCCGGGGATACCGTTCTGCGCCGGATCGCCGGCCGTCTTCAGGAGGCAGTGGGCCATAAGGACACGGTGGCCCGCGTTGGTGGGGACGAGTTCTGGGTCCTGCTCCACGGTGCCGATCGGGGACAGCTGGATAGGTGCGTCGCGCACCTGCTCGCCCTCATCGGCCACCCCCTGGAGCTGGGAGAGCAGACGGTCCGCCTGGAAGCCAACATGGGCGTTACGCTGGCCCCCGACGACGGCACCGAGATGGAGTTGCTGCTGACCAACGCCGCCACAGCCCTCCATCGCGCCCAGGCCGAGAGTGGCGGTCAGGTCCACTACTTCCGCCCCGAGATGCAGGAGGCGGTCCGCCATCGTGTACAGCTGGAAGAGGCCCTGAAGGTCGCCATCGGGCACGACGAACTGGCGGTCTGGTTCCAGCCTCAGGTCCGGCTCACCGACGGCGCCATCGAGGCCGTCGAGGCCCTCGTCCGGTGGCACCACCCCGAATGGGGGATGATCTCTCCCAGGGAATTCATCCCTGTCGCCGAGCAGACCGGCCAGGTAGTGGCCATTGGTGACTGGGTTCTCGAGGAGGCATTGCGGCAGATGTCGGAATGGCGCGATGCCGGTTACCAGCTCCCCCGCCTCGCCGTGAACGTAGCGGCTGCCCAGCTCCAGCGCCCGGACTGGCGGGAACGGGTAGAGGCTGCCCTCAAGCGCTGGTCCATCCCTCCTGCGGCCCTGGAACTGGAGATCACGGAGGCCAGCCTGCTGGCGAGCCCCAGTGAGGCCCGGGCGACCCTGGTGCGGCTCAAGGAAATGGGTGTTCGCCAGGCCATTGACGACTTCGGCACTGGCTACAGCTCCCTGGCCTACCTCAAGGAGTTCCCCGTGGACACCCTGAAGATCGACAAGGCCTTCGTGGACGGCCTGCCCGGCGCGGAACACGACCACTCCATCACCGAGGCCATCCTGGCCGTCGCCGGCGCCCTGGGTCAGCAGGTAGTCGCCGAGGGAGTAGAGACCGGCAAGCAGGCCGACTGGCTGCGGGAACGCCACGTGGACTGGGCGCAGGGCTTCCTCTATTACCGGCCAATGCCGGCTACCGAGCTGATGGCCTGCCTCGACCCGACGCGGACAACTTGAAGCACTCCGGGCGGCCGGCTATAGTCCCGCCCCTTCGCCTCGATAGCTCAGCTGGATAGAGCATTCCCCTCCTAAGGGAAAGGTCGCAGGTTCGAATCCTGCTCGGGGCGCCACTCCCCCCCACCTCCC
>JBNJED010000086.1:0-6353 GCA_051745535.1 Pseudomonadota bacterium | reverse complement strand
GGTTCATGTTGCCTCCTCGAGCTGGAGCCGCACCCGCTCGTCTCGTTCCTTGGTGATCTCCATCGCGATCCCGGCCTCATCCAGTTCGGTCCGCAGGGCATCCAGCTCGACCCCGTCCCGGATCTCGGCCCGAAGCTCCAGGGTGCCATCGCGGTAATCCAGGCGCCGCAGCTCGATCCCGTCCTCGTCGGCGGCCACCTCGCCCCAGGCAGACACCAGGGTTCGGAAGACACTCGCCTCGCCGCCCCCCTGCAATCCCTCGAGGACCCGGCGGACCTGAACCCGGGGGTCCACCACTCGGCCGATCTCCGGGAAGTCCTCCTCCAGGATGGTCTCGGCCTCCGCCTTCAGGGCCCGGCTCTCCTGCTTCAGAGCCCAGTAGTCCGCCGCCAGCAGCCCCCCGTGGAGTAGCAGGGCAACGCCCGCCAGCGCCGCCGGGAGGCGCCAGCGGCGCCACCGACGGGACCAGTCCTCACGGGGGCTGTAGTCGCCCTGCAGGAGGTTGAGACCGCGCAGGGCCCGGGTTGCCAGCAGGCTCAGCGCCCCCTCGCGAAGATACTCCACCTCGCAGTCCACCGTGCCGCCCAGCGCCGGGGGATCCTCCGCATCGGTCCACAGGCGCAGTCGTTGCGGGACCGCGTCGCCCCCCGGCGGCGCCAGTGCCCCGTCTAGGACGGCGGCCAGCGCCTCCGCCTCCAGGGTGAAGCCGTCCTCGGGGCCGGTGCGTACCGCCACCGGCCCGCCCACGGCGTCGGCCAGCGCCGTCCACTCGCCCTCCCCCGGCGGCGGCAGGGCGAGGATCTCCGGCACCAGGGCGCGGGGCCGCACCCCGACCTCGGCCAGTTCGGCCACCCAGCCCTCCATTCGGGCACGGGTGACCACGGCGCAGGCCACGCCGGCCTCGTTACGCTCACCCAGGGCGAAGTGGAGGTCCTCCACCTCGTCCACCAGCCAGTCCTCCAGGGCGAACGGGGCCGCCCGCGCCAGCCGCGAGCGGCTCACCGACGGCAACTCGGCGCGCGCCAGCCAGATGTCGCTGGCCGGCACCAGCACCCGGACGGGTCGCCCCTCGACGCGGCGCGCCACCGCCTCCAGCGGCCCGGCATGGATCCGGCCGGCCAGGGAGCCGTCGGCGGCCACCGCCACGCCCTCGGCCTGGCCGTCGTCCCGGAGTCGGAGGATGAAGGTCTCACTCACGTCAGTATGCCCCCTGGGCCCGATAAATGGTCCGTACGCCGGCCTCGCTCCGCTGGAGCAGGCTGACCAGTGCCACACGGCGCCGGCCCACGTCCCCCCGCGCCTCCACCAGAAAATAGTCGCTGACCACGTCGAAGGCCTGGCCGAACCACTCCTCCAGGGCCGGATCGCGCTCCAGCGCCGTAGATAGCGCCGGCTCAGCGGCGGCCGCCTCCCGCTCGGGGAAAGGCTCCTCCTCGCGGGCGGCCACCAGCTCCTCGGCGCCGCCCTCGCCCACGGTGGGCGCGATGGCGGCCAGCAGGTCGGATTCGGCGGTGTTGAGATTCACCGTGGTCCGCTCCGGCAGGGCCACGACCAACGGCTCCAGCGCCTGCCACGCCTCGGCATCCACCCCGCGGACCAGCCGCAGCTCGCTGGCACTGAAAAAGGCCCGCCCCGCGGTCCGGTAGGGCTGCTCCAGCCCCGTATAGTAGTTGTCCTCGGCCCCACCGCGGGGCTGGGGCCGATCATCACGGTCCATCCAGTCTACGGCGGCGTCGGCGATGGCCGGATCCAGCTCCAGGTACTCCAACAGGCGCCGGAAGTAGGCGATATCCCCGTCCGAGGGAGCCCCGTCCGGCGATGTCAGGTTGTTGAGGTTGAATCGCCCCTGGGCATCCCGGATCCGGCCGCTCACCGTCCCGCCGGCCACGTCCATGGGCGGCAGGGGCCGCGCCCAGTCCTCCTCCGTGTGATCGATCTCGGTCTGCTCCGCGTCCTGCATCAGCACGCGACCCGCAAAGGCCTCCGCCCCCTCGGCCAGCAGCCCCGCCTGCTGCCGTTCGAGGATGTTCCCCGTGCGCCGCAGGTCGATGCTGAAGCGGCTGCTCATGCTGGTGGCCAGGATCGCCACCACCGCGGTGATGAGCAACGCCGTGATGAGGGCCACGCCACGCTGGTCAGCCATCCGTCGGCACCTCCCAGAGCCGCCGCCAGGTCGTCGGCTCTTCTTCCCCGTCGCGGCGGATCTCCAGTTCCAGCTCCACGGCGCGGGGCAGGGCGGGCGCCTCGGGGCCCGTCCCCGGCGGCGGCCACTCGGGCCGCCACTCCCCCTCGCCATCCAGGAAGCGGAAGGCGATCGCCTCCACCTCGACAAGCAGCGGCATGATCACCGGCTCCATGCCCTGGACCCGATCCAGCTGCGGCCAGGCGTAGCGCACCAGCTCGCCCTCCCGGACGCCGTAGCCCACCCGCTGCAGGTGGCTGCGCCGTTCCTCCGCGGGATTGGCGTAGCCGGTGCGGGTGAAGGCGACGGCCCGCTCGCGTTCCGGCGGGGTCCGGAAGGCGGCGACCCGGTCGCCCAGCTCGTCGCGCACCGGCCGCGCAACCGCCTGCTGGAGGTCCCGCTCCAGGATGAGGAAGGCGGTCTGCAGCCGTTCCAGCTCCGCGGCCTGTTCGCGGACCCGCTCATGGCTCTCCAGGACGCCTCGCAGCCCGCCATACGCCAGGGCCGACATGATGGCGAAGATGGCCAGCGCCACCAGCAGCTCCACCAGGGTGAAGCCGCCACTCGGCCGACCCGCTCCCGGCCGCCGGCTCACGGCTGCTCCAGAAAGCCGATCCGCTCGACCACGACGTCGTCGCGGTCGCGGTCGGCGTGGACCCGGATCTCCAGCCGGCGCATGGCCGCCATGTCGGTGGTCCGCACCTGGGCCTCCCAGTACCAGGTCCGGCCCCCGTTGGTGCTCTCCCCGCGCCAGGTATCCGGCTCCGGCCAGGGATCCTCCAGCCGCTCCTCCGCGAGGACATTCATGGCGACCCAGCCCGCCTCGGTCCGATCGCGCAGGTCCGCCGTCCCGCGGATGGTCCCGCCGGCGCTGGAGACCAGCGCGCCCAGGGCAATGGCGAGGATGGCCACGGCCACCAGCACCTCCAGCAGCGTGAAGCCGGCCTGACGGATCACCATGTCGAGGGCTCCGCCTCCACGGCGGCGTGCTCCAGCCGGCCCGCCCGGTCACCGGTGATCCGGCGCAGCGGCTCCCCCTCGGCGCTCACCAGGCGAAGCTCGAAGGGGGTCACCTCGCCGCTGGCGAGGAAGTGGATGGCCGTCGGCCCCGTCTCGTCCTCGCCTTCCCCCTCGGCCGTCGCCCCGGGTTGCCGTCGCCGGTCGAGATCGTTGAGCTCCAGCCGCAGACCGCCCGGCAATGTGCGAGCCCGGAAGGGGCCTTCCAGCGCCTGCCACCGCCCCTGATTGCGGTCTTCGAATCGGTAGCCGTCCCCGGACGGCAGCAGTCGCCGGCTGGCACTGTCCAGGATCGCCTCCTGGCGGGCCAGCCGGCCCAGGACCACCAGCCGTTCGGCCTCCTCCCGGGCGTGGCGTTCGGCCCCGGCCAGGTCCAGCGACAGCGTGCTCATCCCCAGAACGATGCCGATGATCGCCATGACCACCAGCAGTTCGATGAGGGTGAAGCCGCCCTCAGTCCTCCAGATTCCAGTTGCCGATGTCGGCATTCACGTCCTCGCCGCCGGATTCGCCGTCGGCCCCCAGCGTCCAGATATCCACCTCGCCGTGCTCGCCGGGCTGGAGGTAGCGGTACTCGTTGCCCCAGGGATCCTCGGGGAGCCGGTCCATGTAGCCGCCCTGCTTGTAATCCCGCGGCTCGGGTCCGCTATCGGGCTTTTCCACCAGTGCCTCCAGCCCCTGATCGGTGGTGGGGTAGCGGTGGTTGTCCAGCCGGTACATGTCCAGGGCGTTCTCGATGGAGCGGATGTCGCTCTTGGCCTTGAGGATCCGCGCCTCGTCCGGCTCGCCCATGATGTTGGGCACCACGAAGGCGGCGAGGATCCCGAGGATCACCACCACCACCATGACCTCGATGAGGGTGAAGCCGGCCTGCCGGCGGTTATGGTTGAATCGTTGCATCGTGTCGTCGCCTCGCTGGATTGGACCGGTGGGTCATCCCACCAGCTGGTTCATATCGAAGATGGGCAGGAGGATGGCCAGGACGATGACCAGGACCACCCCGCCCATCACCAGAATGAGTATCGGCTCCAGGAGCCCCATGAGTGCGGCGGTAAAGCCCTCCAGCTCCTTCTCCTGGGCATCGGCGGCGCGCTCGAGCATGGTCTCCAGCCGGCCACTGGCCTCACCGCTGGCCACCAGATGGATGGTCAGCGGCGGAAAGAAGCCGCAGGCCGCCAGCGCCTTGCTGATAGCACTCCCCTCGCGGACCCGGCGCGCCGCCTCCTCCACGCCGGCACGCATAGCGCGGTTGCGCACCACCTCGGCGGCGATGCGCAGGCCGTCCAGGACCGGTACACCCGCGTCGGCGAGGATGGCCAGGGTCCGGGCGAAGCGGGCGGCATTCAGCGCCCGGAGCACCCGCCCGATCAGAGGCAGGCGCAGGAGCCAGCGGTCGAAGCGCAACCGCGGCCCTTCCCGACGCAGTATCCACGCCCCGGCCGCCGCTGCCAGTCCCAGCAGGAGCCCGATGAGGGGGCCCCAGTCGCGGACACCGTCGGACAACCCGATGAGCACCCGGGTCAGCAGCGGCAGCTCCTGGTCCATGCCCTCGAAGACGCGAACCACCTCCGGGACCACGTAGGCCAGCAGGACCAGGACCACGCCCACCGCCACCAGGGAGACCAGCGCCGGGTAGATAAGGGCCACCATGAGCTTCTGGCCCACCGCCTGGCTGTTCTCCGTGTAGTCGGCCAGCCGCTCCAGGATGGCGTCCAGGTGGCCGGCATGCTCGCCGGCGGCCACGGTGGCCCGGTAGAGATCCGGGAAGACCCGGGGAAATCCGGCCAGCGCCTCGGCGAATCCGTAGCCCTCCAGGATCCGCGAACGGACCCCGAGCACCACCCGGCGTACCCGCATGCGCTCCGTCTGCTCGCCCACCGTGGCCAGCGCCGACTCCACCGGCATGCCGGAGGAGACCAGGGTCGCCAGCTGCCGCGTAACCACGGCCAGGTCGTTGCCGCTGATCCCGCGCTGGAACTGCAGGCGGGGACCACGCCCCCCGCCCTTGCGCTCCTCCACCGGCTCCACCGATACCGGGGACCAGCCCTGGTCCCGTAGGCGGCCCCGGATCTGGCGGGCGGTATCTCCCTCCAGGACCCCCTTCTTCTCGCGGCCGCGCCGGTCCAGGGCGGTGTACTCGAAGGCGGCCACGGCCTAGTCCTCCTGGGTCACGCGGATGACCTCTTCCAGGCTGGTCTCCCCGGCCAGGACGGCATGGACGCCCTCCTGCCGGATACTGCGGGAGTTGCGCCGGGCCTCGGCCTCCAGCGCCTGCTCGCCGGCCCCCTCGTGAATGAGGCCGAGCATGGCATCATCGATGGTCACCAGCTCGTAGAGGCCCTTGCGGCCGCTGTAGCCCTGGCCGTTGCACACCTCGCAGCCGCCGGGGTGGTACAGGGTGGGCGGATCCGCCGGATCGAGGCCAAGGGCCCGGCACTCCGCCTCGTCGGCCGTGTAGGCCTGCCGGCACTGGTGGCAGAGGCGGCGGACCAGCCGCTGGGCCAGTACACCGATGAGGCTGGAGGCCAGCAGGAAGCGCTCCACGCCCATGTCGCGCAGGCGGGTCACGGCGCCAACGGCCGTGTTGGTATGCAGGGTGGAGAGGACCAGATGGCCGGTGAGCGACGCCTGCACGGCGATCTGGGCCGTCTCCAGGTCACGGACCTCACCGACCATGACCACGTCGGGGTCCTGGCGCAGGATAGCGCGCAGGCCGCGGGCGAAGGTCATCTCCACCTTGGTGTTCACCTGGGTCTGGCCGATGCCGTCCAGGTAGTACTCGATGGGGTCCTCTACCGTGAGGATGTTGCGGCTGGACTCGTTGAGCCGGGTCAGCGCGGCGTAGAGCGAGGTGGTCTTGCCGGAGCCGGTAGGGCCGGTGACCAGCAGGATCCCGTGAGGATAGTGGATAAGCCGGTCCACCCGGTCCCGGGTGTCGGCCGGCATGCCCAGATGCTCCAGGTCGAGCTTGCCCGCCTGCTTGTCCAGCAGGCGCATGACCACCCGCTCCCCGGCGCCACCAGGGAGGGTGGAGACGCGCACGTCCACGGCGCGCCCGGCGATGCGCAGGGAGATCCGGCCGTCCTGGGGCACCCGCTTCTCGGCGATGTCCATCTGCGCCATGACCTTGATGCGCGAGACCAGCAGCGGCGCC
>JBNJED010000085.1:0-6543 GCA_051745535.1 Pseudomonadota bacterium | reverse complement strand
CTTCGTCCTCGGCGTCCTGATCCTGGCGGCGGTGGCCGGCGGGGCCTGGACCTGGGCGGTGGATGCGGCCACCGGCTTCTGGGTCGCCGTGGCCGTGCTAGTGGCCAGCTGCCCCTGCGCCCTGGCCCTGGCGACGCCGGTGGCGGTTACCGCCAGCGTCGGGGCGCTCACCCGCCTGGGGCTGCTCACCACCCGCGGCCACGCCCTGGATGGGCTGGCCGGTGCCCACCGGATCCTCTTCGACAAGACCGGGACCCTGACCCGGGGTGAGCCCTCGCTCACCGAGACCGTTTCCCTGCGCGGGGAGGGCGGCGAGGCGCTGGCCATCGCCGCCGCCCTGGAGGCGGGTACCAGCCATCCGCTGGGCCGCGCCCTGGCCGCCGCCGGCCCCGACCAGCCCCCCGCGGTGCAGGCGCTCACCAACGAGCCCGGCCGCGGCGTCACCGCCCGCGTGGACGGGCGCACCTACTGGCTGGGCAGCCCGGACTACATCCGCGCCGAAGGCCCCGGGGATGCGGGGTTCGAGGCCCTGACGGCCGCCGTCGACCAGCGGCCGGGGCAGACCCCCGTGGCCCTGGGCGACGACGCGGGCCCCCTGGCCGTCTTCTTCCTCGCCGACACCCTCCGCGAGGATGCCGCCGCGACCATCGCCGCCCTGAAGCGGCGGGGTCTGGCGGTGGGCATCCTCTCCGGGGACAGCCCGGCGGCGGTGGCCGCCGTCGCCGCCGAACTCGGCATCGACGACCACCGCGGCGGCCTCGATCCCGCCGGCAAGCTGGCGGCCGTGCGCGACTACCAGTCCCGGGGGGAGCGCGTGGCCGTGGTCGGCGACGGCGTCAACGACGCCCCCGTCCTCGCCGGGGCCGACGTCTCCGTGGCCATGGCGCGGGCCACCGAGCTGGCCCACGCCAGCGCCGACCTCATCCTCCAGGGGGATCGCCTGCCGGCGCTGGCCGATGCCGTGGACCGGGCGCGCGCCACTCATCGCGTGGTTCGCCAGAACATCGCCTGGGCCCTCGCCTACAACCTCATCGCCCTGCCGGTGGCCGCCGCCGGCTGGCTCACCCCCTGGCTCGCCGCCCTGGGGATGTCGCTCTCCTCCCTCATCGTGGTGACCAACGCCCTGCGCCTGTCGGCCGGCGATCGCGATTAGGTATCCAGGCGGGCCGGGGGTGGTCGCCGACCCCGGCCGGTCGTACGATGGGAGGATCACCGGCGCCGTCGCGAGGCGAGACCTTGGAGACCCTCTACTTCCTCATCCCCCTGGCCATCCTCCTGCTGGCCGTCGCCGCGGCCGGCTTCCTCTGGGCCATCCGGAGCGGCCAGTTCGACGACCTGGAGGGGCCCGCCTACCGGATCCTCATGGACGACGACGACCCGAAGATCCCGGTGCGCCAGCCGCCGCCGGAGAATCGCCCCGAAGAAGGGGCCGACCGGTCCGGGGAGACCGCCGATAACCGCGACGCGGACCGCACCGACCGCTAGCGCCACCCGGGCGCGGCCCGTCGTGGGCAGACGCGGTGCCCCTGTCGTATACTGCCCGGCCACGAAATGCCACGGCGCCGGGCCCGGTCCCGGACGAACCCATCGAGGGAGAAGGACACCAGATGGAGGTCATCCGCGGCCTGCAAAACCTGCGCCCGGCGCACCGCGGCTCGGCGGTGACCATCGGGAACTTCGACGGGGTCCACCGGGGGCACCAGGCCGTCCTGAGCCAGCTCGAGGCCGGGGCCCGGGCGCGCGATCTGCCGGCGACGCTCATCACCTTCGAGCCCCACCCGGCGGAGTACTTCGCCCCGGAGGCGGCGAACGCCCGGATCACCCGGCTGCGCGAGAAGGTCGAGGTCCTGCGCACCCAGCCGGTGGAGCGGGTGCTCTGCCTGAAGTTCGACCGCCGGCTGGCGGCCATGGGGCCGGACGAGTTCATCCGCCGGGTCCTGGTGGAGGGGCTGGGCACGCGCTACCTGGTGGTGGGCGACGACTTCCGCTTCGGCAACCGCCGCGCCGGGACCTTCGAGACCCTGGAGGCCGCCGGCGCGGAACACCGCTTCGAGGTGGAGCGGACCCGGACCTACGCCCTGGACGGGGAGCGGGTGAGCAGCACCCGGGTGCGCGACGCCCTCACCGCCGGCGAGCTGGGGACCGCCGCCGAGCTCCTGGGCCGGCCCTACCGCCTCTGCGGTCGCGTGGTCCACGGCGACCGGCGGGGGCGGACCATCGGCTTCCCCACCGCCAACGTCCCCCTCTACCGGCGCAAGCGGCCGCTGTCGGGGGTCTACGCCGTCTGGTTCACCGTGGACGGCGGCGCGCCGCGCCCGGCGGTGGCCAACGTGGGGACCCGGCCCACCGTGGACGGCACCGAGCCGGTGCTGGAGGTCCACCTCTTCGACTTCGACGGCGACCTCTACGGCCGCCCGGTGAGCGTGGAATTCGTGGAGAAGATCCGGGACGAGCGGCGCTTCGACTCCCTGGAGGCGCTCACCGCGCAGATCGACGCCGATGCCGCCGCCGCCCGCCGCCGCCTGGGCGTGGAATGACGCCGCGAGACAACGCACTGGAGGGACGCCCGCCGTGGCCGACTACAAGCACACCCTGAACCTGCCCCACACCGACTTCCCCATGCGCGGCAACCTGCCCAAGCGGGAGCCGGGTTTCCTGGCCCGCTGGCAGGAGAACGGCCTCTACCAGCGGATCCGCGAGGAGCGCGCCGGGGCGCCGACCTACTGGCTCCACGACGGCCCCCCCTACGCCAACGGCGACATCCACATCGGCCACGCCGTGAACAAGGTCCTCAAGGACTTCGTCATCAAGTCCCGGACCCTGGGCGGGATGGACGCCCCCTACATCCCCGGCTGGGACTGCCACGGCCTGCCCATCGAGCTGCAGGTGGAGCGCACCGTGGGCAAGGCCGGGGTGGCGGTGAGCCACGCCGAGTTCCGCAGCGCCTGCCGCGACTACGCCGCCGAGCAGGTGGAGAACCAGAAGAACGACTTCATCCGGCTGGGGATCCTGGGCGACTGGGACAGGCCCTACCTCACCATGGACCCGCAGATGGAGGCGGACACCATCCGCGCCGTGGGCCGGATCCGGGCCGAGGGCCACATCCACACCGGCTACAAGCCGGTCCACTGGTGCACCGACTGCGGCTCGGCCCTGGCCGAGGCGGAGGTGGAGTACCACGAGGTCACCTCCCCGGCCATCGACGTCCGCTACCGCGTGCTGGACCCGGCGGCCCTGTATGCCCGCTGCCACTACCCGGAGGGCCACGAACACGAGGCCCACGGCGACATCAGCCTGGTGATCTGGACCACCACCCCCTGGACCCTGCCGGCCAGTCAGGGCGTGGCCGTCCACCCCGAGCTGGACTACGCCGTGGCGGAGTGCCCCGGCGTGGGTGAGCATCCGCCGGAGCGGCTCATCGTCGCTCAGGAGCTGCTGGAGACCGTCTTCGAGCGCTGGGAGACCGACTACCGCGTGGTGGGCTACTGCCGCGGCACCGACCTGGAGGGGCTCAAGCTCGCCCACCCCTTCTACCAGCGCGAGGTCCCGGTGATCCTCGGCGACCACGTCACCACCGAGGCGGGCACCGGCTGCGTCCACACCGCCCCCGGCCACGGCCAGGAGGACTACGTCGTCGGCCAGCGCTACGGCCTGCCGGTGGACAACCCCGTGCGCGACGACGGCACCTTCATCGAGGATCTGAAGTACTTCGGCGGCCTCCACGCCCGGGAGGCGAACCCGAAGGTCATCGAGCAGCTGCGCGCCACCGCCACCCTGGTCCATGACGAGGCGCTGCACCACAGCTACCCCCACTGCTGGCGCCACAAGACCCCCATCCTGTTCCGCGCCACGCCGCAGTGGTTCATCGGCATGGACCACGGCGGCCTGCGGGACAAGGCCCTGGCGGCCATCGGTACCACCGACTGGACCCCGGAGTGGGGCGAGGCGCGCATCCACTCCATGGTGGAGAACCGCCCCGACTGGTGCATCTCCCGCCAGCGGACCTGGGGCACCCCGCTGCCCTTCTTCGTCCACCGCGACAGCGGCGAGCTCCACCCGCGCACCGACGAGCTCATCGAGGCCGTCGCCCAACGGGTGGAGGCCGGCGGCATGGACGCCTGGTTCGAGCTGGACCCGGCGGAGCTGCTGGGCGACGAGGCGGAGCAGTACCGCAAGATCACCGACACCCTGGACGTGTGGCTGGACTCCGGCGTGACCCACTACACCGTCCTGGAGCGGCGCGCGGGCCTCACCGACTTCCCCGCTGCCGACCTCTACCTGGAGGGCTCCGATCAGCACCGCGGCTGGTTCCAGTCCTCCCTGCTCACCTCCGTCGCCCTGCGCGGGGTCGCCCCCTACAAGGGGGTGCTCACCCACGGCTTCACGGTGGACGAGGGCGGGCGGAAGATGTCCAAGTCCCAGGGCAACGTGGTCGCCCCGCAGAAGGTGGTGGACGAGCTGGGCGCCGACCTGTTGCGGCTGTGGGTCGCCTCCGCCGACTACCGCGCGGAGATGGCCGTCTCCGACCGCATCCTCAAGCAGATGGCCGACGCCTACCGGCGGGTGCGCAACACCGCCCGCTTCCTGCTGGGCAATCTGTCCGACTTCGAGCCGGCGGAGCACGCCCTGGCCCCCGCCGATATGCTCCCCTTCGACCGCTGGATCCTGCGCCGGGCGGTGGAGACCCAGGAGGCCATCCTGGCGGCCTACGATCGCCACGAGTACCACCACGTCTACCAGCGGCTGCACAACTTCTGCGCCGTGGAACTGGGCTCCCTCTACCTGGACGTCATCAAGGACCGCCAGTACACCATGCCGGCGGCGAGCGCCGGCCGGCGCTCGGCCCAGACGGCGGTCTGGCACATCATCTCCGCCCTGGTCCGCTGGATGGCCCCCATCCTCAGCTTCACCGCCGAGGATGTCTGGGACCACCTGCCGGGGCGCTCCGCCGACTCCGTCTTCCTCACCACCTGGCACGAGTTCCCGGCCCTGCCGGCGGAGGAGGGCACCGGCGACGGTCTCTGGAGCCGGGCCCTGGAGGTGCGCGAGGCGGTGAGCCGCGAGCTGGAGCAGCTCCGTACCGCCGGCGGCATCGGCGGCGCCCTGGAGGCGGAGGTGGACCTCTACTGCGGCAGCGAGCTGCGCCAGGCCCTGGAGCCGCTGGGTGACGAGCTGCGCTTCCTCTTCCTCACTTCCGCCGTCCGGGTGCACTGGGCCAAGGATGCACCGGCGGAGGGCCACCACGTGGAGCTCTCCACCGGCGACGAGGTCTGGATCGCCGTGGCCGCCACCGGCCACGCGCGCTGCGGCCGCTGCTGGCACCACCGCCCCGACGTGGGCGAGCACGCCGACCACCCCGACCTCTGCGGGCGTTGTGTGACCAATATCGCCGGGGATGGCGAGGCGCGGGAGTTCATCTGATGGAGACCGCCCTGCAGCGCCGCCCCATGCTGCGCTGGCTCTGGCTGGCCGCCGCCGTCCTGCTGCTGGACTACCTCACCAAGGGGTGGGCGGAGTCCGCCCTGCGTGAGGGGATGATCAGCGTGCTGCCCTTCCTGGACCTGCGGCTGGCCTACAACACCGGCGCCGCCTTCTCCCTGCTGGCGGATGCCGGCGGCTGGCAGCGCTGGCTCTTCGCCGTCCTGGCCATCGCCGTGGCCGTGGCCCTGGTGGTCTGGCTGGCGCGGCTCTCCTGGGGCGAGCACCGCCTGGGGGCCGCTCTGGCGCTCATCATCGGCGGGGCGGTGGGCAACCTGGTGGACCGGCTCAGCCTCGGCTACGTGGTGGACTTCATCGACGTCCACGCCGCCGGCTGGCACTGGCCCGCCTTCAACATCGCCGACAGCGCCATTACCATCGGCGCCGTCCTCCTGCTCTGGGATGCGTTCCGGCCGGGTCGGCAATAGGGCTCCGGCCCACCTTGTTTCGGGCCGCCGCTCTCCCGGATAATGCGTCTTTATTCAATCGGCAAGGGATCCTCGATCATGGCCAAGCGTCTCCCCCTCCTCGCCGCGGCGGCCGCCGTGGCCGCCTCCCCGGCCGCGGCCACCGAGGTGGACGTCACCGGCTCCGCCCAGGCGGAGATCGCCAACTACCGCGACACCCACCCGAACGCCCCCGGGGATGACGGCATCGCCTTCACCGACGCCATGCGCGGCGACCTGGGCGTGGACGTGGTGGAGGACCTGGGGCAGGACGTCGCCGTCCTCGCCCGCTACCGGCTGCGGCTGAACACCACCCGCGCCGCCTGGAGCGAGGAGCAGCGCGAGGCCTTCGTGGGGCTGGATGCCCCCTTCGGCCGGATCACCGCCGGCTCGCTCAAGCCGGCCTACAAGTACACCGGCGGCGTCACCTACGACCCCTTCGCCTGGACCACCATGGAGGCGCGCTCCAACGCCGGCATGCTCGGCTACGAGCGGCCCCTGTTCGTCGCCACGCCGAGCTTCGGCCAGCACGGCTACATGAGCGACGCCCTGGGCTACGAGGTCACCGGCGAGAACATCGCCTTCCACATCAACGCCAGCCTGGATCAGGGCAACTACC
>JBNJED010000084.1:0-6700 GCA_051745535.1 Pseudomonadota bacterium | reverse complement strand
CGGGCTGCGCGCCTTCCTGGAGGACGGCGGCGTGGCCGACCCCGATCTCCACCCCATGGTCCGGGGCCGGCTCACCGCCATCAATGGCGCCGAGGTGGAGGCGGCGGAGTACGAGGAGCCCCGCGCCCGCCGGCTGGCCGAGCGCGAGTGGAATCTGTCGCAGGCGGCGGATACGGGTGCCGGCAACCGCGTGGTCGCCGGCGAGTGGTGGTCGGCACCGCGGGTGGCGTCCGGCCCCTGGGTCTCGGTGGAGGCGGGGATCGCCGAGGCCCTGGGGATCGAGGTGGGTGATCGCGTCACCTACCGCATCGGGGGCCGGGAGCTGGAGCTGCTGGTCACCAATCTGCGCGAGGTGGACTGGGACTCCTTCCGCGCCAATTTCTTCGCCGTGACGCCGCCGGGGGTGCTGGCCGACTACCCGGCCACCTGGATCACCGCCTTCCGTCTGCCAGAGGGGGACGAGGCGCTGCTCACCGAGCTCAACCGGCAGTTCCCGTCGGTGACCATCCTGGATACCGGCCGGATCCTGGAGCAGGTGCGCTCCATCACCGATCGGGTGGCGCTGGCGGTGGAGTACGTCTTCGCCTTCACCCTGGTCGCCGGCCTTCTGCTGCTCTACGCCGCCCTGGAGGCGACCCTGGACGAGCGCCGGCGCGAGGGGGCCATCCTGCGCGCCCTGGGTGCGAGCCGTGGCCTGCTCATGCGGGCAACCCTGGCGGAGTTCGCCACCCTGGGGGCCACGGCGGGCCTGGTCGCCGGCCTGGCCGCCAGCGCCCTGGGCATGGCGCTGGCGGTCTTCGCCTTCGACCTCCCCTGGCAGCCGGCGCCGGGGATCGTGGCCATCGGCGTCGCCGCCGGGGCCGGCGGGGCGGCGCTCACCGGCTGGCTGGGCGCCCGCGGCGTGGTCCGCGAGCCGCCCCTGGCGGTCCTGCGCCGGACCGGGGAGTAGGGGCTACTGCTCGCCGGGAAGGGGGACGTCGAAGAACTCGTGGGCGTTGGTCAGCCGGACCCGGCGGGCCAGGTCGTCGGGGAGCTGGTCCAGCCAGTCGCGGTGGAAGCCCATGATGTCGTCGTACATCGACCAGCCGTCGTTGGCCTCGTGCCAGCGGTAGGTCTCGTGGGCGTTGGCCACCGGGTCGGTCCCGGTCATGAAGCGGTCCGGGTAGTCGGCGATGAGCGCCTCCCAGCCCTCGCGCAGGGTCTCCCCCTCCGGGCCGGCATCGGCCAGGCGGCCGTAGTGCCACGGGTCGCGGGCGGAGAACTCCACCCAGAGGTTGTCGCAGGCGGCCACGGCCCGGCGCACCTGTTCGGGGCCGAGGATCCCGCCGGCGTGGGCCCAGAGGATGTCCACGTCGTCGTGCTCGCGGCAGATCCGCATCATGTACTCCGGCTGGCTCGCCTCCACGTGGAGGAGCACCGGGACGTCGTACTCCGCGGCCAGCTCCATGATCCCGCGGAAGTTCTCGTTATCCCGGCCGAAGCCGCTGCCGCCGATGTGGACCTCGCCGAAGCCGGCGTAGTCGCCGGACTCCATGGCCGCTCGCGCCTCGTCGAGCACCCGCTCGTCGCGGTGCCACTCCGGCCGGATCCCGGGGCGGATGTAGGGGCTGAACAGCGGGACCACCTCGGTGGTCTCGGTGCTCGGGATCTTCAGGGCGTTGTCGCTGGGCTCGGCGACCACCACCGCCAGGGAGACGTTGTGGCGCGCAAAGGCGTCCGTGACCGCCTCCGGGTCGGTGATCTCCGCCTGGTTCCAGTTGTAGTGGGTGTGGATGTCGGCGAAGGGGGGCGGTTCCTCCTCGCCCCCGCCGGGGCTGCCGGCGCAGCCGGCGAGCAGGACGGACGCGGTCAGGAGCAGGGCGGCTGGGAACGGGTGCATGGCGACTCCTCCGATGGGTCGGGCGATTGTCCGGGTATATCCCTGATGATAGTTCGGTCAGCCCCTCGATCAGCTACGGCGGCGCGCCGCCTGGACCCGGCGGTAGACCTCGAGGACGGCGCGGTGGCCGCCGGCGTCGGGGCCGTCCACGGCCAGCGACCCCATCTCCCAGGGGGAGCCGGCCAGGGCCGCCTCCGCCCAGATCAGGGCCGGGCCGCCGTGGGCCCACTCCAGCGCCGGCCGCAGTCGGGCCGGCTCTCCCTGCCGATGCCATTCCAGGCGATCGGCCAGGGCGCGGTAGGCGCGGTCCCGGCGCGCGTCCCGCGGGGTCTCCCGGGCCGCCTCCAGGTTCTCCTCCAGGGCGTCGAGGTCGCCGGCGGCGGCGGCCAGGCGCAGCTTGAACTCGCCCAGGGTCAGCCCGGCCCAGCCGCTGCCGCGGTCGGCGGCGATGCCGATGAAGCCGGTCACCGGCTGCAGGTCGCTGTAGCCGCCATTCTCCAGCCGGGCCAGCAGTTCCCCGGCCGCCCCGGCGTCCAGGGTGGGGGCGGCGGTGATGGCGTCCCGGAAGGCGGCCCCCTCGTTGTGGTTCTCGAACAGCAGGTCCTCGCGGGGGTAGACCTCCGAGAGGCCCGGGACCAGCAGGCGGCAGACCGGCAGCCCCAGCTCGGGGTAGTCGGCCACCCAGACGTCCAGCCCCTGGCGCTCCAGGTCGGTGCACATCGCCTGGAAGGCGGCCTCGTTGTCCCCCGGCGAGGCCCAGGGGGTGAAGTCGGGATCCGGCTCCCCGGCCAGGTTGCTCCAGCCCAGCCGACCGCTGCCGTCGGTGAAGTGGAGCTCCAGATTGTGGGGCTCGGCCAGCTCGGCGTCGTCGAAGGTGGGGGCCTCGAAGCCGGCCAGCCGGGTGCCGCGCCCCTGGAGGAGCTCGGTGGTGGCCCGCTCCAGGGCGACGCCGAAGTCCGGGTGGGCGCCGAAGGAGGCGATGACGCCGCCGTCCCGCGGGTGGCGTACCACCACCCCGGCCACCGGGTAGCGGCCGCCGGCGGAGGCGTCCACGGCCCGGGGGCGCAGGCCGCGCTGGCGCAGCGCCGCCAGGGCCCGGCTCACCGCCGGGTAGGCCTCGACGATGGCCTCCGGCAATGGCGGCATGGGGGCCGCCTCGGCCAGGAGGGTCGCCCGGGCGGCCCGCTCCAGCACTTCGGAGAGCGCCTGGACCCGCGCCTCCGCCGGGGTATTGCCGGCGGCCATGCCGTTACTGGCGTAGAGGCTCGCCAGGATGTTGGCGGGGAAGTAGCGCGTGGCGCCGTCGCGGTGGCGGTGGAAGGGCAGCGCGGTGATCCGGTCGCCGTCGCTGTTGCGCTCGCCCAGGGCGGTGGCGTCCAGGTCGCCCTCGGGGTCGTACCAGGCCAGCAGCTCCGGATCCAGGCACTGCTCGCGCCAGCGCGCCGGGTCCACGGAGCGCTCGTCCGGGTGGAGGAGGAAGTCGCCGGCCGCCGGGGCCAGGTAGTAGTCGGTGAAGAAGTAGCCGGTGGCCAGCCGCTCCACGAACTCGCCCAGGGCGCTGGCCAGGCAGGCGCGCCGGCCGGTGCCCTTGCCGTTGCTGAACAGCCGGCCGCAGTCCCGGGCGCGCAGGTGCAGGGACCACACGCCGGGGACCGGCTGCTGCCAGCCGGTGGTGCGAACGCCAATATTGAGCCCGCGCAGGCTGTGGCCCACGCGGGCGATGGTCTCTTCCGGGGCGGCGTCCTTGCCAGGAATTGGAGTCGTGTGCACGGAACGGCCTGTCGCTGGGGAAACAGGCCGCTATGCTACTCCCCGGGGAGGGCTCAGGCCATGTTGTAGCGCTTGAGCTTGGTGCGCAGGGTGCCGCGGCTGATGCCGAGGATCTCCGAGGCGCGGCTCTGGTTGCCCCGGGTGTAGATCATCACCGTCTCCAGCAGCGGCGGCTCCACCTGATCCAGCACGCGGCGGTAGAGCTCGTTGGGGGCTTGGCCGTCGAGTTCGGCGAAGTAGCGCGACAGCGCCTTCTCCAGACAGACATCGAGGCGCGGAGGCCGGTGGGTGCCCATGTCGGTGGCGGGGGTCGGCTGCTCGGTATTCAGTCCGTGATGGGTATGGCTGTACATCGTTCGTTCCTCCTGGAGGGACATGACCGCTGGGGACGTGCAAGAACATAGCAGCCGATCGTTAGATGACCGTTATTCGACCTCGAGCGCCCGTTAACGCCCGAGGATAGACCAGGGATGGCGATTGGTTGCCGGCCCCACCAAGGGGGATTAGGGTCGGAGCTATCCACCGTCCAGGAGGGTCCATGGGACGCGCACCCGAACAGCCGCTGGCCGCCGTCCGGCAGCGGGCCGGTGAGGTGGAGGCGACCGCCGGCACGGGCTTCGCCGCCTTCGTCGAGGCCTGCTACGCCGGCATGGCGGCGGAGGACCTGGCGGAGCGCCGGGCCGAGGACCTGGTGGGGGCCGCCCGCGCCCACTGGGCGCTCCTCCACCAGCCCCGGCGGCCGGGGGAGAGCCACCTGCGCGTCCACGACCCGGACCCGGAGCGCGACGGCTGGTCCAGCCCACACACCGTGGTAGAGCTGGTCCAGGCGGACCGCCCCTTCCTGGTGGACTCCCTGCGCCTGGCGCTCAACCGCCACGGCCTGGCCGTCCACTGGACCGTCCACCCCGTTATCAGCGTGGCGCGTGACGCCGAGGGCGCGGTTACCGCCACCGGCCGCGGCGAGCCGGAGGCGGTGGTGCGGCTGGAGGTGGACCGGCGGGCGGACACGGATAACGCCGCCCTGGCCGGGGATCTGGAGGCGGTCCTGGCGACCCTGGATGCCGTGGTGGACGATTGGGGTCCCATGACGGGCCGGCTGGAGGAGGCCGCCGCTGCCGTCGAGGCCGCACCAGTGGACGGCGCGGCGGAGGCCGCCGCCTTCCTGCGCTGGATGGCGGGGGACCACTTCACCTTCCTGGGCTATCGGATGCATACCCTGGAGGTCGACGACGACGGCCCCCATCTCCGGGTGGAGGCCGGCTCGGGGCTGGGCATGCTGCGCGGGCCCGAGGTGGACCGGCGCTCCACCACCTTCGATGCCCTGCCCCGGCCCTACCGGGAGGAGGCGGCGCGCCCGGAGCCACTGCTCATCACCAAGAGCCGGCGGCGCTCCACCATCCACCGGCCGGGCTACCTGGACATGGTCGGTGTCCGCCGCTTCGATGCCGAGGGCCGGGTGGTCGGCGAGTGGCGCTTCCTGGGGCTGTTCACCTCCAACGCCCACCACGAGCGGCCCCACCGGATCCCGTTGCTGCGGGAGAAGGTCGCGGCGGTGATGGAGCGCTCGGGGATCGACCCGCGGAGCCACGCCGGTAAGGCGCTCTACAATACCCTGGAGACCCTGCCCCGGGACGAGCTCTTCCAGGCCGACGGCGACCAGCTCCTGGCGGCGGCACGGGCCATCGTCCAGCTCCAGGAGCGCCAGCGGGTGCGGCTGGTGCTGCGCCCCGACCCCTTCGGCCGCTTCATGGCGGCGCTGGTCCACGTCCCCCGGGAGGGCTTCGACACCCGGCTGCGCCTGGCCATCCAGTCCCTGCTCACCGCCGAGCTGGGCGCCCACGGCGTGGACGTCAGCGTCTGGCTGGATGACTCCGAGCTGGCCCGGGTCTATCTCCTGCTCCATACCGATCCCGAGCAGTTCCCCGCTCCCGACGTCGGCGCCCTGGAGCGGCGGCTGGCGGACCTGGCCCGCGGCTGGGGCGATCGGCTGCGCGCGGAGCTGGTCGCCCTCCACGGCGAGGCGCGCGGCCTGGCGCTGTACGAGCGCTACCGCAACGCCTTCCCCGCCTCCTACTGCGACCAGCACCGGGTGGAGACCGCCGCCGCCGACATCGACCGCATGGAGCGGCTGGCCGCGGCCGGCGGCATGGCCACCGCCCTGGAGCTGGGCGGCCCCGGCGGCCTGCGGCTGCGCCTGTTGCGCCCGGAGCACCCCTTCGGTCTCTCCGACCTGCTGCCGGTGCTGGAGAATCTGGGCGTGCGCGTCGCCGATCAGCAGTCCCACGCCCTGCGCCCGGCCGGTGGCGGCGTCGTCTGGCTCCAGGACCTGGGGCTGGAGGGCGGCCCGGCGGAGGATGCCAGCGGCGAGCGGGCCGACGCCTTCCGCGAGGCCTTCCAGCGGGTCTGGAACGGGGAGGCGGAGGACGACGACTTCAACCGCCTGGTCCTCCACGCCGGCCTGGACTGGCGCGAGGCGGACCTGCTGCGCGCCGCCCACCGCTGGCTCCACCAGACCGGCCTGCCCTTCGGCCAGGGCTTCACCGCCCGCGCCCTGGCGGAGCAGGGCCAGATCGCCCGGCTCCTGGTGGATCTGTTCAACGCCCGGTTCGACCCGGCCCTGGACGAGGCGACCCGGACCCAGCGGGCCGAGCGGCTCACCGACGGCATCGAGCGCTCCCTGGAGGCGGTGCCCGGCGCCGATACCGACCGCGTCCTGCGCCGGCTGCTGGCGCTGGTCCAGGCCACGGTGCGCACCAACCGCTTCCGCGACGACGTCCCCGCCCTGGCGCTGAAGATCGAGCCCCGACGGCTGGCCGACCTCCCCGAGCCGCGCCCGGCCCACGAGATCTTCGTCCACGCCCCCCACGTGGAGGGGGTCCACCTGCGCGGCGGCGACGTCGCCCGGGGCGGGATCCGCTGGTCCGACCGCCACGCCGACTACCGCACCGAGGTCCTGGGGCTGATGAAGACCCAGATGGTGAAGAACGCCGTCATCGTCCCGGTGGGCGCCAAGGGCGGCTTCGTGGTCAAGGGGCCGCGCCCGGGGGAGAG
>JBNJED010000083.1:0-6867 GCA_051745535.1 Pseudomonadota bacterium | reverse complement strand
CACCGCCCGCATCGCGGATGACGTCTGCGAGGTCTGGGCGCCCACCCAGAATCAGACCGAAACCCGGAAGGTGGCGGCGGAGGCCAGCGGCCTGCCGACTGAGCAGGTCCGGGTCCATACCACCTTTCTGGGCGGCGGCTTCGGCCGGCGCTCCCACACCGACTTCGTCGCCGACGCCGTGGCCTGTGCGAAGGCCGCTGGCGCCCCGGTGAAGGTCATGTGGACCCGGGAGGACACCACCCGCCACGACCACTACCGCCCGGCCACCTACAACCGGCTGGCCGCCGCCATCGATGGTGATGGGCAGATAAGCGGCTGGCGGCACCGCATCGTCGGCCCCTCCATCATGGGTCAGATCGGCATGATCGGGTCCGACGAGAAGATGGACGGGACCTCGGTGGAGACGGCCAAGGAGGTCCCCTACGGGCTGGACAATATCCACGTGGACTACGTCCGCACCGATACGCCGGTGCCGCTGTGGTGGTGGCGCTCCGTGGGCCACTCCCAGAACGACTACATCCG
This sequence comes from Pseudomonadota bacterium, assembly GCA_051745535.1. Classification (GTDB taxonomy): domain Bacteria; phylum Pseudomonadota; class Gammaproteobacteria; order Thiohalospirales; family Thiohalospiraceae; genus Thiohalospira. The sequence goes on along the minus strand of JBNJED010000083.1, from coordinate 6,345 downwards.
CGAGGCCTTCTTCGACGAGGTGGCCGCGGCCGTCGGGGAAGACCCCTTCGAGCTGCGTCGGCGCCTCCTGCCCGAGGGGGATCGCAACCGCCGGGTGCTGGAGCGCGCCGCCCGGGAGGCCGGTTGGGGCGAGTCCCTGCCGGAGGGACGGGCCCGCGGCATCGCCGTGGTCCACGCCTTCGGCAGCTACTGCGCCGAGGTGGCCGAGGTCTCCGTGAGCGACGACAACGAGGTCCGCGTCCACCGCGTGGACGTCGCCATCGATTGCGGCCCGGCGGTGAATCCCGAAATCATCGCCGAGCAGATGGAGAGCGGCGTCGCCTACGGCCTCTCCGCCGCCCTGGGCGAGGCCATTACCGTCGACCGGGGCCAGGTGGAGCAGGCCAACTTCGACGACTACCGGATCCTGCGCATCGACCAGATGCCGGAGGTCCGGACCCACATCGTCGACAGCGACCAGGAGCCCGGCGGTGTCGGCGAGCCCGGTACGCCCCCCATCGCCCCGGCGGTGGTCAACGCCATCCGGGCGCTCACCGGGGAGCCGGTGCGCCGGCTGCCGCTCACCCGGGCCGGCTACCAGTCCGCCTAGGCCGTGGACGCCAGCGCGGGGTATGCCCAGGGCGGTGACGCCGCCGTGGTGGCCGCGGCCCAGCAGTGGCTGGCCGACGGCCACATCGTCCACCTGGTCACCGTGGTCCGGACCTGGGGCTCCTCGCCCCGCCCGCCGGGATCCCTCCTGGCGCGCCGGGGTGATGGGGTGGTCGTGGGTTCGGTCTCCGGCGGCTGCGTGGAGGCCGAGCTCCCCGCCTGGCTCCCCGAACCCGGCGAACCCCCGGTGACCCTGCACTGGGGCGGGGCGGAGGCCGAGCGGCTGGGCCTGCCCTGCGGCGGGACCCTGGAGCTCTTTGCCGAGGCCCGGGGCCCCGGGGATGCGGGGGAAATCGCCGCGGTGGCCGGGGCCCTGGAGCGGGGCGAGACCCTCTGCCGCCGGGTGGAGCGGACTACCGGCGCCGTCACCCTGGAGGCGGATGCCGCCGGCCCGGACCTGGTCGCCGACGAGATCGGGGTGGCCAAGCGCTTCGGCCCGGCGTGGCGGCTGCTGACCATCGGTGCCGGGGAGCTGGGCAGCCACCTGGCCGCCATGGCCCGGCGGCTGGGCTACGGGGTGACGGTCTGCGACCCCCGTCAGCACTATCGCACCGCCTTCGACGAGCCCGGCGTGGCGCTTACCGCGGCCATGCCCGACGAGGCGGTTTTGACCCTGGACCCCGGCCCGCGGGACGCCGTGGTCACCACCAGCCACGATCCCCGCCTGGACGATCTCGCCCTGTGGCGGGCGCTGGAATCCTCCGCCTTCTACGTCGGCGCCCTGGGCTCCCGGCGGACCAACGACGCGCGCCGCCAGCGGCTGGTGGAATTCGGCCTCCCGGAGGCAGCGGTGGAGCGCCTCCGCGGTCCCGTGGGACTGGCCATCGGCAGCCGCACCCCGGCGGAGATCGCCGTGGCCATCCTGGCGGAGATGACCGCCGAGCGCCGCGGTGCAGCCGTGGCCCACCCGGGCCCATGAGCGAGGTCGTCGGCATCCTGCTGGCGGGCGGGACGGGCTCGCGCTTCGGCCCCGGCTTAAAGCTGCTCCAGCCGCTGGCGGATGGACGGCCCGTAGCACGGGCGGCTGCCGACGCCCTGGTGGGCGGCGTGGACGGCGCAATGGCCGTGGTGCGGCCGGGTCAGGCGGAACTGGCCGGCCTCCTCACGGAGGCAGGCCTGGAAGTGGTGACGACCCCGGCGGCGGAGCGCGGCATGGGGGCGAGCCTGGCGGCCGGAGTCGCCGCGGCCGGCGCGGCAAAGGGCTGGGTCATCGCCCTGGCGGACATGCCCTGGATCGCCCCGGAGACGGTGGCGGCGGTGGCCGCGGCCATGCGCGCCGGGGCCGGGGTTGCCGTGCCGGAGCACGCCGGACGGGGCGGGCACCCCGTGGGCTTCGGGGCGGCGCTGGGGACCGAACTGCGCGCCCTGGACGGCGACCGCGGCGCCCGCTCGGTGGTCACCGCCCATCCGCACTCCCGGGTTCCGGTGGCCGTCGACGATCCGGGGATCCACCGTGATGTCGACCGGCCCGCCGACCTTCCGGCTTAGTCCGGCTCCTCTTCGCGGTCGACCTCCACGCGGTTGCGGCCGCCGCGCTTGGCCCGGTAGAGGGCGCGGTCGGCGCGGCTCTGGAGGGCGCGCAGGCTGTCCCCGGGGCCCGCCTGGGCCAGCCCGAAGCTCACCGTGACCTGACGGTCCGGCAACAGCGCCTGGCTGGCGACGGCCCGGCGCAGCCGCTCCACCAGCTGGTGGCCCTCGTCCATGGAGGTCTCCGGCAGTACCAGGACGAACTCCTCGCCGCCCCAGCGGCCGGCGAGGTCGGCCTCGCGCAGGTCGGCGCGCAGGGTCCGGGCCACCCCCTGGAGCACCTCGTCGCCGACCAGGTGGCCCAGGTCGTCGTTCACCGACTTGAAGTGGTCGATGTCGGCCATGACCAGGACCACCGGGTGCTGGTAGCGCTGGGCCACGGCCAGCAGCCGCTGCGCCTGGGCCTCGAACTCCCGGCGGTTGAGCAGCCCGGTGAGGTAGTCGATGCGGGCATCGCGGTGATCGGTGATGTCCCGGACGATGGCGTAGAGGCCGAGGATCCGGCCATCGGTGCCGCGGTGGGGGAGGTAGTCGCCGTGGAGGGTCCGGATGGTCCCGTCGGGCAGGGGGATGTCGTTCTCGTAGCTTACCCGTTCCCCGGCCAGCGCCGCCTCCAGGTAGGGGCGGATGCGGTCGTAGCCCTCCTGGCCCAGGAACTCGGAGACGGGGGTGTTGCGCAGTTCCTCGGCCTCGATGCCGAAGCGCTCCCGGTAGGCGGCGTTGACCTCGCGGTAGCGCTGCTCGGCATCGATATAGGAGATGAGGGCGGGTACCGCGTCCAGGAGCAGGCTGCGCCGGTCCAGCTCGTCGGCGTAGTCCCGGGCCCGGTGGAGGCTGGCCGCCAGCACGCCGGAGGCCAGTTCCAGCAGGTGGCGCTCGGCCTCGCCGAATCGTCCGGGCTCCCGGGCATAGACCTTGAGCACGCCCCAGGCACGGCCCTCGTGGGAGAGGGGGACCAGGACGCCCGAGCGGAACCCCGCCTGCTGGGCGAGGCCCTGCAGCTCGGCCGACAGGTGCGGTTCGGTGGCCGTATCCATGACCAGCAGGCTCTCGCCGCCGGTGTAGGCGCGGCCGGTGAGCGATCCCTCCAGGGGGATCCGCAGGCCGGCATTCCCGGTGGCGATGCCCGCTACGGCCCGGTAGATCAGGGCATCCCCCTGGATCTCCTCGATGGCCGCCCCCTCCGCCCCGGTGAGTTCCAGGGCGGTGTCCACCACCCGCTGGCGCAGCCGCTCCAGGTCCTGGGTGCCGGCGGCCAGTTCGGCCTGGATGCGGACCAGCGTCTCCAGCTGGTGCATGCGGGTGCTCGCCTCCGCCTCCCTCTCCCGATCGCGGTAGACGAGGGTGTAGTGGGTGACGGTGCCGGCGGCATCGCGCGTCGGCGAGGCGGAGCAGGCGACCCGCAGGACGGAGCCGTCCCGGCGGCGGTCGGTGAACTCCGCGCGGCTGGCGTCCCCGGCCGCCAGCTGTTCGCGTAGCTGAACCAGGGCCGGATCCTCGTTGCTCGTATCCAGGGGGCCGGGGACGCGGCCGTGGACCTCCTCGGCGGGGTAGCCGGTCATGCGCTCCCAGGCGGGATTGGCAAAACAGATGCGCGGCGGGTCGCCGGCCTCGGCGATGAGCACGCCGTCGGCGAGCTGTTCCAGGGCGGCGACGGCGAGGGTGGCATCCGGGGCGGAGGAAGAGTCGGCCATGGGGCGGTCTCGGCTGCCTTCCGTGTGGCTGGCGCTCCACTCTAGCATCGTCCGCGGGCAGTTGCTTGCACCGGCACCCGACCGTAAGATGGCCGGCTTCCCGTACCGCCGAAACCGTTCACCACAACCCGGGACAGAACATGCGTAGCCACTACTGCGGCGAGGTCCGTGCCAGCGACATCGACTCCACGGTCCAGCTCTACGGCTGGGTCCACCGCCGTCGGGACCACGGCGGGATCATCTTCGTCGACCTGCGGGATCGGGAGGGCTTCGTACAGGTGGTCTTCGACCCCGATGAGACCCCGGCCGTCTTCGCCGACGCCGAGGGGCTGCGCAGCGAGTACGTCATCGAGGTGAGCGGCCGGGTCCGCCGCCGCCCCGAGGGGACCGAGAATCCCGACCTGCCCACCGGCGAGGTGGAGGTCGTGGGCGAGTCCATGGCCATCCTCAACCGCGCCGAGACGCCCCCCTTCATGCTCGACGTGGAGGACGACGAGGTGGGCGAGGAGCTGCGCCTGCGCCACCGCTACGTGGACCTGCGCCGGCGCGGCATGGCCGAGCGCATGAAGCTGCGCTCCCGGATCACCCGGGTGCTGCGCGACTACCTGGACGACCACGGCTTCCTGGACGTGGAGACCCCCATGCTCACCCGGGCGACGCCCGAGGGGGCGCGGGACTACCTGGTGCCCAGCCGCACCCACCGCAACCAGTTCTTCGCCCTGCCGCAGTCGCCGCAGCTCTTCAAGCAGCTGCTCATGGTCGCCGGCATGGACCGCTACTACCAGATCACCCGCTGCTTCCGCGACGAGGACCTGCGCGCCGACCGCCAGCCGGAGTTCACCCAGCTGGACATCGAGGCCTCCTTCGTCGACGAAGACACCATCATGGACCTCATGGAGGGGATGGTGCGGCGGCTCTTCGGCGAGGTGCTGGAGACGGCGCTGCCGGAGCCCTTCCCGCGCATGACCTACGCCGAGGCCGTGCGCCGCTACGGCTCCGACCGGCCGGACCTGCGCATCGACCTGGAACTGGTGGACGTCGCCGACCTGGTGGCCGACGCCGACTTCAAGGTCTTCTCCGGCCCGGCCACCGACCCCCACGGCCGCGTTGCCGCCCTGCGCGTGCCCGGCGGCGGCAGCCTCACCCGCAAGGCCATCGATGACTACACCGACTTCGTCGGCATCTACGGCGCCAAGGGGCTGGCCTACATCAAGGTCAACGACCCGGCCGCCGGCCGCGAGGGGCTGCAGTCGCCCATCCTCAAGTTCCTCAGCGACGCGGCGGTGGACGGTATCCTCCAGCGCACCGGCGCCGAGGCCGGGGACCTGGTCTTCTTCGGCGCCGACAGGCACCACGTGGTCAACGAGGCCCTGGGCGCCCTGCGCGTGCGCCTGGGCCACGACCTGGACCGGGTGGAAGAGGGCTGGCGGCCGCTGTGGGTGGTGGACTTCCCCATGTTCGAGTGGAATGACGAGGACAACCGCTGGTACGCCCTCCATCACCCGTTCACCGCCCCGCGGGACGAGGATGTGGAGCGGCTGGAGAGCGCCCCCGGAGAGTGCCTCTCCCGCGCCTACGACCTGGTGCTCAACGGCACCGAGGTGGGCGGCGGCTCCCTGCGTATCCACCACGAGCCCACCCAGCGCCGCGTCCTGGAGGCCCTGGGCATCGGCGCCGAGGAGGCCGAGGACAAGTTCGGCTTCCTGCTGGACGCCCTGCGCTACGGCGCCCCGCCCCACGGCGGTATCGCCTTCGGCCTGGACCGGCTGGTGATGCTCATGGCCGGCGCCCACTCCATCCGCGAGGTCATGGCCTTCCCCAAGACCCAGAGCGCCAACTGCCCGCTCACCCGCGCCCCCTCCGAGGTGAGCGAGGCCCAGCTGCGCGAGCTGGGGATCCGGCTGCGCCGGCCCTCGGGGGGCAGTAGCGAGGGCTGAAATGGCCACCGTGGTCCTGGTTCACGGCCTCTGGATGCCGGGCCGGGACATGGCGCTGCTGGCCCGCCGTCTGCGCCGGGTCGGCTATTCTCCCGAGATCTTTTGCTACCGTACGACCCGGGCACCAGCGCCGGCCCACGGGGCCGATCTGGCCCGCTTCGTCGCGAACCGCCCCGAGGGCGAGGTCCACCTGGTGGGCCACAGCCTGGGCGGGCTGGTGATCCGCTACGCCCTGGCCGCCGGCATCGACCGCGGTATCGAGCGCCCCGGGCGGGTGGTCACCCTGGGCACGCCCCATCGGGGCAGCAGCGTTGCCCGCGCCCTGGCCGGCCACCGGACCACCCGCTGTCTCCTGGGTCGGGCCTGGGAGGCGGGGCTGGACGGCGACCTCCCGCCGTGGACGGGCGCCCGGGAGCTGGGGAGCATCGCCGGCACCCGACCCCACGGCGTCGGCCAGCTCTTCGGCCCGCTGGAGCGGCCCCACGACGGCACCGTCGCCGTCGCCGAGACCCGCCTGCCCGGCGTCCCCCACGCCACCG
>JBNJED010000082.1:0-6963 GCA_051745535.1 Pseudomonadota bacterium | reverse complement strand
GCTGCGCCGCCGGGAGATGGTCCGGATCATCTGGCGCGACCTGGCCGGCCGCGCCGACCTCGACGCCACCACCGCCGATCTCTCCGCCTTCGCCGAGGCGTGCATCGACGGCGCCCTGGCCCGCCTGGAGACCTGGCAGCGGACCGAGATGGGCACCCCCATGGGCGCCTACAGCGGCACCATCCAGCGGCTGGTGGTCCTGGGCATGGGCAAGCTCGGCGCGGGAGAGCTCAACGTCTCCTCGGACATCGACCTCATCTTCGCCTTCCCCGAGGCGGGCGAGACGGTGGGGGCGGCGCGCAGCGTGGACAACGAGCGCTACTTCACCCGCCTGGGCCAGCGCCTCATCCAGGCCCTGGACGCCACCACCGCGGAGGGCCGGGTCTTCCGCGTGGACATGCGGCTGCGCCCCTTCGGCGACTCCGGCGCGCTGGTGGCCAGCTTCGACGCCCTGGAGACCTACTACCAGCTCCACGGCCGGGAGTGGGAGCGCTACGCCCTCATCAAGACCCGCGTGGTGGGCGGCGACCGCGAGGCCGGCGCCGCCCTCATGGAGCAGCTGCGCCCCTTCGTCTACCGCCGCTACCTGGACTACGGCGCCTTCGAGTCCATCCGCGACATGAAGACCCTCATCAACCGGGAGGTCCGGCGCAAGGGGCTGGAGGAGAACATCAAGCTGGGCGCCGGCGGGATCCGCGAGGTGGAGTTCATCGCCCAGGCCTTCCAGCTCATCCGCGGCGGCCGCGACTCCGAGCTGCGCCGCCGGGACCTGCGCGGCGTCCTGCGCCTGCTGGCCGCCGACGACGTCCTCACCGACTACGCCGCCCGGGAGCTGGACGCCGCCTACGTCTTCCTCCGCCACCTGGAGCACCGCCTCCAGGCGCGCGCGGACCGCCAGACCCACGAGCTGCCCACCGACGCCGACGAGCGGGCCCTGCTGGCCTGGGAGATGGGGGAGGCCGACTGGCCCGCCCTGTCCGATCGCATCACCGACGAACGCGACCGGGTCCGCGGCCACTTCGAGCAGGTCTTCGCCGCCCCCCAGACCGAACACGCCGACAGCGACCCCGGCGACCTCGCCCTGGTCTGGCAGGAGGGGCTGGAGGCCGGGGAGGCGGAGGCGGCCCTGGCCGCCGCCGGCTTCGACGACCCCGCCGGCGCCCTGAAGCGGCTGGAAGCGCTGCGCCGGGGCCACGCCTATCGCGGCCTCTCCAACCGGGGCCGGGAGCGGCTGGACCACCTCATGCCCCTGCTGCTGGGCGCCATCGGGGGTCGGGACGCCCCCGGCCGGACCCTGGAGCGCGCCCTGGACCTGGTGGAGCGCATCGCCCAGCGCAGCGTCTACCTGGCGCTGCTGGTGGAGAACCCCATGGCGCTCTCCCAGCTGGTGAAGCTGTGCGAGGTCTCCCCCTGGATCGCCAAGCAGCTGGGCCAGCACCCCGTGCTCCTCGACGACCTCCTGGACCCGGCCACCCTCTACCGCCCGCCGGATCGCGCCGAGCTGGAGCGCGACGCCGACCAGCGCCTGCGCCGCGCGCCCACGGACGACCTGGAGCTGCAGATGGACGCCCTGCGCGACTTCGCCCAGACCGCCATGCTGCGCGTGGCGGCGGCGGACGTCGCCGAGGCGGTGCCGCTGATGGTAGTGAGCGACCACCTCACCCACCTGGCGGAGGTAATCCTCGACCGCATCCTCACCCTGGCCTGGTCCCACCTCGCCGCCCGCCACGGCCGGCCCCGCTGCCGGCGGGACGGCGAGGTCTGCGACACCGGCTTCGCCATCATCGGCTACGGCAAGCTCGGCGGCTGGGAGCTGGGCTACGGCTCGGATCTCGATCTGGTCTTCCTCCACGACAGCGAGACCGAGGACGAGCCCACCGACGGCGAGCGCCCGGTGGCCAGCGCCGTCTTCTTCGCCCGCCTGGCCCAGCGGATCATCCACCTGCTGGGGGCCCAGACCGCCTCCGGCACCCTCTACGAGGTGGACCTCCGCCTGCGCCCCTCCGGCGCCGCCGGCCTGCTGGTCACCAACCTGGAGGGCTTCCGCCGCTACCAGGAGGAGAGCGCCTGGACCTGGGAGCACCAGGCCCTGGTCCGGGCGCGGCCGGTGGCCGGCGACCCCGGGGTGGCCGACGCCTTCGAGACCATCCGCCGGGAGACCCTCACCCGCCCCCGGGACCCGGAGAAGGTCCGCGCCGAGGTCCGCGACATGCGCCGGCGCATGCGCGAGACCCACGCCAGCACCGGCGGCGACCAGTTCGACCTCAAGCAGGACCCGGGCGGGATGGCGGATATCGAGTTCATGGTGCAGTATGGTGTGCTGGCTCACGCCCATGAGCACCCGGAGCTGGTGGACTTCACCGACAACATCCGCCTGCTGGAGCGCCTGGCCGAGGCCGGCTGCCTGGCGGCGGAGGAGGCGGACTCCCTGGCCGGCGCCTACCGCGCCTACCGCGCCCGGCGCCACCGCCTGACCCTGCAGGAGGCGCCCACCGTGGTCCCGGCCACGGAGTTCACCGCCGAGCGGCAGGCCGTCGCCGCCGCCTGGCAGCGGCTCATGGGCGAGGCGCTGGAGCCCGGCTGAGCCCCCGAGAACATCCCGAACAACCGAGAACCGGCAAGGAGACCCCGACCCATGTCCATGGCCGATCGTGATGGCGTGATCTGGTACGACGGCGAGCTGGTGCCGTGGCGCGATGCCACCACCCACGTCCTCACCCACACCCTCCACTACGGCATGGGGGTCTTCGAGGGCGAGCGCGCCTACGCCGCCGACGGCGGCACGGCCATCTTCCGCCTGGCCGACCACACCGACCGGCTCTTCCGTTCCGCCCACATCATGGGCATGCCCATGCCCTACGACCGGGAGACCATCAACGAGGCCACCCGCGCCGCGGTGCGGGAGAACGGGCTGGAGAGCGCCTACATCCGCCCCATGGCCTTCTACGGCTCCGAGGGCATGGGGCTGCGCGCCACCAATCTCCAGGTCCACGTGATCATCGCCGCCTGGGGCTGGGGCGCCTACCTGGGCGAGGAGGGCATGGAGCGCGGGATCCGCGTGCGCACCTCCTCCCACAGCCGCCACCACGTGAACTCCTCCATGTGCAAGGCGAAGGCCAACGGCAACTACATCAACTCCATGCTGGCCCTGCAGGAGGCGGTGAGCTGCGGCTACGACGAGGCCCTGCTGCTGGATACCGAGGGCTTCGTGGCCGAGGGCTCCGGGGAGAACCTCTTCGTGGTCCGCAACGGCGTGCTCTACACCCCGGAGCTCACCGCCGCCCTGGAGGGGATCACCCGGGAGACCATCGTCCACCTGGCGGCGGAGGCCGGGATCCCGGTGCGCGAGAAGCGCATGACCCGGGACGAGGTCTACGTCGCCGACGAGGCCTTCTTCACCGGCACCGCCGCCGAGGTGACCCCCGTCCGCGAGCTGGACGACCGGACCATCGGCGCCGGCCGGCGCGGGCCCATCACCGAGCAGCTCCAGACCATGTACTTCGAGCTGGTCCACGGCCGGCGCGAGCCCGACCACGACTGGCTCGACCGGATCTGAGGTGGCCGGCGGTGACCGCGCCGTCTTCCTGGACCGGGACGGCGTCATCAACCGGGATACCGGCTACTGCTACCGGCCGGACCAGGTGGAATTCCTGCCGGGCACGCTGGCGACGGTGGCGCGGCTGGTCGAGCGGGGCTACCGACCGGTCATCGTGACCAACCAGTCCGGCATCGCCCGCGGCTACTACACCGAGGCCGACTTCCACGCCCTCATGGACTGGATGGCCGCGCAGATGGCCGCGGCCGGCGCCGCCCCGGCGGGGATCTACTACTGCCCCCACCATCCGGACGAGGGCGGCCCCCACGGCGGCCCCTGCGACTGCCGCAAGCCGCTGCCGGGGATGATCCGCCAGGCCGTCGCGGAGCTGGGGCTGGACCCGGCCGCCTCCCTGCTCATCGGCGACAGCGAGCGCGACATCGCCGCCGGCCAGGCCGCTGGCGTGGGCCTCAACGTCCTGCTGGCCGATCCCCCGCCGGCGGAGACCGACGCCGACACCGTCCTGCCCGACCTCACCGACCCCGAGAGGCTGCTGGCGCTGCTGTAGCGGCGACACGGCGCTTTTGGGTACCATGCCGCCAACCCGGATCCGGAGAGCAAGCCCATGCAAGGCCCCAAGGAGATGACCCCCAACGCCGCCCAGCGCTACGAGGTCACCCACGACGACCTCCCGCTGCACTGCCCCATGGACGGCATGAGCCTGTGGAACTCGCACCCGCGGGTCTACCTCCCCATCGAGGAGACCGGCAAGGCCATGTGCCCCTACTGCGGCGCCGAGTACATCCTCAAGGGCTGATCCGGCGGCTGATCCCGGCCACCCCGAAGGCGCGCGCCGCCAGCTCCACCGGATGGACCACCGCCGCGGCCGGCGCCCCGGCGGCGAGGTGCAGCGCACAGCCGGGATTGGTGGTGGCCAGCCAGTCGGCATCGGCCGCCGCCACCTTGGGGGCCCGCAGCTGCGCCGCCCACTCGGGATTCTCCAGGAACCAGGTCCCCGCCGCCCCGCAGCACTGGTCGTTGCCCGGCAGATCCGCGACCTCCAGCCCCGGGATACGCTGCAGCAGCGCCGCGGCCGCCCCGCCGTCGCGCAGGACGTTGCGCGCCGTGCAGGGCTGATGGACCTGCACCCGGCCGGGCAGTGGGTCCGGCTCCACGGCCCACTCGGCGTCGGCCAGGAAGCGGCTCGCCTCCACCACCTCCACTCCCTCGAAGAGAGCGTAGCGCTCGGGATACTCCGCCAGGTGGGCACCACACCCGGTGGCCAGGTGGATCACCGTGTCGGCCCCGGCGAAGGCCTCGGCGTTCTCCGCCGCCAGCCGCTGCGGCATCGCCGTCTCCCCGGCGTGGGCGTGGAGCGCCCCGCAGCAGTTCTGCCCCGGCGGGACGTCCACGGCGTAGCCCAGGCGGTTGAGCAGGCCGACGGTCAGCGCCAGCCGGTGGGCATCGGTATGGCGGGCGATGCAGCCCAGGAAGAGGGCCACCCGGCCGACCTCGGCCCCCTCGGCGGGGTAGTGGTCCCGCCAGCGCTGACGCCGGGGCAGGGCGGGCAGCTCCGCCAGGGCCGTCTCCAGACCCGTGAGGCGCGCGAGGCCGGTCCGCCGGGCCAGCTGCGGCAGGTGCAGACGCTGGGCCCCGCGCAGCAGGCTCATCGCCCCGGCCAGCCGGCGCGGATGGGCCAGCAGACCGTCGCGCCCGAGGCGGCCCAGCCGGCGGTGGGCGGCCGGCTCCGCCGGCGCGGTCATGCGGCGGCCGGCGTCGATGATCCGGCCGTAGGGGACATCCGCCGGGCAGACCCGCTCGCAGGCGCGGCAGGCCAGGCAGTGGTCCAGGTGGTCCCGACCCCGATCGGTGAGGTCCAGCTGCCCCTCCGCCAGCCCCTGGAGCAGGGCGATCCGCCCGCGCGGGGACTCCGCCTCGCTGCCGGTGAGGCGGTAGGTGGGGCAGTGGGGGAGGCAGAGGCCGCACTTCACGCAACGGTCCGCCGCCACCAGGGGAAACTCGGTGCGGGCGTCTTCGTCCAGGGGCAGGTGGGGCATCGCGGTAGGTGATTCCTCGCACACGGAGAATTGGGAAGGGGGCGCCGGTTCATAGTACGCTATGCGACATTCCACCGTAGCACACCCGCGCATCCGCGACTCCGGAGGCCCCTATGAACTATCGCGTTATCCCGGCCGTGGCCCTGGGCCTGACGGCCGGCTCCGCCGCCGCCCAGGACGACGTCTTCCAGGGGGCCCGGGATGAGGCGCCGCTGGAGGCGGTGGAGGAGCCCACCTGGTCGGCGGACATCGAGCTGGGGATGGTGGACACCAGCGGCAACACCAACACCAATACCACCAACGGCGCCGCCACGGTGGTCCACGAGCGCGACCACTGGCGCCACCGCGGCGATATCGGCGCCCTGCGCGCCCGGGAGGAGGGCGTGACCACCGCCGAGCGCTACACCGCCGCCGCCAAGTCCGACTACAAGTTCCGCCCGCGGGACTACGTCTTCCTGGCCCTGCGCTACGAGGACGACCGCTTCAGCGGCTACGACTACCGCGCCTCCGAGGCGGTCGGCTACGGCCGCAAGGTCCTCGACGACGACCGCTTCGAGCTGGACGCCGAGATCGGCGGCGGCGCCCGCCAGGAGCGCATCGAGGATGGCGAGCGGACCAATGAGGGCCTGGGCCGACTGGCCGGGAACTTCCGCTGGCAGATCTCGGAGACGGCGAAGTTCAGCCAGACCCTGCTGCTGGAGGTGGACGGCGGCACCTACACCCGCTCGGTCACCGCCCTCTCCGCCCGTGTCCTGGAGAGCCTCTCCATGAAGCTCTCCCACGAGATCCGGACCAACACCGACGTCCCGGCCGATACCGAGGACACCGACACCGTTACCTCCATCAACCTGGTCTACTCCCTCTAGCCTATGTCCTACTACCGCCAGCACCTCTTCTTCTGCACCAACCGCCGGGACGACGGCAAGCAGTGCTGCGCCAACGCCGATGCCGAGGCCATGCGCGCCCACGCCAAGGAGCGCTGCCGGGAGCAGGGCATCCACGGCCAGGGCGGCGTGCGCGTGAATATCGCCGGCTGCCTGGGCCGTTGCAGCGAGGGGCCCGTGGCCGTCGTCTACCCCGAGGGCGTCTGGTACACCTACGTCGACGAGGAGGATATCGACGCCATCGTCGATGAGCACCTGGTCGGCGGTGTCCCCGTGGAACGCCTCAAGCTCGACCCATGACCGACGACATCGGCCGCGCCCACCTGCACGCCTTCCACCGCTACGACGGCCTGGAAGAGGCGCCGGCCTTCGGCCCCCGGCTGATGCTGGAGGGGCCGGCGGGGCCGCTGGAGGCCCTGGTGGACGCCCCCGAGGAGCCGCAGCCCGGCGCGCCGGTGGCGGTGGTCTGCCACCCCCATCCCCGCTA
>JBNJED010000081.1:0-7065 GCA_051745535.1 Pseudomonadota bacterium | reverse complement strand
GGCCATCCGGGGCCAGTACCCGGTGGCCCTCATCGACGAGTTCCAGGACACCGACCCGGCCCAGTACGCCGTCTTCGACGCCGTCTACGACGTCGCCGGTGCCCCCGAAGACCGCGGCCTCTTCCTCATCGGTGACCCCAAGCAGGCCATCTACGGCTTCCGCGGGGCGGATATCCACAGCTACCTCGCCGCCCGCCGCGCCACCGCCGGCCGCCACTACACGCTGCCGCGGAACTTCCGCGCCACCACGGCGGCGGTGGCGGCGGTGAACCGGCTCTTCGGCCACGCCGCCGACCACCGGCGCGGCGCCTTCCTCTTCGGCACCGAGGGGGAAGACCCGGTCCCCTTCCACCCGGTGGCCGCCCAGGGCCGCAAGGAGCGGCTCCTGCGCGCCGGCGAGCCGGTGCCGGCGCTGACCCTCTGGCACCGCCGACCCTCGGAGGCGGTGGCCATGGGCCCCTACCGCGACGAGGCGGCGGAGGCCGGCGCCACCGCCATCACCGACCTGCTCATCGCCGGGCGCGGGGGCGCGGCGACCTTCCAGGCCGAGGACGGCAGCGCCCGCGCGGTGGAGCCGGCGGACATCGCCGTGCTCGTCCGCGACCGCCAGGAGGCCGAGGCCATCCGCAGCGCCCTGGCCGCCCGCGGCGTGGCCACCGTCTACCTCTCCCTGCAGGACTCGGTCTGGGACAGCGAGGAGGCCGGCGACCTCCACCTGTGGCTGCGCGCCTGCGCCGAGCCGGAATCGGAGGCGGCGGTGCGCGCCGCCCTCGCCACCCCGACCCTGGGCTACCCCCTGGCCGAGCTGGAGCGGCTCACCCGGGACGAGGCGGCCTGGGAGCGGGCCGTCCTCCGCTTCCACGACTACCGCCGGATCTGGCGCCACCAGGGCGTCCTGCCGCTACTGCGCCGACTCCTCCACGACGAGGGGGTCCCCGGCCGGCTGCTGGCCCTGGCCGACGGCGAGCGGCGGCTGACCAATCTCCTCCACCTGGGCGAGCTCCTGCAGCAGGCCGCCGCCGGCCTGGAGGGGGAGCACGCCCTGCTGCGCCACCTGGCCGCCGAGCGCGAGGGGGGCGGCAGCGGCGAGGACCGTATCCTGCGCCTGGAGAGCGACGCCGACCGGGTCCGCGTGGTCACCATCCACAAGGCCAAGGGGCTGGAGTACCCGCTGGTCTTCCTCCCCTTCGCCAGCGCCTTCCGCCCGGTGGACCGCAGCCGGGCGCCCCTGCGCTACCGCGACGAGGGCGGCAGCCGGGTCATCGACCCGGAGCCCGACGACGAGGCCGTGGCGCGCGCCGACGACGAGCGCCTGGCCGAGGACCTGCGGCTCTTCTACGTCGCCCTCACCCGGGCGCGCCACGCCACCTGGGTGGGGCTGGCGCCGGTGAAGCGGGGCCGCAAGAAGGAGAACGACTTCCACCGCACCGCCCCCGGCTACCTCCTCGCCGGCGGGGAGCCCATCGAGCCCGGTGACCTCCCCCAGCGGCTGGCTGCCCTGGCCGAGGGGGAGCCGGCCCTGGCGGTGGCCCCCTTCCCCGAGCCGGACCACCGGCCGCTGCCGCCGGCGGCGGACATCGCCCCTGCCGGCGAGGCGCGCACGCCGCACCGCGCCCCGGCGGAGCGCTGGTGGATCGCCAGCTACTCCGCCCTGGCCCCCGGCCACGAGGCCGGCCCGGAATCCGCCCCCGCGCCGGAGACCGCCACCGCCGCCGTGGTCGCCGAGACCGCCGGCGAGGGCGCTGGCGAGGCGGCGGGGGGCGGCGGGCTGCTGGACTTCCCCCGCGGCCCGGAGCCGGGGACCTTCCTCCACGGCCTGCTGGAGTGGGCCGCCGGCGAGGGGCTGGCCGCCACCGCCGCCGACCCCGAGGGGCTGGCGGAGACCGTCGCCGGCCGCTGCCGCCGCCGCGGCTGGGGCGACCACGCCCCGGCGGTGACCGACTGGCTCCGCCGCCTCCTCACCGAGCCCCTGGCCCTGCCCGATTCCGAACCGGTGCGGCTGGCCGAGCTGGGGCAGTACCAGCCGGAGCTGGAGTTCTGGCTGGGGGTGCACCACCTCCCGGCCGGCGAGCTGGATGCGGCGGTACGGGCCGCCACCCTGGCGGGCGAGGCGCGGCCGCCGGTGGGAGAGGCCCACCTGAATGGCCTGCTCAAGGGCTTCATCGACCTGGTCTTCGAACACGACGGCCGCTACTGGGTGGCCGACTACAAGTCCAACTTCCTCGGCCCCCGCCCCGCCGACTACGCCCCGGCGGCACTGCGCGCGGCGGTCCTGGAGCGCCGCTACGACCTCCAGTACACCCTCTACACCCTGGCGCTCCACCGCCAGCTCACTGCCCGCCTGCCCGGTTACGACTACGACACCCACATGGGCGGCGCCGTCTACCTC
This sequence comes from Pseudomonadota bacterium, assembly GCA_051745535.1. Taxonomy (GTDB): domain Bacteria; phylum Pseudomonadota; class Gammaproteobacteria; order Thiohalospirales; family Thiohalospiraceae; genus Thiohalospira. The sequence continues at coordinate 4,676 of JBNJED010000081.1, read as the reverse complement.
TTCCTGCGCGGGCTGGACGCCCCGGGCCAGGGGCTGCACTGCGAGCGGCCGCCCCGGGAACTCATTGAGGGACTGGACGCCCGCCTGCGCGGCCGGCAGGGAGGAGGTGCCCCGTGAACGCGATCCCCGAGACCCCGGCAGCGGCCCTGGAGCGCCTCGCCGGCTGGGCGGCGCAGGGCTGGATCCGGCCCCTGGACCGCGCCCTGGCCGGCTTCCTGGCGGAGCAGTGCCCGGAGGCGCCGCCCACCGCCCTGCTCCTGGCCGCCCTGGCCAGCCACCAGGCGGGCCGCGGCCACGTCTGCCTGGACCTGGCGGCGGCCGCCGACGACGTCGACGCCGCTCTGGGGCTCGCCCCCGAGGACCCGGCGGCGGGCCCCCCGCCCTCCGCCTGCCTGCCCGGGGATCGCGCCGGGCTCACGGCCGCCCTCGACGAACCGCGGCTGGTAGGTGACGGCGAGGGCACCACCCCGCTGGTGCTGGAGGGCGGCCGGCTCTATCTGCGCCGCTACCGCGAGGCGGAGGCGGCCATCGCCGCCGCCGTGGCCGCCCGGAGCCAGGGGCTCGACCAGCGACCCGAGCCGGCGGCGCTGCGCCCCTGGCTGGACGCCCTCTTCGGCCCACCGCCGGCGGAGACGGACTGGCAGCGGGTGGCCGCGGCGGCCGCGGCCGGCGGCCGACTCACCGTCATCACCGGCGGCCCCGGCACCGGCAAGACCACCACCGTGGTCCGCCTCCTGGCGCTGCTGCAGGGGGTCCGCGAGGGGCAGCGCCCCCTGCGCATGGCCCTGGCCGCCCCCACCGGCAAGGCCGCCGCCCGCCTGGGCGGGACCGTGGCCGCCGCCGTGGCGGGGCTGACCCTGCCCGAGGGGGGCGAAGCGGTCCGCGCGGAGCTGCCCACCGGCGTGACCACCCTCCACCGGCTGCTGGGCGGCCGCCCGGACAGCCGCCGCTTCCGCTTCGATGCCGACAACCCCCTGCCGGTGGACCTGCTGGTGGTGGACGAGGCCTCCATGGTCGACCTGGAGCTCATGGCCGCCACCCTGGCCGCCCTGCCCCCGCGCGCCCGCCTGGTCCTGCTGGGGGACAAGGACCAGCTCGCCTCGGTGGAGGCCGGCGCCGTGCTGGGCGAGCTCTGCCACCGCGCCGAGGGCGGCCACTACCCTGAAGACGCCGCGGCCTGGCTGGAGGCGGCCACCGGGACCGCCATCCCCGAACCCTTCCGCGACCCCGCGGGACGCCCCCTGGATGGCCACGTGGTCCAGCTCCGCCACAGCCACCGCTTCGGCGCCGACAGCGGCATCGGCCGCCTGGCGGCGGCGGTGAACGCGGGGGAGGCCGGCACTGCGGAGGCCCTCTTCCGCGAGGGCCTGCCCGATCTGGTCCGCCCCGATACCGCCACGCCGGAGGCCGCCGCCCGTCTGGCCGCCGACGGCCTCGCCCCCGCCCTGGCGCGGGTAGCAACAGGTCCGGCCGCATCCGGCCCCGAGGGGCGCGAGGCGTGGGCGGAAGCGGTCCTGGCGGAGCTGGGCGGCTTCCAGCTCCTGGCGGCGGTGCGCCAGGGGCCGTGGGGTGTGGAGGGGCTCAACCGCCGGGTGGAGGCGACCCTGGCGGCCCGGGGGGCGCTCGATCCCGCCGGGACCTGGTATCCCGGCCGGCCGGTCATGGTCACCCGCAACGACCCCGCCCTGGGGCTGGCGAATGGCGATGTCGGGATCACCCTCCCCGGCGAGGAGCCGGGGGCGCTGCGGGTCGCCTTCCCGGCGCCGGAGGGGGGCGTACGCTGGGTGAGCCCGGCCCGGCTGGAGGCGGTGGAGACGGTCTTCGCCATGACCGTCCACAAGGCCCAGGGCTCGGAGTTCCGCCACGCCGCCCTGGTCCTGCCGGATCGGCGGGGACCGGTCCTCACCCGGGAACTGGTCTACACCGCCATCACCCGGGCGGCCCACCGCTTCACCCTGCTGGAGGGCGCCCCCGGGATCCTCGCCGCCGCCGTGGGCGAGCGGGTCCAGCGCGCCTCCGGCCTGCGGGAGCGCCTGGGCGGCTGATCCGGTTCTCATCGCGATACCCCCATCCTTTTCCCCGGTCTTCCGCTACGCTTTGGGATGCACCCGCGCGCCCACCAGGAGACCACCATGACCGACAACCGCGACGCCATCCTCGCCGCCAACGCCGACTACGCCGCCCGCTTCGACGGCAAGGGCGGCCTGCCCATGCCCCCGGCGCGCGGCTTCGCCATCCTCACCTGCATGGATGCCCGCCTGGATCCGGCCCAGTACGCCGGCCTGGCCGAGGGAGACGCCCACGTCATCCGCAACGCCGGCGGCCGGGCCAGCGATGACGCCATCCGGTCCCTGGTGATCTCGCACAAGCTGCTGGGGACCCAGGAGTGGTTCGTCATCCACCACACCGACTGCGGCATGGAGACCTTCGACGACGCCACCATGGCCGGCCTGCTGGAGAAGAGCCTGGATACCGCCGCCCTGGAGAGGGGCGCTTGGAAGGACGTGGGCAAGGGCCCCGGCGCCGTGGCCGGCCACTACATCAACTGGCTGACCATCCCCGATCGCGAGGGAGCCATCGTGGAGGATGTCCGACGGGTCCGGGAACACCCCCTGGTGCCGGGGTACATCCCGATCCACGGCTACCTCTACGACTGCAGCAACGGCCGGCTCACGGAGGTCCCCGCCGCCACCGAGGCCGGCCGGCCCGTCTAGCCGGCCGGCAAGCCCTTGCCGCCACCGGAACCGGATTGCCAGAACCGGGCGACCCCCACTGTGCGCCGAGAGCCGGTTGGGGGCCGGAACGACGCACCGGCCCCGGTCTCCGAATACCCCACCCGCTCGATCAATCCGCCCCCCCTACCGACCTGAGCCGCCCTGACCCATTCCGGGCGCGCACAAGCAACGCATGTGCCAGAAAGCCACGCCCGGCACGGGGGTTGCGTGCCCGGGATTGCCGGCCCCGTGCCGGCATATCCAAGGCAACAGAGGAGCCGAACCATGAATGTCGGATCCATGGGAAGTGCCATGTCCGCCCTCGGGACGGCGGGCATGAGCAACGGCCCTGGTGCTTCCGCCGGGGGGCAGATGGGGGGCCAATCGCCCTCCAGTGTCCCCGGTGGCGGTGATCAGGTATCCCTCTCCCGGGAGGCCATGGCCATGCAGCAGGCCAATGCCCGGGGAGCCACCCAGGGCAGTGAAGCCAGCAAGGAAGGGAAGTCCTCCGGCCAAGGCGGTGATGCCGAGGCCCTCATGGCCGCCCTGTCCGAGGGCGGCGGCGGTGACTTCGCTGCCGAACTCGGCCAGGCCATGGGCGGTGGCGGCATGGAGGGCATGGTCGGCGGCAGTGAGGCCGCGGCCATGGCTGCCGCCCAGGCCAGCGGCGGTGGCATGCCCGAGGGCATGACCGGCACCTCCGGTGGCGAGGAAGCATCCGGCGGCGAGGCCGCGGAGGGCTCGGCCTCCTCGAGCTCCGCTGGCGAGACCGCCTCCCTGGGCAATAACCTCGACTACACGGTCTGAACCCACCCGACACCCGCCCCTCCGGGGCGGGCCCTTCTCGCTCCCAACCCAAAAGTGCACAAAAGGGGTCAAATCTTGCAAAGTTTAACCGATTGGAAAACCGTTGAGGGGCGGGGTACCCCTCGCTTCAGGCGATGGCGTGCTTGCGCAGGCGGTAGAGGAGGGTGTGGCGGCTGATCCCGAGCAGGCGGGCGGCGCGGCTGCGGTTGCCCTCCGTGCGGGCCAGGGCCTGGCGGATGAGGTCGGCCTCGACATCCTCCAGCCGGACGCCCTCGGCGGGCAGGGCCACGGCCGCATCGTCGGTAGCCGGCTCCGCCCCGAGGCCGGCAGGGAGGTTGGAGGCGTCCACCTCGCGACCGGGCAGGAGGATGGCGGTGCGTTCGCAGAGGTTGCGCAGCTCCCGGACATTACCCGGCCAGTGGTGATCGCGCAGCCGCTGCAGGGCGGCCCGAGTGAAGACGGGGCGCTCCACGCCGTGGTTATCGGCCAGGTCCACCAGCAGGCGCCGGGCCAGTCCCGGGATGTCGCACCGGCGCTCGCGCAGGGCCGGGAGTTCCAGCGGGACGATGTTCAGACGGTAGTAGAGGTCGGCGCGGAAGCGGCCGGCGGCCACCTCCACCTCCAGGTCGCGGTGGGTGGCGGCCACCACCCGGGCGTCCACCCGGCGCGGGGTCGCCTCACCCACCGTCTGGACCTCACCGGTCTCCAGGAAACGCAGGAGCTTGGCCTGGGCCGAGGGCGGTAGCTCCGCCACCTCGTCCAGGAAGAGGGTCCCGCCGCTGGCGGCGCGGATCCGGCCGGGCGCCTCGTCCACCGCACCGGTGAAGGCACCGCGCCGATGGCCGAAGAGTTCCGACTCCGCCAGGGAATCCGGGATGGCGCCGCAGTTCACCGCCACCAGCGGACCGGCGGCACGAGGACTGGCGGCGTGGATGGCCTCGGCCAGCCGCCCCTTGCCGGTGCCGCTCTCCCCCAGCAGCAGGACGGTGACATCGGATGCCGCCACCAGCGACGCCGAGCGCAGCACCGTCTGCAGATTGGGCGACTGGGTGGGCAGGGCCTCTTCGAAGACGTCCATGACCGCTCCTCCTGAACCGACTGCCCCCAATGATACCCGCACCGCGAGAACGGGCAAGGCCGCCCCGCTGATCCGGC
>JBNJED010000080.1:0-7193 GCA_051745535.1 Pseudomonadota bacterium | reverse complement strand
GAGGCCGAGCGCGTCATCGGCGCCGTCCTGGTCTTCCGGGATGTCGGCGAGATGCGCCGCCTCTCGCGCCAGCTCTCCTACCAGGCGAGCCACGACGCCCTGACCGGGCTCATCAACCGGCGCGAATTCGAGCAGCGGATCCAGCATGCCCTGGAGAGCGCGCACAACGACGGCACCGAGCACGCCCTCTGCTACCTGGACCTGGACCAGTTCAAGCTGGTCAACGACACCTGCGGCCACGCCGCCGGGGACGAACTCCTCAAGCAGCTCGCCGAGCGCCTGCGCAGCCGTGTGCGCGCCTCCGATACCGTCGCCCGGCTGGGCGGGGACGAGTTCGGCATCCTCCTGGAGGCCTGCCCCCTGGAACGGGCCCGGACCATCGCCGAGGAACTCCGCGAGACGGTCCGGGTCTACCGCTTCGTCTGGGACAACCAGTCCTTCGAGGTGGGGGTGAGCATCGGCCTGGTCGCCATCGACAGCGACAGTGGGGGTCTGGGCGGCCTCCTGGCCGCCGCCGATTCCGCCTGCTACGTCGCCAAGGATCGGGGGCGCGGCCGTATCCACGTCTACCAGAGCGATGATGCCGATCTGGAACGCCACCAGGGGGAGATGGAATGGGCCCAGCGGCTGCGCATGGCGCTGGAAGAGGACCGCTTCTGCCTCTACCACCAGCCCTTCCGGACCCTGGCGCCCGAACTCACCCGGGAGGCCGGTTTCGGCGAGGTCCTCCTCCGGCTCCGGCAGGAGGACGGCACCATCGTGCCGCCCATGGCCTTCCTCCCGGCGGCCGAGCGCTACAACCTCATGCCGGCCATCGACCGCTGGGTGGTAGACCAGGCCCTCCAGTGGCTGGAATCCGAGCCGGCCCACCGGGAGGTGCCGGAGCAGCTGTCCGTGAACCTCTCCGGCCAGAGCCTCTCGGATCCGAATACCCTGGGTGCGCTGCTGGAGCGACTGGATGGGAGCCAGGTCGACGCCGAACGACTCTGCTTCGAGATCACCGAGACCGCTGCCGTGGCCAACCTCACCGCCGCCAGCGATTTCATCCGCGAGCTGCGCAAGCGCGGCTGCTGCGTGGCCCTGGATGACTTCGGTAGCGGCCTCTCCTCCTTCGCCTACCTCAAGCACATGCCGGTGGATCTGCTCAAGATCGATGGCGCCTTCATTCGCGACATGCCGGACGACGCCACCGACCGCGCCTTCGTCGAATCCATCAATCAGATTGGCCATATCATGGGGATGCGAACGGTGGGGGAGTTCGCCGAGACCCCCGAGATCGTCGAGGCCCTGCGGGAGATGGGGGTCGACTACGCCCAGGGCTTCGCCATCGGCCATCCCGCTCCCCTGCCGCCGGCCGGTGCCTCGCTGCAGGAGGGATGACGCCGCTCCGGGGCTACCGCTCGCAAGTGCCCACGGACTCCGGGGCACAGGTCCGGCCATCCACCCAGATGGCGTTGCCCAGCCGTACCCCCTCCAGGTCCACCCGCTCCAGGCGCGCACCGCGGAGGTTGGCGTAGGCGAGATTGGCCCCCTTGAGCCGGGCCCGGTTGAGGCGGGCGCCGCGCAGATCGGTGCCGAAGAGTCGGGCGCCGCGGAGGTCGGCCCCGGCCAGGTCGGCCTCGGCCATGTAGGCGAAGGAGAGATCCGCCTCCACCAGGTTGGCACCGCGCAGGTCCGCCTCCCGGAGCTGGGTCTCGCGCAGGCGCGAGCCGCTAAGGTCCTTGCCCTGGAGGTCCGCGCCGGCGCGATCGCAGTAGCTCCAGTTCACCGCCGGGGCCGGGGCGGCCGAGCAATCGGGTTCCGGGGGTTGGTCAAACGGGGCGGCCCACCAGGCCCCGCCGATGAGGGCGGCGACCACCGCCGCCGCCACCGCGACCCGCCAGGCGCCCCGCTTGCCCGGCTCGCCGAAGGTCCGGCGGTGCAGGACCCGCATCCGCTGCCGGCCACCGTCATCGGCCGCGCGACGCTCTTCCGAGTAGGCCTCGGGGTGCTCATCGACGCGCTCGTCGGCCCAGCGGCGCGCCGCCTCCAGACGCTGTAGGTTGTAGGGATCGGTGAGGTCGGCGCGCAGGACCTCCGGGACCAGTTCCTCGGCCCAGTCATCCACCCGCCCCCACTCCTCACCATCGGGACTCACCGAGTCCTCCTGCCGCACACGGCCGAGCAGGACCCACCGCTGGATCTGCCCCGCCGGGAAGGGCCCCTCGGCCACGCCGTCCCGCCATAGATACCAGATGGGATGTTCCATCACACGCCCTTGAGTTTTGGGTTGTCGCGCCGCCAATATGCGGGAGTCATTCCCATTTATGGAGCATAGGTCCGCCGGGCGATACAGGCCAGCACCGGAGACCCTACGCGGGAGTTGCTATGGAGATCCAGCGTCCCGACACCCGACCGGGGACGGGACAGACCCTCACACTGCGCCAGGCGAGCTCGGAGACCGGCCGGAGCAACTGGCAGACCGGCCAGATCCTGCGCGCCACGGTGACCTCCTTCACCGCCGACGGGCGCGTCAATCTGCGCGTGGACAACACGCCCATGCAGTCCAACCAGCCGGCAGGGGGCCTCCGGGCCCAGCCCGGCCAGAGCCTGCAGATGCAGGTGGTCCAGGGCGGCCGGCAACCGGTGCTCCAGGTCCTCGAGGGTCCGGCCCGCCCGGACGACGTTGCCCGTGCCGCCGCCCGGGAGGCCCTGCCCCGCCAGCAGCCGCTGGACCAGGCCCTGCAGCGGGTGGCCGGCCAGCTGCGCTCCCTGGCGGATCAATCCGGCCAGACGGAGACCGGGCGGGCAGCGCGGCAGGTCCTCAACAACCTGCCCGGCGGCGAACGGCTGGCCAGTTCCGAGGGGGTCCGCCAGGCCCTGACCAATTCCGGCCAGTTCCTGGAGAACAAGCTGGGGCGCCAGGCCGCCGGTGGTGGCACCGACGGGACCGCTTTGACCCGGGATCTCAAGGGGGCCCTGCTGCGCCTCCTGACCAACCTCCGCAGCGCCGGGGGCCAGGCCGGCTCCGGCTCGACAGCCACCCGCGGCGGCCCACCGGCGGGCGGCGCCAACCCCGCCGCCGCCAATCCCACCCCGACCAACCCGGCCGCCACCGGCTATACCGCGCGGGGGCAAGCCGTGGGCGGGGGTAATCCGGCCGGCGGAACCACGAACCCCGGAGCCGGCGCCAGCCCGGCCGCCACCACTGCCGGCGCTGCCGCCACGGGTAGTACGACGGCAGCGGCCGCCGGCAGCAGTCTGGCCGGGGAGGCCGCCGCCCGCGGCGCGGACCTGGCCCGCAATCTGGAGGCCGGCCTCGCCCGGATCCAGCTCAACCAGGTGGGCTCCACCGCCGGCTCGGAGAGCCAGCGGCCCACCTGGCAACTGGAGCTGCCCTTCCGCGGACCGGATGGCGAGGTCCAGTCCCTGGCCGTGCGCATCGAGAACGAGCGCCAGGGCGACGGCGAATCCGTCGCCCCCCTCTGGACGGTGAACCTGCGCTTCGAACTGGAGCGGCTGGGCGCCATCCGCGCCGGCATTACCCTGGTCGGCGGCGAGCATGTCTCCGTCGGCCTCTGGGCGGAGGAGCCGGAGACGGTGGCGCTGTTCGAGGAGCACCTGGAGGAGCTGCGGGCGCGCATGGTGGAGGCCGGGCTCACCGTGGGCCACGTGGGCGTGCGCCAGGGGGAGGCCCCGGCGCCGGACCCGGTCGGCGGCGACCTGGGCGGGCCCCTCGTGGACGAGGAGGCCTGATGGCCGACGACGAGACGCCGAACACCCCGCCGCCACGCGCCGTCGCCCTGCGCTATGACGGCCAGAGCGCCCCGCGGATCACGGCCAAGGGGGCCGGCGAGACCGCCGAGGCGATCCTCCGCCTGGCGGAGGAGAACGGCATCCCGCTCCACGAGGATCCCGACCTGGTGACCCTCCTGGCCCAGCTGGAGCTGGGCCAGGAGATCCCCACCAACCTCTACCAGGCGGTGGCCGAGGTCATCGCCTTCGCCTACCTCATGTCGGGGAAGGAGCCGCCCTTCCCCGAGCAGGGGCGGGACGAGGAGGAAACCGGGGAGTAGCGGCCGGCTACTCCTCCAGCCGATGGAGCATGGTCACCAGCTCGGCCTCGCCGCGGGTCAGGCCGCAGACCTCGATGAGTTCATTCATGTCGGAGCCGCGGCGGGCCATGCGGATGGCCTGCTGGTAGGACTGGTGGGCCGGGTCGTTGAGGTCGAGCTGGTCCTGCCGCTCGGCGAGCTGGGTGAGCTGGCGCTCCAGCCGCATGACCCGCTCGCCCACCCCGACGGCGGCGGAAACCAGGGCGCGCATGTCCCCCCGGACCACCTCCGCCTCGCGCGCCAGGCGGGCCCGCTCCCGACGCATGGTCACCAGCGCCACCACCGCCATCAGCAGGGCGAGGAGGGCGACGGCGAGCGTGCCGGCAAGGATCACACTGCTGGGGACGGCAAACGGGAGGTCTGACATGGGGTCAGACGTTGGCCACGTCCTGCCACTCGCTATCGGAAAGGAGCTTGTCCAGATCCACGAGGATGAGCAGGTGGCTGTCGCGGCTGGCCACGCCCTGGATGTACTTGGAGGATTCGTCGTTGCCGACGTTGGGGGCGGTCTCGATCTCCGAGGCACGCAGGCGCATGACCTCCGAGACGCTGTCCACCAGGATGCCGACGGTCTGGTCCGCCACCTCCAGGATGAGGATGCGGGTGTCGTCGTCCACCTCGCGCGGCGCCAGCGCAAAGCGCTTGCGGGTATCGAGGATGGTGACCACGTTGCCACGCAGATTGATGATCCCCAGGACGTAGTCGGGCGCACCGGGGACCGGCGTGATCTCGCTGTAGCGCAGGACCTCCTTCACCTGCTGGACCGGTACGCCGTACTTCTCGTCCTCCAGGTGGAAGGTCACCCACTGGGTGACCGGATCGTCGGCGTCCGATACGTGCGCTTCGGCGTCGATGGTCTCCATGGCGCTCCCTCGAAAGTCGGTCTTTTGCCCATTGTAATCACATTCTTGCCACGGCCACAGCCCCGGCTATTCAGCGGCCTCTTCCTGCCCGTGGACCAGGAGATGGGCCAGGCCCCGGGCATCCAGCAGGGCGCACTTGCGCTCGATGACCGTCCCGGCCAGCCACTTGCGCCGCGTCCGGGAGGTCCGCCAGCGCACGCTCTCCGGCTCCAGCGTAATGACCTCGTCGACCCCATCGCAGGCGAGGCCGTAACGCCCGTCATCGATGAGGATGATCCGCCTCTGCTGACCCTCCTCCGGTTCATACCGGCTGCGGAGGCGCTCCGGCACCACCAGCTGGGCGAGCTCGATGACCGGGACGTTCTGCCCCAGGTGGTGGACCAGCCCCAGGTACCAGGGCGAGTGGTTGGGCAGCGCCGTGATGTTCTCCGGCCATTCCAGGACGCCGGAGAGTTCGGCCAGGGGGATAGCCATGGTCAGACCCGAGAGGGAGAACAGCAGGGCCTGGAAGGGCTCCTGCCCCCATTCCGGCATCCCCTCCCACGGGTCGGGCTCGGTCTCCTCCGGGATGACCGCTGGCAGATTGGGGGTCGCCTCCGACTCGGGGGCCGGCGCCGGCGCCGGCTCCACCTCCGGCATGGCGGGGGCCTCGGCCACCGGTTCCGGCTCGGGTCGGGGCTCCGGTTCCGGGGCGACCGCCGGCTCCGGCTCGGGCCGGGGCTCGGGCCGGGGTTCAGGCCGGGGCTCCGTCCGGGCCTCCGCCACGCCCCGGGCCGGCTCGGGAGCACTCTCCAGCGGCGGGGCGGACTCCTCCCCCCGCTCCTGCAGCAGGGACTCGAGATAGACCCCCAGGGCGTCCTTCTCCGCACTCAGGGTGCGCCGGCTGTCGCGGCGACTCATGTCTCCTCCTGGCTGGCCGGCCCGTCACTCTGCCGCATGAGGAACTCCAGGAGGCCGTCGTATGCCCGCACCCCGCGGGAACTGGGGGCGATGGTCGGCAGCGGCAGCCCCCGCTTGCTCGCCTCCCGGAAGCGGTTGTCCACCGGGATCACGCCCTCCCAGAGGGTATCGGGGTAGGCCTCCCGCAGGACGTCGAGGCTGTCCCGGGCGGCGCGTGTCCGCCGGTCGAAGAGGGTGGGCACGATGGTGTAGGGCACCGGCTTGCGGGACGCGCGCTGGATGAGTTCCAGGGTATGCACCATCCGCTCCAGCCCCTTCTGGGCCAGGTACTCGGTCTGGACGGGCACGAGGAGCCGATCACAGGCGGCCAGGGCGTTGACCATGAGGACGCCAAGGACCGGCGGACAATCGATGACCACGTACTCGAACATCCCCTCCAGCTGGCGCAGGGAGCGGTTCATCACCAGCCCCATGCCCTCCTGGGCCCCCAGCTGGCGATCCAGGGTGGCCAGGGCCGTGGAGGCCGGCATGAGCTGCAACCCGTCGACACCGGTGGACCGGAGGACCGCCTCCGGCTCCAGCTCGTGGCCGATACTCTCCTGCTGAAAGAGGGAGTAGATGCTGTGCTCCAGGGTATCCGGGTCGTACCCGAAGTAGGCGGAGAGGGAGCCGTGGGGGTCCATGTCTACCAGCAGGGCCGACTTGCCCCGCCGCGCCAGGATCCCCGCAAGGGTTACCGCCGTGGTGGTCTTGCCCACCCCACCCTTCTGATTCGCCACCGCCCAGACTTGCATCACTCCCCCCGACCCTGCTGCCCAGGATTGTCGTCCGACGTCCGGAAGCGGACGTCGCTCCCCTCGGTTCCGGTGGACGCATCACCATCACCCGAGCGCTGGCCTTCGGCCGCCGATGCGCCATCGCCCTCACCCGCCGCCTCGTCCAGCTCCTCCCGGGGCGGCCGTTTCTCCAGTACCAGGACCACGCGGCGATTCTCCTCCCGGCCCTCGGCGGTATCGTTGTCCGCGATCGGGCGTTCGGCGCCGTACCCCACCGCCGACAGGCGGTCCGATCCGACACCCCCGCTGGAGAGCAGCCGGACCACGCTCGCCGCCCGCGCCGCCGAGAGTTCCCAGTTCGAGGGGTAACGGTCGGTCTCGATGGCGCGATTGTCGGTATGCCCCTCCACCTTCACCGGGAAGGGCAGGGGCTCCAGGATATTGCCCATGGCCTCCAGGATGGGGACCGCCGCCTCGGTAGGCTCGGCGCCGCCGGAGTCGAACAGCGCACTGGTATCGATCTCGATCTCGACGAAGTTCTTGTCCTCGCTCACCGAGAG
>JBNJED010000079.1:0-7202 GCA_051745535.1 Pseudomonadota bacterium | reverse complement strand
AACTCGGGGTTGTGGCGCGGCGACAGCCCCTCGTTGCGGAAGTTGCGGTTGATCTCGAAGACCCGCTCGAAGCCGCCCACCAGCAGCCGCTTGAGATAGAGCTCCGGCGCGATGCGCAGGTAGAGCTCCATGTCCAGGGCATTGTGGTAGGTGACGAAGGGCCGCGCCGCCGCCCCGCCCGGCAGGACCTGCATCATGGGCGTCTCCACCTCCAGGAAGCCGTTCTCCACCAGGAAGTCGCGGATGTGGTGGAGGATGGCGGAGCGCTTGCGAAAGGCCGCGCGGCTGGCCTCGTTGGTCATGAGATCCAGGTAGCGCTGGCGGTAGCGGGTCTCCTGGTCGGCCAGGCCGTGGTACTTCTCCGGCGGCGGCCGCAGCGCCTTGGTGAGCAGCCGGATATGGTCCACGGCCACGGTGAGCTCACCGGTCTTGGTGCGGAAGAGCGTCCCCTCCGCGCCGATGATGTCCCCCAGGTCCCACTTCTTGAACTGCTGGTTGTAGAGCCCCTCGGGGAGGCTGTCCCGCTGGACGTAGAGCTGGATCTGCCCGGACTCGTCCTGGACGTGGGCGAAGCTGGCCTTGCCCATGATCCGGCGGGTCATCATCCGGCCGGCCACGGCCACCCGGACCGGCTCCGCCTCCAGCGCCTCGCCGGCGGTCTGCTCGTACTCGGCGTGGATCTCCCCGGCCATGACGTTGCGGCGGAAGTCGTTGGGGAAGGTGGCACCCTCCTGCTCGCGCAGCTCGGCAAGCTTGGCGCGGCGGGCGGCGATCTGCTCGTTCTCTTCGCGGCTCATGGGGGAGCGGCTCCGCAGTTGATTCGTGGGGCGTGGTTGGTTTCGGGGCTAGAGCCCCTGCTTGAGGCTGGCCTGGATGAAGCCGTCGAGATCGCCGTCGAGCACGGCCTGGGTGTTACCCACCTCCACGCCGGTTCGCAGATCCTTGATCCGGCCGGAGTCCAGGACGTAGGAGCGGATCTGGCTGCCCCAGCCGATGTCCGACTTGGACTCCTCCTGGGCCAGGCGCTCCTCGTCCTGCTTGCGCTTCTCCATCTCGTAGAGCTTGGCCTTCAGGCCCTCCATGGCGCGCGCCTTGTTCTGGTGCTGGGAGCGCTCGGTCTGGCACTGGACCACGATCCCGGAGGGCAGGTGGGTCAGCCGCACGGCGGAATCGGTCTTGTTGACGTGCTGCCCGCCGGCGCCGGCGGCGCGGTAGGTATCCACCCGCAGGTCGCCGGGTTCCGGCTCCTCGATCTCGATGGTGTCGTCCACCTCGGGATAGACGAAGACCGAGGCGAAGGAGGTATGCCGCCGATTGCCGGAGTCGAAGGGCGACTTGCGCACCAGCCGGTGGACCCCGGTCTCGGTGCGCAGCCAACCGTAGGCGTACTCCCCGGAGACCTTCACCGAGGCCGACTTGAGGCCGGTGACATCGCCCTCGGAGACCTCGATGATCTCGGTATCGAAGCCGCGCCGCTCGGCCCAGCGCAGGTACATGCGCAGCAGCATCTCGGCCCAGTCCTGGGCCTCGGTGCCGCCGGAGCCGGACTGGATGTCGAGATAGGCGTTGTGGGAGTCCATGTCGCCGGAGAACATGCGCTGGAATTCCAGCCGCTCCAGCTGCTGCTCCCGCTCATCCAGGTCGGCGATGACCTGGTCCACGGTCCCCTGGTCGTCCTCGGCGGCCGCCATCTCCAGCAGCTCCTCGGCATCCGCCAGGGTGCCGCCGATGGCGTCCATCTCGGAGACGATATTGGCCAGCCGTGACCGCTCCTTGCCCAGCTCCTGGGCGCGGTCGGGCGTGGACCAGACGGCCGGATCCTCCAGCTCGCGATCGACCTCGGTCAGGCGTTCCCGCTTGCCCTCGAGGTCAAAGATACCCCCTAAGGGACTCGGCGCGTCCCTGGAGGTCCCGGATCCGGCTGTAGACGGCGTTGAGCTCCTGCATTGGCGAACTCCCAAGCGGTTCGACGGTAAACGCCCATGATACTACAGCCGCCGCCGGCCATGCAGGGCGAACCCGAGGCGTTCGCTTACAGCAGGGCGGTCGGTGCAAGTCCCGGAGGGTCACTCCGGGCTGAGTTCGCGGATCACGCCGTGGAGCATGCGAATGGTCAGTACCACGTAGAAGGCGCCGAAGAGGAAGACCAGCGCCACCACCAGCTGCTGGTTGGCCGGCGGCAGCTCCCAGAGGTAGGGCGAGGCGAGGAAGCCGATGGCAAAGAGGACGATGAGCAGCGTCAGCGTGGTCCACCAGCGCCCCACGGCACCGGGGGCGACGACCGGGCGCAGGCTCACGGCGAGGAAGAGGCCGTAGAGGATCACCAGGATCGCCGCCAGATTGATGAGCAGCGATACCTCCTGGCGCATGAGGAGGTCGAACAGGGCCATATCACACCATCCTTGTGCGGGGTTCGGCCGGTACGCTACCGGCGCCCCCGGACCGGGTCAACCGCCGGCCAGTCTCCGGACACCGGCCGGCCGCCGCCAGATCCGACGGGCGCCGCCGGGGGTGAGGCGGACCCCGCCGCCCTCACCCACCAGCTCCAGCTCCCGCAGGCGGCCCCGCTGCAGCGCGGCCAGCAGGGGGGCGAACCAGCTCGCCTCCAGTCCCTGCATGACCTCCAGCCACGCCCCCGGCGCGGCCCGCGCCGCATAGCGTCCCGACTCCAGCAGCACTACGTGGTCGCCCTCCCCGGCCGTCGCCAGGAAGGTGGCGGCGTCCGCCGGCGGCTCGCGCAGCTCGGTCCCCACCGCCCGGGCGCCGCCCCGGGCAGCCGGGTGGTCGGCCCACAGAGTCGTACCGGGATCCCGGGGGGCCTCGGCGCGCCCCTCGCCCCAGAACCAGACGCTGTTCACCGGCACCAGACCCCGGGCCTGGCGACGCTGATTCACGGGATGGTCGTGGAGGGTCATCTGGGTCTCCGCCAGGGCGGCATTGAAGGTGCGCCCGGCCGTCCCGGTGGGCAGCTCGCGGCCGACCCCCCGCCCCGCCACCCGGGGCAGCGGCGAGGTGGACACCTCCGCGGGCTCCTCGAGGTCCAGGTACCAGCGGTGGGGCAGCGGCGCCGAGAAGGTCCAGCCGCGGTCGCCGTGGAGGTCATTGAGGGTGGCGACCAGCTCCGCCGCCTCCTCCGGCTCCAGTTCCAGCTCCTCGCCGGCGGCGTCCATCACCAGGTGGTGGTGGCCGGCAGTGAGGTGGACCGGGTCGGCGAAGAGGCGGAAACGGCCGTCGACCTCGCCGGTATCCCCGATGTGCGCCAGCCCGGCGATGCCGGCGCCGGGGCCGAAGGCCTCGGCGAGGAACTCCTCCGGGGTGCGCGCGGACAGGGGCCGGCCGCGGGCGACCAGCGCCCCCAGGCCGGGAAGCCGGGGCAGATCCCCCGGGTCGGCCCGGTCCAGGCCGGAGACCGGACCGAACAGCGGCGGGACCAGCAGGGTGAGCCGCCGCCCTGCCATGGCCTACTCCAGGTTGCCGAGGATGGCCTCTTTCACCGCCCCCAGATCGGCCGGGACGCGGTGCATGCGGCCACCACGCTCCTCGGCCTGCTGGATGGCGACATCGGGGTCCTTGAGGCCGTGGCCGGTGAGGGTGCAGACCACCGTGGAGCCGTCCTCGATCCGGCCGTTCCGGATGTCGCGCAGCGCGCCGGCCAGAGAGGCGGCGGAGGCCGGCTCGCAGAAGATCCCTTCGCGCTGGGCCAGCAGGCTCTGGGCATCCAGGATCTCGGCGTCGGTGCACTCGTCGAACCAGCCGCCGGACTCCTGGCTCACCGTCCAGGCCATGTCCCAGGACTGGGGATGCCCGATGCGGATGGCGGTGGCCACGGTGTCCGGGTCATCGACGTAGGCCCCGCGCAGGAAGGGGGCGCTGCCGGCGGCCTGGTAGCCCACCATCTTCGGCCGGTTGCCCACCGAGGCCCCGCCGGCGAACTTGCAGTGGCCCTGGCAGAAGCTGCAGGCGTCGGTGGCATCCTTGGGCGAGGAGGCCGCCATCTCGCTGTAGCCGATCCAGTGGGCGGTGATGTTGCCGGCGTTGCCCACGGGCAGACAGTGATAGTCCGGGGCGCGCTCGAGCTCCTCGACGATTTCGAAGGCCGCGGTCTTCTGCCCCTGGAGGCGGTAGGGGTTGATGGAGTTGACGATGGTCACCGGCGCCTCGGCGGCGACCTCCTTGACCAGCCGCATGCCCTCGTCGAAGTTGCCCTGGATCTGGATGACCACGGCCCCCTCGATCATGGCCTGGGCCATCTTGCCCATGGCGATCTTGCCGTCGGGGATGATCACGAAGGGGGTGATCCCCGCCCGCGCGGCGTAGGCGGCGGCAGAGGCGGAGGTATTCCCGGTGGAGGCGCAGATGATGGCCTTCGACCCCTCGTTCACCGCCTGGGTCACGGCCATGGTCATGCCGCGATCCTTGAACGATCCGGTGGGATTCAGCCCCTCGTACTTCACGTAGATGTCCACGTCCCGGTCCAGGCCGGCGGGGATGTTGTTCAGCCGGATGAGGGGCGTATTACCCTCGCCCAGGCCGATGACGCGGGTGTCGTCGTGGACCGGCAGGCGGTCGCGGTACTTGTCGATGAGGCCGGTGTAGCGGGGACGAAACGGCATGTGGTTTTCCTCGTCGTGCCGGGGCTTAGCCCAGCGTCTCCATGCGGATGCGGGTGACGGTGCCAGCGACGGTGTCCAGCGCCTCGATGCGCTCGATGGCACGGTTCATGGAGCGCTCCACCACCCGCTGGGTCAACATGATCACGGTGGCCGAATCCGGGGCGCTGCCCGGCGGCTCCTTCTGCATCATGGCCTCGATGCTGATCCCCTCCTCGCCCAGGATCCGGGTGATCTCGGCCAGGACGCCGGGCCGGTCCACCGCCTGCAGGCGCAGGTAGTAGGCCGTCTCCACGGCGTCGATGGGCAGGATGGGCCGCTCGACGATGGCGTCGGGCTGGAAGGCCAGGTGGGGCACCCGGTTCTCCGGATCGCTGGTCAGCGCCCGGACCACGTCCACCAGGTCGGCCACCACGGCGGAGGCGGTGGGCTCGGCGCCGGCACCCGGTCCGTAGTAGAGGGTCGGCCCCACGGCGTCGCCGCGCACCAGCACGGCATTCATCACGCCGTCGACGTTGGCGATGAGGCGCCGCTCCGGGATCAGGGTCGGGTGGACCCGCAGCTCCACGCCGTTCTCGTTCTGGCGGGCGAAGCCGATGTTCTTGATGCGGTAGCCCAGCTCGTCGGCGTAGGCGACATCCTCCCGGGCGATGTGGCCGATGCCCTCGCAGTGGACGTCATCGAAGCGCAGCGGGATCCCGAAGGAGATGGCCGCCAGGATGGTGAGCTTGTGGGCGGCGTCGATGCCCTCGACGTCGAAGGTCGGGTCGGCCTCGGCGTAGCCCAGCCGCTGCGCCTCGCCGAGGACATCGGCAAAATCCCGGCCCTTGTCGCGCATCTCCGTGAGGATGAAGTTGCCGGTGCCGTTGATGATCCCGGCCAGCCACTCGATGCGGTTGCCGGCCAGCCCCTCGCGGATGGCCTTGATGATGGGGATCCCGCCGGCCACCGCCGCCTCGAAGGCGACCATGACGCCCCTGGCCTGGGCGGCGGCGAAGATCTCGTTGCCGTGCTTGGCGATCATCGCCTTGTTGGCGGTGACCACGTGCTTGCCGGCCTCGATGGCGCGCAGGACCATCTCCCGCGCCAGCCCCTCGCCGCCCATGAGCTCCACCACCACCTGGATCTCGGGGTCGTCGACCACCTCGGTGGGCTCGGTGGTGAGCCGGATGCCGCTGGTGTCGCAGGCGCGGGGACGCTCGATGTCCCGGGCGCTGGCCGCCGCCACCTCGATGGCGCGGCCGGCGCGACGGCTGATCTCGGTGGCATTGCGCTCCAGGACCGTCGCGGTCCCACAGCCGACCGTGCCCAGGCCCAGCAGGCCGATCTTTACGGGTTCCAAGGTACTCCTCCTTTCCTGGCCGCCGGCGTCAGCCGGTGGCGACGCCGTCACGGCGGAACATGTCACGGATACCGCGTACCGCCTGGCGGGTACGGTGTTCGTTCTCGATGAGGCTGAAGCGCACGTGGTCGTCGCCGTATTCGCCGAAGCCGATCCCCGGCGAGACGGCCACCTTGGCGTCCTGCAGGAGCTTCTTGGCGAACTCCAGGGAGCCCAGGTGGCGATACGCCTCGGGGATGGGTGCCCAGACGAACATGGTCGCCTTGGGCGACTCCACCTCCCAGCCGGCGCCGCGCAGGCCGGCGACCAGGTGGTCCCGGCGGCGCTCGTACATGGCGCGGATCTCCTCCTTGCACTCCTGCGGCCCCTCCAGGGCGTGGATGGCGGCCACCTGGATGGGGGTGAAGGTGCCGTAGTCGAGATACGACTTCATCCGCGCCAGGGCGGCGACGAGCTTCTCGTTGCCGCACATGAAGCCCACGCGCCAGCCGGGCATGTTGTAGGTCTTGGAGAGGCTGTAGAACTCCACCGCCACCTCCTTGGCGCCAGGCACCTGGAGGATGGAGGGCGCCTCGTAGCCGTCGAAGGTGATCTCGGCGTAGGCGATGTCGTGGACCACCCAGATCCCGTACTCCCGGGCCATGGCCACCACGTGCTCGAAGAAGTCGAGGTCGACGCACTGGGTGGTGGGGTTGCCCGGGAAGTTCAGGATGAGCATCTTCGGCCGCGGCCACGCCTCCTTGATGGCGCGTTCCAGCTCGGCGAAGAAGTCCACGTCCGGCACCAGCGGCACGTGGCGGATGTCGGCCCCGGCGATGACCACGCCGTAGGGGTGGATGGGATAGGCCGGATTGGGCACCAGGACCGTATCCCCCTGCTCCAGGACGGACAGCGCCAGGTGCGCCAGCCCCTCCTTGGAGCCGATGGTGACGATGGCCTCGTTCTCGGGGTCGATCTCGACATCGTAGCGGTCCGCGTACCACTGGCTGATGGCCCGGCGCAGGCGCGGGATCCCGCGGGAGACGGAGTAGCGGTGGGTGTTGTTCCGCTGGGCCGCCTCCACCAGCTTGTCCACGATGTGGCGCGGCGTGGGCTGGTCGGGATTGCCCATGCCGAAGTCGACGATATCCTCTCCCCGGGCGCGGGCCTTCGCCTTGAGGTCATTGACGATGTTGAAGACGTAGGGGGGGAGGCGTTTGATTCGGGGGAATTCTTCGTTCAAGGTCTACGGGTCCGCGTCTTCGGTGGGC
>JBNJED010000078.1:0-7317 GCA_051745535.1 Pseudomonadota bacterium | reverse complement strand
ACCATGCGACGGGGGTTCACGAAGAAGTCGCCGGTGAGCCAGACCTGCTTGATCATGTTGCGGTTGCGGTCCACCCAGACCGAGGCCCGCATGAGGCCGCCGTCGCTGCGGTAGACCCCCTCCACCGTGGGCGTATCCTCGGTGGCACGGTCCGTCTGGTAGACCCAGTCGTCGGTGTCGATCTCGGCCAGCGCCTCGCGGTAGAGCTGGTCCTCCCGGGGCAGGAGCGCATCGGTCTCCTGCAGCTCCACATCGAAGGCCTCGCCGATGGCATTGGAGAGGTGATACTTCACCGACTCCATGGCGGGCGCCTCACCCAGGAGCGTCTTGAGGTTGGCGACCCGGTCCTGGGCGTGCTCGATGGCCTTGTCGCTGAGCTTTTCCGCCGGGATCTGGAGGACGCGGAGCATGCGCTCGACGTCGAAGTCCACCAGCAGTGTCCCCTGGTAGATGATGGAGTCGCCGTCGAAGGCGCCACCGGTGCCGGAGATCTTGCGCCCGTCCACCTCGATATCGTTGCGCGGGCGGAAGTGGGCATCCACGCCCAGGCGCCGCATGCCCTCCGCCGCGGCGGTGCAGATCTTCTCGGCGATGACGCCCATGTCGGCGGTGCCCAGGCGCTGTTTGTTCAGGAACAGCTCCCAGCCGATCTGGGTCTGGTCGAAGTAGAGCGAGCCGCCGCCGGTGATCCGGCGCTGGATCTCGATGCCGTTCTCGCGGCAGTAGTCGGCGCGCAGCTCCTGGCCCACGCTCTGGTGGAAACCGAGCAGGGCGCAGGGCTCGAACTGGAGGAAGCGCAGGGTGTGCGGGGCCTCACCCTCCTGATGCGCCTCCAGGATGGCGCGGTCCAGCGCCATGTTCTCTGCCGCACGCCGGACCCCGGTGTCGATGACCCGCCAGGTCTCAGTGCTCATGCGCAGCAACCCCCGCCGCCACCGGCGGCATTCACCACCTGGATCCCGCCGAGGCTGCCGGCCTGGCGGGACAGCTCACGGCTGCGCCGTTCGTGCTCGATCACGGCGTTGACGTCGATATCCAGGCCGTTGTCCTGCTCCAGCGCCATGACCTCGTCGCCCACGGCGATGGAGCAGCAGGCCGGCGTCACGCGCACCGGGCGTTCCAGGCGGGTGGCGAGTTCGACCATGCCGTCCGCCGGGTGGGCGATGCCGTTGAGGCCCGCCATGACGGCGTAGGTGTCGATCTGGCTCTTGGTCTCCCCCGGCGGCCGGGCGCAGCCCAGCAGCAGCGGCGTCTCGCCCAGCGCCTCGCGGGCATCCATGAAGAAGCTGCCCACGGCCCCGGCGTCCGGGGTGACGAAGGGGCGGCTCTCCGGCGCGTAGAAGGGCATGACCACCACCAGCACCACCGCGTCCGGCGTGTGGCGCTGGAGCATCTCCAGGGCGTTCCACTCGCCGAGCAGATGGCCGTAGTGGAGCCCGGCCACGATATGGGGGACCACCTTCATGTTGGTCTTGTTGACCAGGGTCTCCAGGGTCTGCTCGAAGTCATCCACCGAGCGCCGCAGGTGGTAGACCTGGGTGATGGTGTCCTGAGCGCCGATGACGTCCATCATGGCCGCGTCGATGCCGGACTGCTCCATGCACTTGGCCGCATCCTCGTCCACCAGCGCCGTGTGGCAGGCGATGCTGAAGTCGGGGAACTCGTCCTTGATGCGGCGGATGGTGTCGTAATAGGGGCCGTAGTGGACCTCGTTGCGGTGGTCCGAGCCGCCGGTCAGCAGCATCCCCTGGGCGCCGTCCTCCACCAGCTCGTTCACGGTGCGCCAGAGGTCCTCCGGGGACCGCGCCGGGATCATCGGCTCGAGGATCTTGGCCTTGCAGTGGTCGCACTGCAGCTTGCAGTCGCCCCCGGTGATGGAGACGGCCGGCCAGGAGCTCTTGCCGCAGTCGGCGATCTCGGAGGTCTGGTAGGCCTTGAAGGTCGGCGTGTAGAAGTTGATGCCGTGGGCCTCGCGGCCGGGCAGTCGCTGCCAGCGCGCGGCCATCTCGTCGATGAGCCCGTCATCGACGGAAAGGTCTTCCAGCGCCTCGACGCGCCGAACGGTCTCGATCCACTCGCTCATGGGGCCACCCTATGTCGCAGAACGCGCGCCCCCGATGATTCGAGCGCGCGCGAAGAAATCCGGTTGGCCGACCCCGTCGGGGTCGGCGCAGCGGCGCCGGCACACGCCGGCCACCGCCTCTAGCAGGCTGTGTTAGCAGCCGCCGAAGCCATCGGCTTCCATCTTGGACTCGAAGGCCGACATGGCGTCCTGGCCGGTCTTCAGGTCGCCGCTCTCGCCGTCCCAGTCGTCCGGCTTGATCTTGACCAGCCAGCCATCACCGTAGGGGTCCTTGTTGATCAGGCCCGGATTACCGGCAACCGCCTCGTTGGTCTCGGTGACCTCACCGCCGACGGGCGTCTTGACCGGGCCGACCCACTTGCCGGACTCGACGGTGGCGCAGGACTTGTCCTGCTTCACCGACTTGCCGACCTTCTTCGGGGTATAGGAGACGATCTCGCCGGCCAGGTTGGCCGCGTACGAGGTCATTCCAACGGCCACGGTGCCGTCGTCCTCACGACGCACCCAGACGTTGTTCTCGACGTTGTAATGCAGGTCCTCCGGAATCTCGCATCCGCGAACGGCACCCATTGTTTTCCTCCTTAAAGATTTTACGCTTTGAAATTGTCCGGCGTTCTAGAACGTGATCACCTTGTCACTGGAGAGGATCAGGTCGGCAAGCACGCCGCCACCGGAAACCTCGTCCACCTCTTCGATGATATCCCTCTCGGGGTCGATTTCATATCCCGGGAGG
The DNA here is from genome assembly GCA_051745535.1 of Pseudomonadota bacterium. GTDB lineage: Bacteria > Pseudomonadota > Gammaproteobacteria > Thiohalospirales > Thiohalospiraceae > Thiohalospira. The sequence goes on along the minus strand of JBNJED010000078.1, from coordinate 4,501 downwards.
GCCGGACTGCACAGGTGGAGTTCAACCCCGGCATTGCGGGCGTCCCGCATGAATTCAATCACGTACTTCCCGCCCTCCATGGCCTGGAGGTTCTCCGGCACGCCGCGCTGGCAGAGCCGGACCCCTTCCATGGTGAAGAAGATACGTACCTCGGAATCCATGGAGGCGAGGATCGAGCCGAGATAGAAGGGCGTGGCACACCGCCCGGGAGTGCTCGGCCCGCTGGTCATCACGATGATGACCGACTGCTCGTCGTTATCAAGGTAGAGGTCGTCGTTCATCGCTCGCCCCTAGCGGATATTCCGCTCGCAGTGGATATCCTCGTCGCGAGCCCGCTGACAGTAGCCCTCCCGGGCCTCCTCCCCGACCTTGAGATCGGCGAGCGCCGTATCGGCCCCGTTCACCGGCTTTACCCGGGCGATCCAGGCGTCGTACGGCTCGATGTTGAGCAGGCTGGGATCCTCCAGCGCCTCTTCGTTGCCCTCGAGGATCTCGCAGTCAAAGACGTTGGGGACCGGTCCGGCCCACTTGCCCGATTCGATGGTGGCCACCGGCTTTCCCGGCGGCCGCCGGGTCCCGGGTCGACGTACCCGCAGGGTGAGGATCTTCCCGGCGATGGTCTGCGAAAGGTCGGTCATCCCGACCGTCAGGGTCCCGTCCTCCTCTCGACGAACCCAGATCTGGTACTCCTCGTCGTAGTAGAGTTCCGGGCGGAACTCGCAGCCGTTGCACTCCATCCGTTACCCCTGTCGGATACTGCCTGGTCCCGTGCCGGGGCCCGTGTTCAGACCCCGACCTGATGGCGGTCGCCTCAGGTGACGCCGTGCTCCTTGAGCAGACCCATGGAGTCGCTGACGTTCTCGTGGATGCCGAGCTTGCGCGGGGAGAGCCCCAGGGCCAGGCCGAGCAGCTGGGTGAAGTAGAGGACCTTCACGCCGGTCTGGATCCCGAACTCGGTCTCCGCCCGCACCTGGTGCATCTCCAGCCCGGTGTGGCAGGTCGGGCATTCGGTGGCGATGACCTCGGCGCCGGCATCCTCGGCGGCCTGCAGCAGGTTCAGGACCAGCTGGGTCGAGGTGTCGGCATCGGAGAGGGTGTGGGCACCACCACAGCAGGCCGTCTTCAGCGGGAAATCGACGTTCTCGGCGCCCGCGGCCCCGAGCAGGTCGTCCATGAAGTGCGGCTGGTAGCTGGACTCGGAGCCCTCGCCCTGGTCCTTCTCCGGGAAGATCTGCCGCGGCCGGGTGTACATGCAGCCGTAGTAGTTGGCGATCTTGATACCGTTGAGGCTCTTGTTCATCCGCTCCTTGATCCCCTCGGGACCGAGCTCCTCCATCAGCCATTCCAGCAGATGGACGGTGCGGACATCGCCCTTGTAGACCGGGTCATCGGACTTCTTCGCCAGGTCCTGGACCGTGTTCATGGTCTCGTCGGAGGTGGCGGTCTCGTACTCGGCCTTCTTGAGGTTGTGGTAGCAGCCGTTGCAGGGGGCCATGACGGTGTCGAAGCCCTGCTGCTCGGCGGCGATGGCCATGACGCGCGAGGAGAGGTAGGTCTGCAGCATGGGGTGGACGTTCTTCACCTCCATGGCGCCGCAGCAGTTCCAGTCGCTGACGTCCTCCATCTCCAGGCCGAGCTTCTTCACCAGCGCACGGGTGGAGCGATCGTAGGGACCGCCCGTGCCCTCGAGGGCGCAGCCGGGATAGTAAGCAACCTTAGCCATGAGCGGCCTCCTTCTGTTCCTGCACGTACTGCTTGAGGACATCGCCGGTGCGGCCCCAGGACTTGGTCTTCGGCCGGAAGATCATGTTGAGGCCGGAGTTGATGCCCATCTTCACCGGCAGATGCTTCATCAGCCGCTTGGCGAACTCGATGACCCAGCCCTGGAAGAGGGACTGCTTGGTCTTCTTGAAGAACTCCATGAGGACGTGGGTGTCCTCGATCCGGCCGCGCTCCTCGATCTGCTCCCAGAAGACGTGGTCGAAGGTCGTGGAGGGCTTCTCCTCGGTGATCCCCTCGTGCTCCATCCAGTGCGAAAGTGCCTTCATCACGCCCTCGGGACGCACGTCCTTGGGGCAGATGTTGGTGCACTTGTTACAGGAGACGCACTGCCAGATGATCTCCTTGTCCTTGATGATCTCGTCCTTCAGGCCGAGCCGGGTCAGGTAGATCCAGTAGCGCGGGTTGAAGTCCGTGTTCAGTGCGTACACCGAGCAGGAGTTGGTGCAGGAGCCGCACTGCCAGCACCGGTGAACGTTCTCGCCCCCGGCGTAGGCCTGGATGGTCTCCTCGAAATCGTCGTCGTAGTCCGTCAGGGTCCGGGGCGCAATCATGGTGTTCCAGTGCCCCGAGACATCGACGCCGTCCACGACCAGAGAGTCGTGGGTCAGCAGTCGATCATCGTCGATCAGTGACTTCTCGTGAATCGCCATGTCTGTCTCCGCGATCGAAGTGCAGTCTTAGTGCACGGTCTCGTGTTGTTCCGGTTCCTGGCGCCGTGGGCCGCCGTCGATCCCCAGGAGCTTGCGGGCCGGCTCGGTGGGGTCGTCGTCCCCGCCGAATTCCGACTTCATCAGCCCCATGGAGCTCGACATGGCGCGCATGTAGTCGGCATACGCCCAGGCCAGTACCAGGTCCACCAGGTAGTGCAGGTCGCGATAGAAACCCTGGCCGGTGAGCAGCTCGCCGATACCGGAACGGATCCCCTCGTAGGTCCCCGGATCGGAGCCCAGCGGGATCTCCGTCATGGTATCGTTCCCGGCGATGAACTCCCGCGCCGCGCCGCTCACCGTGTTCACGTCCCAGACCCAGCGGGTCATCAGGGGATAGCGTTCCGGGTCGCGGAAGTGCAGGAGCTCGGCGGCAAAATCCGCCGCCGCGCGCCGTGCCTTCTTGTCCTCGCCGGTGGGGAAGGCCTCGACAAAGGCTTCCATCCGCTCGGCGAGCTCGCCACGGCCATGGATGAGTTCGCGAACCGCACTCACCAGGGCCTCCTGGTCCATGGACTCCACCACCGGCCGAAGCCGGCGGCGAGCCGGGAAGACGGTCTCCAGCAGCGTAGTTACCGCCGCCACGTCCATGGTGTCCAGCGCCTCCGGGGTCAGCCCCCGGGCGAAGAGCTGATGCTTGGTCTCGATGGCCTCGACAAAGACCTCGATCCCGCCGTGGTCGTTCACGGCCTCCATCAACTGCCCCACCTTGATGGCCAGGATGTTGTCGTCGAAGGCCACCTCGAGGGTGGCCGGCTCGACGACCTCCTTGCCGGAGGCGTTGCCCTTAGCCTGCCTGCTGAACCAGAGCATTCAGGTCCGAAACCGCGCGCAGGGCAGCCGAACGACCCTGGGAGATCGAATCATCGATGGTCTCCGGGCCGAGGGCCGCGCCGGCCACGTAGATCCCCGGCCGCGTCGAGCCGTTGGTGTTGGTGTAGTGCTCGGAGCGGTCGAGGAAACCGTGCCGCTCGAGGCCGACACCGAAGACGCGGGCGATCTCGGGGTTCTCCTCGTTGGGATCCATGCCGATGGCGTGAACCACGATGTCGAAGGGGATGACGATGGGCCGCTTGACCAGCGTGTCCTCACCCTTCACCAGCAGGCGACCGTCGTTGGAGCGCGTGACCTCGGCGATACGCGCCTTCACGAACTTGGTCTTGAACTCCTCCTGGGACTTCCAATAGAACTTGTCCTCGTAGAGGCCGAAGGTCCGGATGTCCATGTAGTAGATGAACACCTCGGTCTCCGGGGAGATCTCCTTGATCTCCATGGCCAGGTTGGTGGAGACGGTGCAGCAGATCTTGGAGCACCACTCACGCCCGATCTGGCGATCGCGGGAGCCGACGCAGAGCAGGATGGCGACCCGCTCCGGCACGCGGCCGTCCGAGGGGCAGGCAACCTTGCCGGCGGTGATCATCTGCTCGGCCTGAGTCGTGGTAATCACGTCCTCATAGGTACCGAAGCCCCACTCCGGCTTATTGATGGAGTCGAAGTGGGTGAAGCCGGTACCCAGCACCACGGAGCCCGCCTCGACGGTCTCACCGTTGGACAGGGTCGCGGTGAAGCTACCCGCCTCGCCGTCGAGCTTGCTGACCTTGGTGCCCTTGTGCACGGTCACGCCGTTATCGTTCTCGACATTGCTGACCATGCGGCCAATGGCATCGCTGGCCCACTCACCGGAGGGGACGAGCTTGCCGTAGCCGGAGAGGATGGGGGCGCCGCCGAGGACGTCCTCCTTCTCCACCAGCACGGCCTTCTTCCCCGCCGCGGTCACGCCGGACGCCGCAGACAGCCCCGCCGGGCCGCCACCTACCACCAGAACCGTGTCTTGCATCACGCTTAGCCTCCAATCGCCAGTTCGGGGTTGTATAGATATTCGATGTTCCCCGCTTCAACCTCTTTGAGATACGCCTCGAAGTCCTTCTTGGCGTCCGTCCAGCTGATGCCCATCTTCTCGACGAGCTCCTCGCACGGCGAGGCGTGCCACTGCAGCTGCACGATCTTGAACG
>JBNJED010000077.1:0-7349 GCA_051745535.1 Pseudomonadota bacterium | reverse complement strand
GGGGACCGCCGCCTCGGTAGGCTCGGCGCCGCCGGAGTCGAACAGCGCACTGGTATCGATCTCGATCTCGACGAAGTTCTTGTCCTCGCTCACCGAGAGGAGCCCCTCGTCCACCAGCGGTTTCATCTCCTCGGAGACATTTTCCTTCATCTCCGAGACGGAACGCTCAGCGGGGCTGGCCATCTGGTTCTCATCCACCGCCGAGGTGGTCCGGCCGATGCGGTCGGACTGCTGCATCTCCGGCGAATTGGCGGCCATGCCCGGGTCGCCCATCTGGATGGGGCTCATGGTCCGGGCGTCGGTCTGGAAGGCCGAATTCAGGGTGTCCGAGAGGATGCGGTACTTCCCCTCGTTGACCTGGGAGATCGAATACATCACCACAAAGAAGGCGAACAGCAGCGTAATGAAGTCGGCATAGGAGACCAGCCAGCGCTCCAGATTCTCCGGCTCTTCGGGTCGTTTCTTCCGCGCCATCTCCGGCTCCCCCTACTGGGCGGTGTATCCCTGCAGCTTGACCTCGATATTGCGCGGGTTCTCCCCCTCGGCAATGGAGACGATCCCCTCCAGCACCATCTCCCGGAAACGCGTCCGTTCGTGAACCACGGCCTTGAGCTTGTTGGCCAGGGGGAGCAGGACGATGTTGGCGATACCGACGCCATAGATGGTGGCCACGAAGGCCGTGGCGATACCGGCCCCGAGCTTCTCCGGGTCACCCAGATTCTCCATGACGTGGATGAGCCCCATGACCGCGCCCAGGATGCCGATCGTGGGTGCATACCCACCCATGGCCTCGAAGGTCTTCGCCCCCGCCATCTCGAACTCTTCCTTGGAGGTCACCTCCGTCTCCAAGATGGTCCGGATGCTCTCTGGTTCGCTGCCGTCCACCAGCAGCTGCAACCCCTTGCTGGCGAAGGGATCGCTCTCGGTCTCCTCCACCGCCTCCAGCCCCAGCAGGCCCTCCTTGCGCGCGACGTTGCTCCACTCGATGATCTTGTCGATGGCCTCCTGCGGGTCATGTTGGGGCGGGAAGAAGGCCCAGCTCACGGACCGCAGGGCCTGGACGTAGACCGGCAACGGGCTCTGGATGAGGGAGGCGCCGAAGGTGCCCCCGAAGACGATGAGGGCCGCGGGCACATTCAGGAGACTGCCGGCATGCCCCCCCTCCAGGGCCTGCCCAACCAGCATGGTCACCAGTGCAAGGATCAGTCCAATAGGAGTCAGGAGATCCATCAGCGCACCTCCTCCGAGATCGCCGGGCCCACGTCATCCAGAGACAAGACGCGACTGGTGATGCCGGCCTCGGCCACCGCCGCCGGCATGCCGTAGACCACGGAGGAGGCCTCGTCCTGGGACCAGATGGTCGAGCCGGCCTCCTTGAGCATGCGCGCCCCCTCTCGTCCGTCAGCCCCCATGCCGGTAAGGACCACACCGAGCACGCCACCGCCAAAGGTGCGGGCGGCCGAACCGAAAGTGATGTCCACCGACGGCCTGTAGGTCATGTTCGGATCGGCCTCTTCGACGCGGACCCGCGCCGGTCCCCCGGGGCGGCGGCGCTCCACCAGCATCTGCTGCCCGCCGGGCGCCAGCAGCGCCAGACCCGGCTCCAGCGCGTCACCGTCCACGGCCTGGCGCACGCGGATCCGGCAGCTATTGTCCAGACGCTGGGCGAAGGCGGGCGTGAAGCTCCCCGGCATGTGCTGGACCACCACCAGGGGTACCGGGAAATCGGCGGGCAGCGCCGTGAGCACTCGCTGCAGCGCCACGGGCCCTCCCGTGGAGGTCCCGATGGCCACCAGCTCCACCTTGCCCGAGGCAGGGGCCGGTCGCGCCGGCGGCGGCTTGGGGGCCGGACTGCTCGGGCGGGCGGGGGCCGGGGGCGGCCCCTTGCTCCCCGCCTCGCCCTCGCGCCGAGCGGTGCGGCCCTTGGATCCGACGGTGAAGACGCGGGAACGCAGCTGACGAACCGCTTCCTCCCGATTGCCGGAGAGGTCGTCCAGGCGCTTGGGCAGGAAGTCCAGCGCACCGGCCTCCAGGGCCTCCAGGGTCGGCTTCGCCCCCTCGGTGGTCAACGAGGAGAACATGAGCACCGGTGTCGGATTCTTCTCCATGATCCGGCGCACGGCGGTGATGCCGTCCATGACCGGCATCTCGATGTCCATGGTGATGACATCGGGCTTGAGTTCCGCGGTCCGATCCAGCGCTTCCTGGCCGTTTCCGGCCTCCCCCACGACCTCGATTCGCGGGTCGGCGTCGAGGATCTCCACGATCCGTCGCCGGAAGAAGCGGGAGTCATCCACCACGAGCGTGCGAACGGGCATCAGCGTCTTACTCCCAGCCTGCGGGGATGGCGCTCACGGCCCCGCCGAGCACGCCATCCGTCCCTTTCAGTGCTGAAACCGGATGCGCCGGGCATAGCGCTTGAGCAGCCCCGGGACATCGAGAATCAGGGCAATGCGACCATCGCCGGTAATCGTTGCGCCAGCGAGTCCATCCACGTGTTCCAGCATCGCCCCCAGGGGCTTGATGACGACCTCCTCCTGGCCGATGAGGGAATCGACCACGAAGCCGACCTTCTGGCTCCCCACCTGGACCACGACCACGTGGGACTCGCCGTCGCCCTCCTGCTCGGCATCCGCCCGGCGGCTGCCCACGTCCACCAGCCACTCGGAGAGGTAGAACAGCGGCATGGCATGCTCGCGAACCATGACCACCTGCTGGCCGTCCACGATGTTGGTCTCCTCCAGGTTCAGGTCGAAGATCTCGGAGACATTGACCAGCGGCAGCGCGAAGGTCTGATTGCCCACCACGATCATCAGGGTGGGGATGATGGCGAGGGTCAGCGGCACCTTGACATTGATCCGGGTCCCCTCGCCCGGGGCGGAATCGATGTCCACGGAGCCGTTGAGCTGGGCGATCTTGGTCTTGACGACGTCCATGCCGACCCCGCGGCCGGAGACGTCGGAGATCTCGGTCTTGGTCGAGAAACCGGGATGGAAGATGAGGTTGTAGGCCTCCTTGTCATCGAGCCGGTTGGCGGCCTCGGTATCCATGAGCTCCTTCTCCACCGCCTTGCGACGCAGCTTGTCGGCATCCATGCCGGCGCCGTCGTCGGTAATGGAGAGCAGGATGTGGTCGCCCTCCTGCTGGGCCGCGAGCTTCACCGTCCCCGAGCGCGGCTTCCCGATGCGCTCGCGCTCGTCCGGCATTTCGATCCCGTGGTCCACGGAGTTGCGCACCAGGTGGACCAAGGGGTCGGATAGTGCCTCCACGAGGTTCTTGTCGAGGTCGGTCTCCTCGCCCTCCATCTCGAGGTTGATCTCCTTCTCGAGACTCCGGGAGAGGTCGCGAATGACACGGGGGAAGCGACCGAAGACCTTCTTCACCGGCTGCATCCGGGTCTTCATGACCGACTGCTGGAGATCGCCGGTGACGACATCGAGATTACCCACCACCGAAGAGATCTCGTTGTTGCCCAGCTTCGCCTCGAGGTTCACCAGCCGGTTCCGTACCAGCACCAGTTCGCCGACCATGTTCATGATCTCGTCCAGGCGCTGGGTATCCACGCGCACCGTGGTCTCGCCCTGCTGCTGGTGGCCGTCGCCGCCACCCTTCTTGGCGGCGTCGCCCCCCTTGCCGGCATCGCCCCCGCCACCGCCGCCCTTGCCGCCGTCGGCGGGGCCGGCCGCGCCCTTGGCGCTGGCTTCCGCAGGTTTCTGGGCAGGCTGCTCTCCCTCGCTGGCGGCCTTCGATTCGGCCGGCTTCGCCGCCTCGGCCTCGCCGGGAGCAGCCTCGCCCTTGCTCTCGACGGCCGGCGGTGCACCGCCCACGCCGGGGGCCTTGCCATCCCCGTAGAGCTGGTCCAGCAGGGCCTCGAACTCCTGCTCATCGATCTCTTCATCGTTACCGCCGGAGGAGGCCGGCTTGTCCGCCGGGGCGGCCTCCTGGCCGCCCCCGCCCTCCTCCTGGGGAATCCCCTGGTGCTTGCCCTGGCCGTGGAGTTCGTCCAGCAGGGCCTCGAACTCGTCCTCGGTGATGTCCTCGTCGGAACCGCCGCCGGAGCCGCTACCACCAGACTTCTCCCCGCCACCCTCTTCGATGGCATCCAGCAGGCTCTCGAACTCGGCGTCGGTAATGTCCTCGCCACCGCCGGCCTTCTGGCCCCCCTCGGCCGCGGGCTCCGGGGCCGCGGGCTCCGGGGTGGAGGCCGCCGCGCCCTCCGATGACTCCGCGGGGGCGGCCTCCCCGCCGCCGGTAGTGGGCTCAGCGAGCTCCTCGAGCTTGCTGAGCAGTTCCGGATCGGCGGATTCGGGCATCTCGCCGCCGCGGACGGTATCGAACATGTCGTTGAGGATGTCCAGCGCCCGCAGGATCACGTCCATGAGTTCGGCATCCACCGGCCGCTCATGGTTGCGCACGATATTGAAGACATCCTCGGAGCGGTGGCAGAGCTCCACCAGCGGCGTCAGGCCGACAAAGCTGGCCCCGCCCTTGATGGTATGGAACCCCCGGAAGACGGCGTGCAGCAGATCATCGTCGTCCGGCCGCTGCTCCAGCTCGACCAGCTGCTCTTGGAGCGACTCCAGGATCTCGCCCGCCTCAACCAGAAAGTCCTGGAGGATCTCGTCATCCGCGTCGAAAGCCATACAACCCCAATCCTAGAAACCGAGACTCGACAGGAGCTCGTCCACCTCGTCCTGACCGTTGACCGCCTCATCGGCATCCACCCCCGGTACCTGCGGGCCCTGCGGGTCGATATCCGGGCGGCGTTCTTCTTGATTCGCAGCCCCGCCCTGCTGGGCCTCCCCGGCGGGCCGGGAAGAGCCGGAGATCCGGATGAGCTCGACCAGGTTCCCCTCCACCTCTTCCACCAGGCCGATCACGCGGTGGATGATCTGGCCGGTGAGGTCCTGGAAGTCCTGGGCCATGAGGATATCGTTGAGATTGGACTTGAGCTTGACCAGCTCATCGCCCGAATTCGACAGGTGGCTGCGAATGGCGCGGCTGAGCGCCCGGAACTCGTCGGCGGAGAGTTCCCGGCGCAGGAAGCGCTGCCACTCGCGGTCGATCTCGGAGACGTTGCTCTGGAGTTCATCGCACAGGGGGATGGACTCCTCCACGGCATTGAGCGTCCGCGTGGCCGCCTGGTCGGTCATGGAGACCACGTAGCGCAACCGATCGCGCGCATCGGGGATCTCCTCCTCGGCCAGGGTCGAGATGCGGGTGTCCAGCTGGAAGCTGTTGAGGGAATCGTGGAGATCCCGGGTCAACCGCCCGATCTGCTGGAACATCTCGCTCTCGCGCATGCGCGTGAGGTCGTCCACCGTGGCGTTGGCCGCCTCTTCGTCACCGGCCTCGAGCTGAGTTACCAGTTGGCGTGCAAGTTCCAGGTACTCGGCACTTCCCATGCCTGATTCGTTTTCCATGGCGCCCTCCCCGACGGTCAACCGTTGTTATCCACGCGCTCGAAGATCTTGCTGATCTTCTCGTCGAGGGTGTGGGCGGTGAAGGGCTTGACGATATAGCCGTTCACGCCGGCCTTGGCCGCCTCCACGATCTGCTCCTTCTTCTGCTCCGCCGTAACCATCAGCACGGGGAGGGACTGGAGCTTGGGATCGGCACGGACCTCCTTGAGGAGCTGTAGGCCGTCCATCCCCGGCATGTTCCAGTCGGTGACCAGGAAGTCGAAGTCGCCCTTCTGGAGCTTGGGCAGCGCCGTCTGACCGTCGTCCGCCTCGTCGGTATTGTTGAAACCGAGGTCTCGCAGAAGGTTCTTGATAATCCGTCGCATCGTGGAGAAGTCGTCCACGATGAGGATCTTCATGTTCTTGTCCAAGGTCTCCCTCCAGTACCGTGCCCTAGGGTGGCAACCGCAACGGTTCTGCCGTGGAACATGCCCGGCGTTATATCATGCCCCCGAGGCAACGTCACCGAGCGGCGCCGCCCGGACTGTTTTGGTGGCAGTGTAACAGACGCCTCCATTTACGCGCCCGATCTGCTGGATTTTCAGGCAGGGGCCCGGACCCCGGCATCCGCCAGGGCGGCATCGCGGTGTCCCAGGAGCCGTTCGGCGAAGAACTCCAGCTGGCCGGCACTCTCCGGCTGGGGCCACCCATCGACCTTGCCCACCAGGTGGCCGAAGGCCTGGGCGGAGGGGCTGTTGGGAGTGGCGTCCACCACCGGCCGACGCTGATGGATGGCCCGCCGCAGCGCCTCGTCCTGCGGCACCACGCCCATGAAGTCCAGCTCCACCTGGAGATAGCGGTCGGTGACCCGGGCGATCTTCTCGTAGAGGCGCTGCCCCTGCTCCAGGTCCCCGGCCATGTTGGCCAGTACCCGGACCCGCTCGACCCCGTGGTCCTGGCTGAGGACCTTGATGAGGGCGTAGGCATCGGTAATGGAGGCCGGCTCGTCGCAGACCACGACGATGACCTCCTGGGAGGCCTTGCTGAAGGTGATGACGCTGTCGGAGATCCCCGCGGCGGTATCCACCAGCAGGAAGTCCAGCTCCAGGGAGAGGTCACTGAAGGCGCGGACGATCCCGGCATGCTGCATGGTGGTCAGCTCCGCCATGCGCTGGCGACCGGAGGCCGCCGGCACCACGCGGACCCCGCCGGGCGTGGTCGTGACCACCTCGGCCAGGCTGCGTTCACCGCTGACCACGTGGGCAAGGTTGTACTCGGGGTTGAGCCCGAGGAGGACGTCGACATTGGCCAGGCCCAGGTCGGCGTCCATGATCATGACCTCGTTGCCGTGGCGCGCCAGGGCGGCGGCGAGGTTCACCGTGACGCTGGTCTTCCCGACCCCCCCCTTGCCGCTGGCCACGCTCACCACCCGCGTGGGCCGCTGCCGGGCCAGGCGACGGAGGCCGCTGGCCTGGTCATCGACGCCGCCTCCCCACATCAGCCCTGCCCTCCCTGGGCCAGGGCCGGCTCGGGCAGGACCGCGATCTCGGCCAGCCGCTCGGCTAGCAGCGCCGGACCCACATCGTGGAGGTCCTCCGGCACCCGCTGGCCATCGGAGAGGAAGGCCAGGGGCAGGGCCTGCTCGATGATGGTGGAGAGCACGGGCCCCAGGCCGGTGGATTCGTCGATCTTGGTAAGCACGCAGCCATCGAGTTCCGCGCCCCGGAAGGCGTGGACGGTCTCCTCCAGCCCGCCCGGCTGGGTATTGGCGGCCAGCACGGCGTAGGTCTGCACCGTGGGAGCGCCGGTAACCAGGGTATGGAACTGCTCGGCCAGGCGCCGGTCCCGCTGGCTCATGCCCGCCGTGTCGATGAGCACCAGCGAGCGGTCGGCGAGGTTGTCCAGGGTGGTGCGCAACTCGTCGGCGTCATTGGCCACCCGGACGGG
>JBNJED010000076.1:0-7493 GCA_051745535.1 Pseudomonadota bacterium | reverse complement strand
GCCTTCCGCCTGGCGCGGGTGAATACCGATGAACAGCAGCAGCTCGCCGCCGACTGGGGGGTGCGCGGACTGCCCACCGTGAAGATCTTCCGCCACGGGGAGGTGGTGGAGGAGTTCACCGGTGCCCAGCCGGAGTTGGCCATCCGGCCGCTCATCGACAACCACCTGCCGCGGGCATCCGATGCCACGGTGGAGCAGGCGGAGGCCGAGCGCGAGGCGGGCCGGCCGGAGGAGGCCCTGGCCCTGGTCCGACCGGCGGCCGAGGCGGAGCCGGACAACAGCCGCCTGCAACTGCTGGCCATCGAGCTGCTGGCCGATACCGGCCGCGCCGACGAGGCGCAGACCCGACTGGACGGGCTACCGGTGAACCTCGCCTCGGACCCGCGGGTAGAGCAGCTCCGCGCCCGGGTGACCCTGGCCCGGATCGCCGGCGAGGGGCCGGAGGACGAGGCGCTCGAGCGCCGCCTCGCCGCCGACGGCGACGACCTGGAAGCGCGCTACCGCCGCGGGGCCCGCGCCGCGCTGGCCGGCGACCACGAGACGGCGCTGACCGATTTCCTGCACATCCTCCAGCGCGATCGCGGCTTCGCGGACGACGGTGGTCGCAAGGGGCTCCTGGCGGTCTTCGAGCTACTGGGCAACGAGGGCGAGCTGGTCAACCGCTACCGCGGCCGGATGTTCGCCGCCCTCCACTGAAGCCCCGCTACCCGCCCGGCTACTCTTCAAGCGCCTCGACGAGCTTCTCCGGCGGTGCGAAGCCGGGGATCATCTGCCCGCTCTCGGCGACGATGGTGGGCGTGCCGCGGATCCCCAGCTCACCGGCAAGGTCGAGCTGCCCGCCCACCGGGTGGTCGTCACAGGCCTCGCCGCCGCCGTCGCTGCTGTCCTCCATGGCCCGGTCCATGGCGGCCCGGCGGTCGTCGGCACACCAGACGGCCACGGCCTTGTCCCAGGAGTCGGACCCCCTGCCAGCGCGGGGGAAGGCGGCGTACTGCACCGTGATCCCGCGCTCGTTGTAGGCCTCGATGGCCTCGTGGAGGCGCTGGCAGTAGGGGCAATCGATGTCGGTGAAGACGGTCACCCGGTGGCGTTCGTCCTCGGCCGGATAGGTGATGAGATTATCGTCGTCGAGCTTCGCCACCTGTTCGGAGCGACCCCGGCCCCGTGCAGTCTCGCTGAGGTTGCGCCGCTCCTCCACGTCCAGCAGGTCGCCGGCAAAGATGTAGCGGCCCTCCTCGGTGATGTAGAGGACCTCGTCGTCTACCACGACCTCGAAGATCCCCTCCACCGGCGTGGAGCGGATGGCCGGATCCTCCGCCTCGGGGATGAGCTTGCGGACCTGCTCGGTGAGCCGGGCGTCGCGCTCGGCGCTGCCATCGGCCGGCGCGGTGCCGGTATAAAAGGTAAGGACCAGGGCGAGGCCCAGCCCGGCCACGGCCAGCAGGCCGCCCATGCGCTTGGTTGCTACGGTCACGTCGATTCCTCGTTATGGTCGGCAGGCATTCACAGGGTGTTGGTCTTCACGAGGCGGCGGAGGTTCCCTCGTATTCGGCAACCGCCGGCGCCACGGCCGTCAGCGCCTCGCGGATGAGGTCCGGCCCGGAGCCAGCCTGGGGCGCCCCCTCGGAGAGGATCCGGCGCCACGACCGTGCCCCTCGCCGGCCGCTGAAGAGCCCCAGCAGCGGCCGGGTCAGGGCGGTCATGGGGGCGCCATCGGCGTGGCGCTCCTCTGCGTAGGGGAGCCAGGCGGCCACCGCCTCCTCCGGCGTCGCCACCGGGGCCGGCTCCCCGAAGAAGGTCGGGTCCACCGCCTGGAGGAGCCACGGGTCCTGGTAGGCGGCGCGCCCCACCATCACCCCGTCCAGGGCCGGCCCTGTGGCGGGGTGGAGCTGCGCCCGGGCGGTCTCCCAGTCCCGGATCCCGCCGTTGATGTGGATGGCCAGCCCCGGGTGCTCGGCCTTGAGCCGCTGCACCCGCTCCGGGCGCAGGGGCGGGACGTCGCGATTCTCCCTGGGCGAGAGCCCCTGCAGCCACGCCTTGCGGGCGTGGAGGATGAAGGTCTCCACCCCCGAGGCCGCCACCGTGGTCACGAAGCGCTCGAGGTCGGCGTACTCGTCCTGCTGGTCGATGCCGATACGGCACTTCACCGTCACCGGGATATCCACCGCCTCGACCATCGCACCGGTGAGTTCGGCCACGTGCTCGGGCTCCGCCATCAACGCGGCGCCGAAGCGACCGGACTGGACCCGGTCGCTGGGGCAGCCGACGTTGAGGTTGATGGCGCTGTACCCCCACGCCTCGCCGATCCGGGCGGCCTCGGCCAGATCGCCGGCATCGGCACCCCCCAGCTGCAGGACCAGCGGCGACTCCGCCGGGTCGTGGCCCAGCAGCCGCTCGCGATCGCCGTGGATGGCCGCCTGGGCGTGGACCATCTCGGTATAGAGGACCACCCGCCGGGAGAGGAGCCGGGCCAGATAGCGATAATGGCGGTCGGTCCAGTCCATCATGGGCGCGACCGACACCTCGGGGGTGATACGGGGCTCTGTCATGGGGTCATTCTAGCGGGCGAGCAGCCATTCCGGGTAGCCGGGGCTTCGGTCAGGGGCGGCCTCGCTTTCCGGCACTCCCCTCAATCGGTTTCGGCAACCTCACCGTTATCACCCGACCCGGTGTGCGGCCAGGCGCGGAGGATGGCGTTGACCAGGGTCGCCAGCGGGATGGCGAAGAAGATACCCCAGAAGCCCCACAGGCCGCCGAAGACGAGCACTGCCACGATGATGGCCACGGGGTGGAGGTCCACCACCTCGGAGAAGAGCCAGGGCACCAGGACGTTGCCGTCCAGCGCCTGGATGATGAGGTAGGCGACCACCAGCCAGGCCAGGTCCGCCCCCCAGCCCCACTGGATATAGCCGGCCACCGCCACCGGGATGGTGACCACCGCCGCGCCGATGTAGGGGATGAGCACCGAGACCCCCACCAGGACCCCCATGAGCAGGGCGTACTCCAGCCCCAGGAGGGTAAAGACGGCCCAGGAGACCGCGGCCACGATGAGGATCTCCCAGAACTTGCCGCGGATGTAGTTGCCGATCTGCTGGTCCATCTCCCCCCAGATCCGGGCCAGGAGGCCGTGGTCCTCGGGCAGCAGCCCGACGAACCAGTTCACCAGCCTCCGCTTGTCCTTGAGGAAGAAGAAGATGAGGACCGGCACCAGGATCAGGTAGACCACCAGGGTGATGACCCCCAGCACCGAGGAGAGCGACAGCGACAGGACCCGCTGGCCCATGCCGGTGATCTCGGCCCGGGCGGCATCGATGAGCTCCCGGATCTGGCTCTCGGAGAGGAAGGCGTAATCCGCCGGCAGGGCGAGCAGCGCCTGCTGCCCCTCCGCGATGTAGCGCGGCAGCTGGCGCAGCAGATCGGTGATCTGGACCCAGACCAGCGGCACCAGCCCCAGCAGCAGGAAGGCGAGGAAGGCGGTAAAGGTCGCCAGGACCAGCAGGATGACCAGCAGCCGCGGGGCCCCCCGGCGCTCGAACCAGCCCACCATCCCCTCCAGGAGGTACGCCAGCACCACGCTGGCGATGACCGGCGCCAGCATGCCGCCGAAGAAGAAGACGATGCCGAAGCCCACCAGCAGGGCCACGGCCAGGGTCACCGTCTGCGGCTCGGAGAAACGCCGCCGGAACCAGGCGGTGACCAGGTTGCTCATTCGCCGTCCTCGCCCGCAGTGCCGAAGTGGCGCTCGTAGTGACGGTAGAAGACCGTCTCCAGCTCATCGATGACCGAATCGGCCTCGCGGCCCTGGAGGGTATGCTCGGCCATGAGCGACGAGGTCTCGTCGAGCATCTTCGCCTTGTCCAGCATGGGATAGGTCGCGGAGAGCCGCCGGATGGCCTTGACCACGCTCTCCTTCTCCGGCCGGGGGATGTCCACCGGCTCCGGCGTCGGGCGCTCCTCCTTCTCGCCGCGCTGGCCCAGGTACTCGGCGAAGCCGATGAGGGTCTCGCGCTCACCCTCGGCCAGTTCTCGGGCGGCCGCGAGCAGCCGTTTCTCCCAGTCCTTCATGCGTTACTCTACTCCACCTTCAGCGAAAAGACCGGCGTCTTGCGGCGCTCCTGCATGAGCTGCAATTCGCTCACCAGCGCCACCGCCACGCGGTCGGTGACGTCCTGCATGTCCGGCCAGCGGTTGCGCGCCTCGCTCATGAGCTCGCCCAGGTTCTCCGGCGTCTCGCGGTCGTCCTCCATGACCAGATCCTCCAGCATGCCGGGCTTCATCTCCGGGCGGAAGAGCATACCGTAGGTGGTCTCCGTGGGCCGGATGGCCAGCCAGTTGCCCTGCTCGTCCACCACGATGGGGTCGAGCCCCTCAGGCAGGGTCGCCGAGCCATTATAGAGGACCAGCACCTGCCGGCCATCCACCGCCTGGGCCAGCTGGTCCTCGGCGCCGGCCTCGGTGGCGTGGGCGGTGGTCCAGTAGGCGTTGTGGAAGGGCTCGGTGGAGAGCTCGGCGCCGTGGACGGCGGCCACCGACAGGGCGCCGAAGCCGATCCCCACCGCCGGTCGCTTGGCCTTCTCGTAGACACCGATGAGGCGCATCTCGTCGTCCAGCCAGGGGCAGGCCTCGCGGTCGGCGTTGGGATGGCTGCCGCCGAGGACGAACAGGCCGTCGAAGTGCATGGCGCTGGAGGGCATGGCATCGCCCACCGCCATGCGGTAGTAGGAGAAGCCGATCTCGCGCTTCTCCAGCTGCGCCTCGAGCTGGCCCAGGAATTCGGTGTAGGTATGCTGGATGACGGCCATCTGTTTCATTTCGGCTCCTCCATTGTCGCCGGGTCGGCGTGCGACCGGCAGTAGTCCCGCGCGAATTCCATGAGTTCCTCCATGGCGCGCAGGCGGAATTTCTGGCGCTGGTGGACGAAGGAGAAGGGCCGGCTGACCTGCGGCTCCAGCTCCAGGGCCACCAGGGTCCCCAGGCGCAGCTCCTTGTGCACCGTCGACCGCGAGAGGATGGCGACCCCCATCCCGGCCTCCACCGCCCCCTTGATGGACTCCGGCGACCCGAGTTCCATGATCACCTGCAGGTGGCGGTAGTCGATACCCTCGGCCTTGAGTGCCTCCAGCAGCACCTCGCGCGTCCCGGAGCCTTCCTCCCTACAGATGTAGGGATGCTGATGGAGTTCCGAGAGGGGGAAAACGGTCCGCCGCGCCAGCTCGTGGTCGGGGGCGCAGATGAGGACCAGCGGGTCCATGCGGCAGTGCTCCACGGCCAGGTTCTTGTTGGCGACCGGCGCCTCCACCAGTCCCAGGTCGACCATGTTGTTCTCGACCATGGAGACAATGGCGTCGGTGTTGGCCTCCTTGAGCCGGATCCCCACGTCGGGGTAGCGCTTCTTGAAGTCGCCCAGCAACCCGGGGAGCATGTACTCGGCGATAGTGGTGCTCGCACCCAACAGGAGGACACCGTTCACCGCGCCGGTGAGATCGCGGACGGCGTTCTCCATGTTGCCGTAGAGCTCAAAGATCCGCTCGGCGTAGTCGAAGACGCGCTGGCCCGCCTCGGTAAGGCTGATCCGGTTGTGGGTGCGGTCGAAGAGCCGGGTATTGAAGTGCTCCTCGAGCTGGCGCACCTGAAAGGTCACCGCCGGCTGCGTCATGTGCAGCGCCTCGGCCGCCTTGGTGAAGGAGAGCAGCCGCGCCACGGTGTGGAAGACCTGGAGTCGTCGATCGGCCATGGGTCGGGCTCCCGCGTCGCCTGGAGGTTCGGGGCGCGCACGCCGCCGGCCGGGGATCCTAGCATTTTTCCCGCCGGCCACTGGTTCCTTAGTACAATACTAAACTTTAGGATGGGGTACGGACCACCCCGGGAGTCCGAGGGCTTCGCTCGGGGAACGCCACCCGGTGCGGGGACGCTCGCGTACCATTCCTCCGCTCGAGCCCCCTTCGATACACGGCCACAGGAGCCAACATGTCCCGACCCTGGCAGAAGCTCGACCTCTCCGGCGGCGGCCTGCAGAGCGTCAACCAGAAGCTCGCCGGCCGCCTGCGCAAGCGCACCACCACCTGGGCGCTGTGGCCCCTCTTCCCGCTGGGGCTCCACCGCCTCTACCTGGGCGACCGGCGCGGCGCCGCGGCCCTGCCCCTGCTCACCCTGGGCGCCCTGGTCCTCTGGTGGGCCGGCTGGCCCCCCATCGCCGCCGCGCTGGCCACCGTGGTCCTCGGCTGGGGCGTCGTCGACCTCTTCCGGATCGAGGGCCTGCGCGCGGAGGTGAACAAGACGCTGCGCAAGCAGGCCTTCCTGGGCGGCGGGGCGACGCCCCCGGCCGGCTATCGTGGCCGCTACCCCCAGGAGGCCGAGGATCCCGAGGCGGCCATCGCCGCCTACAGCGCCGAGAAGGAGCAGGAGCACGGGGGCCACATGCCCCCTCGAACGGGGGGAGACGACAGCGGCAGTCGGATGCCATCCTTCAATGAGCAGGAGAAGATGTTGCGGGAGATGGCGCAGGAGCGAGCCAAGGATGGCCGAACAAGAGATGAGAGTGATTAACTTTTAAACAGCGCAAAAAGTGTGACAACGTTCACATTACTGCACCGGTGGGATACCTTGGCTCCAAATGGGGCCGTCGAACGCACGGCACAGGGAGACGTCTATGTTCCGGGTCATGGTGGTCAACGCCAAGGGCGGTAGCGGCAAGACTACCCTGTCCACCAACATCGCCGGTTACTATGCCGAGCAGGGTTACCACACGGCCCTGATGGATTACGATCCCCAGGAATCGGCCATGGCGTGGCACGGCATGCGGCCGAAGACCGCGGCTACCATCCACGCCATCTCCGCCAACCGGCACGTCACCGGCGCCACCCGTTCCTGGCGGCTACGCATCCCGCCGGAGACGCAGCGGGTCGTGATCGACGTCCCCGCCGGCTTCACCGGCTACGACCTGCAGAACATGCTCCGCCGGGTGGACGCCGTCATCATCCCGGTGCTGCCCTCACCCATCGACATCCACGTGACCTCGGACTTCATCAAGGATCTCTTCCTCACCGGGAAGATCCGCGCCATGCCGGTGGAGGTGGGCGTCATCGCCAACCGCGTCAAGAAGGACACCCCGGTCTACCATCCGCTGCAGCGCTTTCTGAAGCGGCTGGAGATCCCCTTCATCACCACCCTGTGGGACAGCCCCAGCTACACGGATGCCGCCGAGCACGGCCTCTCCATCCATGAGCTGAGGGGCGTCGACCCCTCGGAGCTGGCCCAGTGGGAGCCGTTGCAGGAGTGGCTGGCCGCCGCCGAGGCCAAGGCGGAGAGCCAGGAGCCGCCGCCCATCCCGCGGACGACCACTTCGCGCTGGTAGGAACTCACAACTGAAGCGCCGGGGAGGGTCGGGTGGCCCGTTCCGGGACCGTCGGCGGCATGGATGCCGCCGTCGAGGCTACAGGGATGTATTCACGCCGTGTCCCGGAACAGGCCACCCGGCCCTCCCCTGCCCCCGG
>JBNJED010000075.1:0-7536 GCA_051745535.1 Pseudomonadota bacterium | reverse complement strand
CAGGGGCAGTTCCGGGCGCTGGCCGAGGAACTACGCCACTACCCCCTTCTACCCTACCTCCTGCAGAACGACCTCGGCCGCCGGCTGGACACGGCGGACGACGCCGAACTCCGCCTCTTCTTCTACCGCTATGGCGACACCCTCCCCGGCGAGCGCCTGCGCCGTCAGCTCCTGGAGCAGCTGGCGGACCGGGGGGAGTGGCCCCGCTTCCTGCGCTTCTCCACCGCGGACATGGACACCCGCCTGGATTGCCACCATCGGCGCGCCCTGCTGGAGACCGGCCACCGCGAGGAGGCGCTGGAGGGGATGGAATCCCTCTGGCTCACCGCGGAGAGCCTGCCGGACGCCTGTGACCCGGTCCTGGCCGCCTGGAAGGAGGCCGATGGCCTGACACCAGCGCTGGTGGAGCGGCGGCTGGGCCTGACGGTCCGGTCCGGTGACCTGGGCCTGGCGCGCTACCTCCTGGAGCGGCTGGAGGGCGAAGCTCGGGAGCGAGGGGAGCGCTGGCTGCGCCTCCGCTACGACCCCGAACGGGCCGAGGAGTGGCTGGCGCCGACGGCCAATGCCAGCACCCAACAGCTGGTCTGGGCCCTCCAGCGCTGGGCCGGGCGGGATCCCGTCGCGGCCCTGAAGGCGTGGCGGCAGGAGGGGGCCAACCGCCCCTATACCCCGGACCAGCGCGTGGCCGTGGAACGCAGCCTCGCCACCGCCCTGGCCCGGGAGGGCGACCCCCGCGCCCGGGATCTGCTCCAGCGCCTGGCTCGCTACACCGGCCACACCGAGCCGGCCCGCCTCGGCCTGAACGTCGCCCTCCAGTCCCGGGACTGGGAGGGCGTGCTGACCACCATCGAGACCCTCCCGGCGGAGACCGCCGATGAGGCCCGCTGGCGCTACTGGCGGGCCCGGGCCCTCGAAGCCACCGGCCGCGCCGAGCAGGCCCGCACCCTCTATCGCAGCGTGGCCCGGGGGCGCGGCTACTACGCCTTCCTCGCCGCCGACCGCTGCGATTCCCGACCCTATCAGCTACCCCCGGCCAGTACGGTGACGGATTCGGGGACGCTCACCCGCACCTACCCGGGGCTGGCGCGCGCCTTCGAGCTGCGTGCCCTGCAACGCCATCCCGACGCCCGTCGGGAATGGAATCGCGCCACGGCGCGCATGCCGCGGGAGGCGCAGGCCGAGGCGGCACGCCTGGCCGCCGCCCGGGGCTGGCACGACCGGGCCCTGGCCACGGCGCTGGAGAACGGCCTGGAGGATCCGCGGATCTACTACCCCCTGGGCCACGGCGAGACCGTGACCGCCCTGACCGATTCCCACGAGCTGGATGCCGCCTGGGTCCTCGCCCTCATCCGTCAGGAGAGCGGCTTCATCACCGACATCCGCTCCGGGGCGGGGGCCCTGGGTCTGATGCAGCTCATGCCGTCCACGGCCCGCTCGGTGGCCAGCCGCATGAATCGCCCGGCGCCCGGCGCCCGGGACCTCATCGACGCCGAGACCAACCTGGCCCTGGGGGTCCGCTACCTGGCCCGCAACGCCCGCCGCTTCGACTACCACCCGGCGGTGGTCACGGCGGCCTACAACGCCGGCCCCACCCAGGTAAGCCGGTGGCTACCGGAGCAGGGCCAGGTCCCGGCGGATATCTGGGTGGAGACGCTGCCCTATCGCGAAACGCGGCGGTACGTGCGCCGGGTGATCACGGCAACGGTCTTCTACGAGCAGCGCCTGGGGCGGGAGCCGACGCCACTGGCCCAGCGGCTGCGCCCGGTCACGGCCCCGGGGTTCGAGCGCGTGGCCCAGGCCGACTAGGCGGCCTGGACGACCCGACAGGCGGGGTCCGGGCGGCTCACTCCGACCCTTCCAGCGCCTTGCGCAGGCGCAGCCACGCCGCGTAGTAGCTGCCCGACACCTCTTCCCCCTCGCGCAGGTCGGCGACATCCCCGGCGAGGCTGTCCACGGTGGAGACACTCCACGGTAGCGCCGTGGCGAACCGGCCCCGGCGGGTAAAGACGACGCGCCCGTGCACCGGCACCTCCGGCACCTGATCGCTCACCGCCTGGACCTTGAACTGGTTGGGCGCGATAGGATTGGGGAACTTGTAGGAGCGCCGGCCCACCGTCTGAGTCCACTCGTCGATCCGCTCCCCGGCGAACAGGACGCCGGGATAGTCCTTGAGATCCACTACCAGGATCCCCCCGGGGACGAGCACCAGGAAGTCCACGGTGATGGAGCTGTCCAGGCCATCCGGGACGACCACCTCCTCCATGTACTCCCGGCCCAGGCGGCGGAGCGTCCGGCGGGTCCGGGCGCCCTCCAGGCGCAGCATCCAGTCGTGACGCCGGCGCCACGCCCAGACGGCGACGAGGATGGCAACCAGGGCCCCCGCGGCGGCGATCCCCAGGGTGATGGTGTCGTTCATGAGTCTCCTTCCCGTGCGGGGGACGCCCCGCCCACTGAAGCGCGCAACCCTACCAGAACCGCATGCGCGGCGTTAATCCGGGCGAAGCGCTCGGCCTCACCGCCACGATCCGGGTGGTGGCGCATGGCCAGCGTCCGGTAGCGCTGACGGATGGTATCGGCGGCGGCATCGGCGGGGAGATCCAGCTCCCGCAACGCCCAGTCCCGCCGGGCGTGGGCGTCGTAGCGCCGCCAGAAGGCAGCCAGCAGGGCGTCCACGTCGGCCGCCCCGGTGGTGGCCAGCTCTTCCGGATCGAGATAGTAGGCGCGCAGGGGCTCCGGGGCCACCAGGCCGCCGGGCTCGGGCCCGGGGTGGCGGCAGCGCCGCACGCCCCGGGCGTCCAGGTCCAGGTCGCCGTCACCGCTTGCCAGCAGGCGGTCCCGCAGCCGGTAGAGGAGATGGCGCAGGACGAAGTGGCGCCGGAACAGCCCCAGGGTGGAGCGGTCCGTCGCCTCGAAGGGCGGCACCCGGCGGCGGTCCAGCTCGGCCAGGAGGTCGTACTCCCGCCACCCGGGGCGGATGGCCAGCAGGGCGTCGAGCAACGGCAGGCGCGGATCGGGGTCGGTGACGGCGGGCCCGCGGGGGCCCGGCCAGGCGACGGGGAGCCCGCTCATGCCGGCAGCCAGGGCGGGACCTGGCCGGCCGGGCTGCGCAGGGCCTGTTCCCGCTCTGCGGCGTCGGGCAGATAGTGGGTCAGCAGGCGCCGGAAGGCGGGGCCGTGGTTCAGGTGGCGGCGGTGGCAGAGCTCGTGGATCAGGACGTACTCCACCAGCGCTGGCTCCAGGAAGAGCAGCCGCCGGTTGAGGT
This sequence comes from Pseudomonadota bacterium, assembly GCA_051745535.1. Taxonomy (GTDB): domain Bacteria; phylum Pseudomonadota; class Gammaproteobacteria; order Thiohalospirales; family Thiohalospiraceae; genus Thiohalospira. The sequence goes on along the minus strand of JBNJED010000075.1, from coordinate 4,274 downwards.
TGACCCGGCCGCGGGCGGAGCAGCTCCCCCAGCGGGTGCGCTGGCCGCGGATGGTGAGACCGGTGACGGTCACCCCCATAGCCGCCGCCCGTTCATGGAGCCACGGCTCCAGCACCGCCCGGGCCCGGCGCCCCACCCAGCGCTCCAGCGCCGTGTGCGCCTGCGCCTCGTCGCCGGCCCCCACGCGCAGCCCCCCCGCCCCTTCCCGGCAACCGGCCGGGCGCTCGCAATAGGTCACGGACCACTGCTCATCGATGGCGGGCAGCCGCAGCCGCTGGGGCCAGGGGCCGCGCTCCGCCGCCGGCCAGGTCTGGCGCTGGGCCTCCTGATCCGCGTGGACCCGGCGAATCCAGTCGGCCCGGGCGGCAACGAAGGCGGCCGCCTCCCGGCGATCCCCGCCGGCGGGGATGGTCACCTCCACCCGCCCGTCGCCGTGCACCCGCAGCCGCATGCGCCGGGCCCGGCGGCTCTCCCGGATCTCCCACGTCGGCAGCCCCGATTCAGGCCAGCCACTCATCGCCGCACCAGACCCGGGGTGGCCTCGAGATTCATCAGCCCTTCCGCCTCGGCCGCCTGGTAGAGGAGGAAGAGGAAGTCGTTGTTGTGGTCCACCTGGCGGGCGAACCGGGCCACCAGCACCGTGAAGCGGGCGGCCACGGCGTCACCATCACCGGCCTCGGCCGCGGCAAGCAGGACCGGGTCCAGGTGGAGCAGTAGCCGGAGGCTGGTCAGTCGCAGCGCCATGAGCTGGACCGCCCGGAAGGGGTCCGGGAGGGAGGTGAAGGGCTCCCGGAAGAGGGTGTTGTGAAACCAGCGCGCCAGCCACGTCTCCAGGCGCTCGTCCAGGCCGGCGCGGACGCGGGCCTGCCGTTCCCGCAGGGCCACCGCCAGCTCGTCCCCCTCCAGGCCCCGTTCGGAGACCGGCTCCCCCGCCGCCGCCAGTGCCGCCCAGGCGTCTGCGACGATCGTCCCCAGGGCACTGTCCGGCGACTGGTCGCGGACCAGCAGCAGCGCCGCCTGGGCCAGCAGGAGGCCGCGGCAATCCGTATCGGCGGTGGCCAGTCGGTGGCGCAGGGTCTCTGCCACGCTCGGGTCGTGGCGCCGGGCCAGGATATCGCCGAGCATGGGCTCCGGCTCGACGCAGCCGGCGTGATAGAAGGGGGCGAGCCGAGCGGCGAGATAGGCGGCGGTAAAGAGCCCCTCGGCCAGGCCGTGGCCGGTGGTGGGGACGGCGTCAGCGAGCGCGGCCCGCACCGGTATGAGGTAGCGGGCGTACGGTATCCGCCCGACAGGATGCACTCGCCCCGGATCGAGAGGCAGTTCCTCCCAGCGGACGGGCTCCAGCCGATTACCCCGTTCGTCGAGCAGGGAAAGACGAATGATCTCGGGGCAAGACAGCGCCCCGCTGACCTCGGTGGTAGCCGGGTACTGGTGGACAACCCGGGGATAATGCCGACAGTGCCCCGGCAGCGCTCGCTGCCCGTGACGCCGATGGACGCGGCACCAGCCGTCGTCCTCGTAGAAGTGGCACATGCCGCGCTCGTCCGGCCGCAGGCGGGCGGCCGGTTCGCCCTCCTCGGCGAGCATCTCGACGCCGGCGGCGAAGCGACGGCGGTCCCCGGGATCGCGCCGGGTGAAGTCCCGCAGGATGGCGTGATCCCGACTATCCAGGTTGATGTCGAAACCGCCACAGCACGGCATCTCGCAATCCGGACCGATGCAGCGGAAATCCCGGATGTAGCGCGGGGCCCGGCAGGGAGTGGTGGCGGAGTCGTCGGCCATGGCTCAGCGGCCGGAGCCGTCGTCGCGATCACCGCCATGCCGCGCCTGGCGCAACAGACGCGGCCCCTGCGGGTCGTCACCGCCAAAGCGGACCAGCGCCATGCCGACGAAGGCGTCCTCGCGGTAGACCTCCACCCGGAAGGTCCGCCCGCTCCGGTCCAGGGAGTAGCGGGAGAGGATGTCGTCCCGCCGGATCCGCTCACCAGCCTGGTCCTCCTGGTCGCTGACGTAGCCGATGACGTTGACCCGGTAGCCCTCGCGCGGCTCCACGCGGAAGTCCTCGGACACCGGCACCACGGAGCCGAACTCCGCCTCCACCGGCCGGCCATCCACCTCCAGGGCGACCTGGTCCAGCCCGTCGTGATACTCGAAGTACTGCGGGTTGAGCCGGGTCAGCTCCTGGTTGCCGTGGCGGACCACGTAGCTACCGTCGTCCTGGAGTACCGCCACCAGGGGGCTGTCAGCGGCAAACTCCAGCTCGCTCCCCTCCTTGAGGGGGACATAGCCCAGCCGGCTCCGGGCATTGGCCAGATCCAGGCGAATACGGCGGTCATAGAAGGCGAGCTCCATGTCGTCCTCCATGGCCGTTTCCACACCTGCCAGGGTTCGGGGGAAGTCCCGCTGGTAGTCGATGCCCATGTGGTCCATGAAGCCCTCGAGGACCTTGAGGTGGAAATCGGTCCGCCGGGCCGTGCCGAACTGCTTGCTCGCCTCCACGCCGAAGGCCGGCTTGCCGTGACGCACGGCGTACCAGGTCAGGGTCTTCGCCATCTCGGCATTGCCCTCGCCGGTCTCGGTATTCTTTACCGAGTAGAAGTGTTCGTGATCGGCAATCTGCATGTTGGCCCGCGCCGCCACACTGGAGGCTACCGTTTCCAGATCGCCGAAGCGCGGGGCCTCCATCTGCGCCTGGTCGACGATGACCGACTGGCCCCAGCGCCAGGGCGACTGCAGCTCATCGATGTGGTGCCGGCGATAGAAGCCGGAGCCGTCGTGGAGGTTGAGGACGGCGTCCACTTCCTCGTCGCGGATGAGCTCCTTCACCCGTTTGACCATCTTGTACTGGGGGTCCGAGGGAGGGAGATCGGCGAACTTGCGATTCATGTCCCCGTGAACGCCGCGGGAGCGGCGCAGGATGCTCTCGAAGTTGAGGTTCGGCACCACCCAGACCGATCCGCGATCAATGGCGTAGCGGGTGACGAGCAGGGCGGCGGCGTTGAAACCGCCGGGCTCGTCGCCCTGGATCCCGCCGATGACCAGCAGGGTCGGCCCTGGCACACCGGAATCCAGTCGATGGACGGTGAATTCCCGCGCCCCGGCACGATCCGCGACCAGCGCCAGCGCCAGGAGCAGCAGCCCCAGCAGCGCCGGCCTAGACCACCTTGATGTGCCAGGGCTCGAAGCGCACCCCATACGGATTCCGGTCGGTGTAGCGGATGTCCACCAGGCCGAGGTCGGCCAGGCGCTGGAAGAGCTCGGTCTCGGCGAACTCCGCCGTGAAGTTGCGCTGACCGAAACCGGCCTTGCCCACGTCGAAATCCCCGATGCCGTGGTAGGAATAGCCCGGCGGTGCCAGGGAGCGGGAGGCGCGGGAGAGGTTGCCGCCGGTCTCCACCGCCTTGGCCAGGAAGAGGTGCATCTGCTTGACCACCGAGCGTATGCCGGAGGTCAGCACGAGTTCGTCCCCCACCTTCCGGCGCAAGTCGCGGAAGAGGCCCTCGGCCTCGCCGTGGAGGAGGTAGTGGCCGGAGCCGGCCACCTTGCGCGCCTCCTGTTCCGGGAAGCGGGCGGTGAGGTCGGTGACCACCTTCTCCCCGAAGAAGCCGTAGCGCCGGGCATCCGCAGTGAACATCTCCTCCATGAAGGCCAGCTCATCCCGGGAAAAGGCGCCAATGGCCTCGTAGTTGCGGGCAAAGTGGAGCAGGCGGTCGAAGGAGAGGAGGTTGAAGTGGCCGTAGCCGACGAATTCGATGACCCGCTCCAGCCGCGCCACCACCCGGGCCAGGCGCTCCCGCCCGGCGGCATCCAGGTGGACATCCTCGCGGTGGTCCTCGTCGAAGGCGCGGATACGCTTGAGGTAGTCTTCACGGTCGACGACCTCCCGCGGCGGCGCATTGGGCTCCACCAGGATGCGGGCCTCCAGCTCCCCGGCATCGCCGGCCTCGGTGGCCGGCCCCCGGGCCGTCGGCGGGATCGGCCGATCCTTGCCGGTGGCTGTGCCGCCAGAGGCGCCGGCCTCGTCGGCCGTGCCGGTCCCCCGGAACTGGCATGCCGTTGCGGCCGCGCCCGCCGCGAAGGGTAAGGTCTTGAGCAGGGTCCTGCGTTGCACGCCCGTTTCTCCCCGATGGATGGCGAGACTTTACCGACCCTCACTGCACCGTGACAAGGAAACCGCCGCTGGAGGAGCCGGCCGGGCCCCGGCTTGCCGCCCTCGCCGGGGCGCCGTAAGCTGCGCCGCATGCGACGTTATGACGGCGAACTCATCCATGCCA
>JBNJED010000074.1:0-7678 GCA_051745535.1 Pseudomonadota bacterium | reverse complement strand
GGCTCCCCCGCTACCCCTCGTCCAGGCCGTGGCGGACCACCATGCCGCGGACACCGCCGCCCTGGCGCAGTTCCTCCTGCAGCGCCCCGGCGGCGTCGCGGTCCGGCTCCGGCCCCACGCGCACGCGGTAGACCGGCCCATCGCCACTACTGTAGCGCTCGACGTAGGCGGGGAAGTCCTGATCCCGCAGGCGATCACGCATGTTCATGGCATTACCGCGATCGCGGAAGCTCCCCACCTGCACCGCCCAGGCGCGCATGCCCTCCGAGGCATCCCCAGAACCACCTGCCTGCTCCTCCCCTTCGGCCGCCTCGGGCTCTTCTGCTCCCTCGCTGCCCTCGGCCGACGTCGACCGTGCGGCGTCAGGGGGTACGGTGACCTCCTCGTCATTCGCCGTTGACGGCTCCGGGATCTTCGCGCCCAGCCGGGGCGGCGGCAGGGCCTCGTCGGCCTCGGCGGTGTGCTCGTCGACGATGGCCGGGGTCTGCGCAGTCTCCGGGCGCGGCGGCGGCTCCTCGTCGAGGTCGATGACCTCGCGCCGGCTGCGATCCGCCGGCCGCTCGGGGATGTTGTCCTCCATGACCAGCTGATCCAGGGGATCGGGGCCGGAAAGGAGCATGGGGACGAAGATCACGGCCAGGGCCACCAGGACGGCGGCCCCCACCAGGCGCTGTTTCAGACGGTCGCTTTCCATGACGCCTCCGCGGACAGGGACCCGGCGGGTCCGCCCCACTGTAGCACGCTCCGGCTCAGGCCTGCGCAGGCGCCACTGCGGCCACGGTCTGGAAGGAGCCGAAGACGACGATGCGATCCCCGGTCACCGCCGCCTGGCGGGCCGCGGCCAGCGCCGCCGCGGGATCCGGATAGACCCCGGCCACGGCGCCGCCGGCATCCACCACCGCCGCCGCCATGGACTCCCCGTCCCGGCCCCGCTCGCCGCCCAGAGCGGCGGGATACCAGACGTCCACCTGCTGGCTCAGGGGGTTCAGGGCCGCGGCGGCATCCTTGTCGGCCAGCATGGCCACCACGGCGTGGGTCCGACCGATGCAGGGATGGCGGCCCAGGTTGCGCGCCAGCGCGCCGGTGGCCTGGCCGTTGTGGGCGACGTCGAGGATGAGCGGGACCTCGCCGGGGACGACCTGGAAGCGCGCCGGCAGCCGTACCTCCTCCAGGCCGCGGCGGATGGCCTGCTGCCCCAGCGGCAGCCGCTGGGACAGGAGCTCCACCACGGCCAGGGCGGTGGCGGCATTGTCCAGCTGCCCCTCCCCGCGCAGGGCCGGCGGCGGCAGCCCGCGCCGCACCCGGCCGCCCCGACCGATCCAGTGCCAGCCGCCGGGGGCGGCCTCGACGTCGAAGTCCAGCCCCCGCTGCCAGAGCTCGGCGCCGGTGGCCGTCGCCTCGATGCTCGCCGGCGGCTCCGGATCGCCCACCACCAGGGGGCGACCTGGGCGCGCGATGCCGGCCTTCTCGGCGCCGATGGCCTCGCGGTCGTCGCCCAGCCAGGCCTGGTGATCCAGATCGATGGTAGTGATGACGGCGACATCCGGCTCGGTGACGTTAACCGCGTCCAGCCGGCCGCCGAGCCCCACCTCCAGGAAGACCACGTCCGGGCCGGCGTCCCCGAAGAGGAGCAGGGCCGCCAGGGTGGTGAACTCGAAATAGGTGAGCGTCACCTCGCCCCGCGCCCGGTCCACGCGCTCGAAGGCGTCCAGCAGGGCCTCGTCCCCCACCTCGACACCATCGAAGCGGACGCGCTCGTTGAAGCGGTGGATGTGGGGGGAGCTGAAGGCGCCGGTGCGATAGCCGCCCGCGCGATAGCAGGCCTCCAGCAGGGCGACGGTGGAGCCCTTGCCGTTGGTCCCCGCGACGCTGACCACCACCGAGGGCAGGCGAGTCACCCCGAGTTCGGCGGCGACCACCGCCACCCGCTCCAGCCCCAGGTCCCAGCTGCGCGGGTGGAGGCCCTCCAGCCAGCGCAGCCAGTTGGCGACGGCGGTGGCTCCGTCGCCCTCAGGCGGCATGGGGGCTCGGCTGGTGGCGCAGGATGGTCAGCAGGCCGGAGAGGCGGTCGCGCAGCTCGCGGCGGTCGCTGATGAGGTCCACGGCGCCGTGCTCCACCAGGAACTCGGAGCGCTGGAAGCCCTCCGGCAGGGTCTCGCGCACGGTCTGCTCGATGACCCGGGGGCCAGCGAAGCCGATGAGCGCCTCGGGCTCGGCCACGTGGATGTCGCCGAGCATGGCCAGGCTGGCAGAGACCCCGCCCATGGTGGGGTCGGTGAGCACGGAGATGTAGGGCAGGCGGCGGCGGCGCAGCCGGCCCAGGGCGGCGGAGGTCTTGGCCATCTGCATCAGGGAGAAGAGCGCCTCCTGCATACGGGCACCGCCGCTGGCGGTGAAGCAGACCAGCGGGCAGTCGTGCTCGATGGCCGCCTCCACGGCGCGGACGAAGCGCTCACCCACCACCGATCCCATGGAACCGCCCATGAAGCCGAACTCGAAGGCGGCAGCGACCACCGGCCGCTGGTGGAGCGTCCCGCGCTGGACCACCAGGGCATCCTTCTCCCTGGTCTGCTTCTGGGCCTGGGCCAGCCGGTCCTTGTACTTCTTGCTGTCACGGAAGCGCAGGGCGTCCACCGGCTCCAGCTCGGCGCCGATCTCCTCGCGCCCCTCGGCATCCAGGAAGAGGTCCAGGCGCTTGCGCGCCCCGATGCGCATGTGATGGCCGCACTTGGGGCAGACCTCCTGATTGCGATCCAGCTCCGGGCGGTAGAGGGTGGCACTGCAGCCCGGGCACTGGGTCCAGATCCCTTCGGGGACCTGGGTCTTCTTCCCAGCGCTGTCGGTACGGATGCGCGAGGCGAGATTGCGGAACCAGCTCATTTCGAAGCCTCCTGATTCGTGTCCGGTGCGACCGGATTCTCCAGCCCGTCCAGGGCAGCGCGCATGGCCGCGATCTCCCCGGCCACCGCCGCGGGGATGGCCGCCGGGTCCGCGGCCAGTGCCTCCATGCGTGCCACCAGGGCGCTGCCGACGATGACGGCGTCGGCCACCTCCCCCACGGCGGCGGCGGTGGCGGCATCCTTGATGCCGAACCCGACCCCCACCGGCAGGGCGGTGGCCTCGCGCACGGCGGCCACCCGCTCGCCCAGGCCGCCGAGATCGGGGCCGGCCCCGCCGGTCACGCCCTTGATGGCGACATAGTAGATGAATCCCCGGCCCTGGCGGCAGACCGTCTCCATGCGCGCCGGCGTGGTGGTGGGCGAGACCAGGAAGATCGGCGCCAGGCCGGCGGCGTGGAAGGCCGGCAGCGCGTCGTCCTCCGCCTCCTCCGGCGGCAGGTCCACGGTGAGCACCCCGTCCACGCCGGCGGCGGTGGCCGCCTCGGCGAAGGCCGCGTACCCCATGGCCTCCACGGGGTTGAGATAGCCCATGAGGACCACCGGGGTCTCGGCATCCTGCCGGCGGAACTCGGCGACCATCTCCAGCACCCGGCGCAGGCCGGTCCCGCCCGCCTGGGCGCGCTCGTGGGCCCGCTGGATCACCGGCCCGTCGGCCATGGGGTCGGAGAAGGGGATCCCGACCTCCAGCAGGTCGGCCCCCGCCGCCACCAGTTCGTGCATCAGCGGGACGGTGGTCGCCGGGGTCGGGTCGCCCGCAGTGATGTAGGGGACCAGGGCGCGCCGGCCGGCGGCGGCCCGGTCGGCCAGACGCTGTTCGATGCGCTCGGCGGTCATAGGTCGTAGCCCTCCAGCCGCGCCACGGTGGCGATGTCCTTGTCCCCGCGGCCGGAGAGGTTGACCACCATGACGCCGTCCGGCCCCAGCTCCGGGGCCAGCTTCCGCGCCCAGGCCAGGGCGTGGCTGGACTCCAGGGCCGGGATGATCCCCTCGGTGCGGGAGAGCTCGTGGAAGGCGGCCAGGGCCTCGTCATCGGTCACCGTGACGTAGTTCACCCGCCCGATGTCCTTGAGCCAGGCGTGCTCGGGCCCGACCCCGGGATAGTCCAGGCCGGCGGAGATGGAGTGGGTATCCATGATCCAGCCGTTCTCGTCCTCCATGAGGTAGGTCCGGTTGCCGTGGAGCACCCCTGGCCGACCGGCGGTGAGTGGCGCGGAGTGGCGGCCGCTCTCCATGCCCTCGCCGCCGGCCTCGACCCCGTACATGGCGACCTCCGACTCGGAGAGGAAGGGGTGGAACAGGCCAATGGCGTTGGAGCCGCCGCCGACGCAGGCCACCAGGGCATCTGGCATGCGCCCCTCGGCCTCGCGGATCTGCTCGTGGGCCTCGCAGCCGATGATGGCCTGGAAGTAGCGCACCATCTCGGGATAGGGGTGGGGACCGGCGACGGTCCCGATGATGTAGAAGGTGTCATCGACGCGCGTCACCCAGTCGCGCATGGCCTCGTTGAGGGCGTCCTTGAGGGTGCGCGAGCCGGACTCCACCGGGACCACCTCGGCGCCGAGCAGCCGCATGCGGTAGACGTTGGCCATCTGGCGCTGGACGTCGTCCGCCCCCATGTAGACCACGCACTCCAGCCCCAGCCGGGCGGCGACGGTGGCCGTGGCCACGCCGTGCTGCCCCGCCCCGGTCTCGGCGATGATCCGGGTCTTGCCCAGCCGCTTGGCCAGCAGCGCCTGGCCCACGGTGTTGTTGATCTTGTGCGCCCCGGTGTGGGCGAGGTCCTCGCGCTTGAGGTAGATCCGCGCCCCACCGGCGGCGCGCGTGAGGTTCTCGGCGAGGTAGAGCGGCGTCGGCCGGCCCACGTAGTCGCGCAGGTCGCGCTGGAGCTCCTGCCAGAAGGCCTCCTCCTCCCGGACCTCGGCCCAGGCCCGGCGGAGTTCGTCCAGCGGCTCCATGAGCGTCTCGGAGACGAAGCAGCCGCCGTAGCGGCCGAAGTGGCCCCGCGCATCGGGGAAGGCGGCCCAGTCCACCGCCGGATCAGTCGGTTGTGCCACGTTGAACCTCGTTGATGAAGGCCTGCATGCGGGCCGGGTCCTTGCGCCCGGGTAGGGACTCCACGCCGGAGCTGACATCCACCGCCCAGGGCGCCACCCGGGCCACCGCCGCCGCCACGTTGTCCGGGGCCAGACCGCCGGCCAGGATGAGGGGCCGCGGTCGCCGGCTCGGCACCCGGTCCCAGTCGAAGGCCTCCCCCGTGCCGCCGGCGCGGTCGGGCCGCCAGGCGTCCAGGAGGAAGCCGCTGGCGGCGGGATGGGCGGCCATCACCGCCGCCGGGTCGGTATCGGCGCGCATGCGCACCGCCTTGATGTAGGGCCGGCCGAAGGCCGTGCACAGCGCCGCCGGCTCGTCACCGTGGAACTGCAGCCGATCCAGGGGTACCCGCTGCAGCACCGCCTCCACCGCGGCCGGCTCCGGATCGACGAACAGGCCCACCACGGTGACGAAGGGCGGCAGGGCGGCGACGATGGCCGCCGCCGCCTCCGGATCCACCGCCCGCGGGCTGGGGTCGTGGAAGACCAGGCCGATGGCGTCGGCCCCGGCGGCCACCGCCGCGGCGGCATCGTCGGCGGTGGTCAGCCCGCAGATCTTGGTGCGTACACGCATGATCGAACAAGCCTACCAGAGGCCGGGATCGCCGGAAAGTTCGGGCAGGCCGAAGGCCGCGGGGTAGCGCACGGCGGTGAGGTAGAGCCCCCCGGGCCGGGCGGTCATGCCGGCCACCCGCCGGTCCCGCGCCTCCAGCACCCGGCGCGGCCAGTCCTCGTCCGCCTCCCCGGCCCCCACGGTCATCAGGGTGCCCGCCAGGGTCCGGATCATGTGGTGGAGGAAGGCGTTGGCCTCGACGTCGATGTGGATGAAGGCCCCGCGGCGCTCGACGGTGAACGCGTGGACGGTCCGCACCGGGCTCTTCGCCTGGCAGGCCACGGCGCGGTAGGAGGTGAAGTCGTGGGTCCCCACCAGCGGCGCCGCCGCCCGGGCCATGGCCTCGGCATCCAGGGTCCGGCGGTCCCAGACCGCCCGGCGATGGTGGATGGCCGGGCGGACGTCGCGGTTGGCGATGATGTAGCGATAGCGCCGGGCCACGGCGGAGAAGCGGGCGTTGAAGTCGTCCACCACGGGCCGCGCCCAGAGCAGCGCGATGGAGGGCGGGAGGTTGGCATTGCCGCCGAAGACCCAGGCGCGCTCGTCGCGGTCGGCGTCGCTGTCGAAGTGGACCACCTGGCCGGTGGCGTGGACCCCGGTATCCGTGCGCCCGGCGCACTGCACCGCCACCGGCCGGTCGGCGACCTTCGACAGCGCCGCCTCCACCTCGGCCTGCACCGAGGGCTGCCCGGCCTGGATCTGCCAGCCACAGTAGGGCGAGCCGTCGTACTCCACCGCCGCTGCCCAGCGCGCCATGCTCCGCTCCCGCTTCGAATCGAAGCCGGCGATCCTCGGCTACCGCGCCCGGGGGTGCAAGGGCCCTACCGGATTCCCGGGATCGCGAGCGCCATCAGGGCCAGCGCGGCCAGGGGCCAGACCCACTGGTGCACCGGGGGCCAACCGGTGGCCGGCAGGGTCCAGGGCGTAGCGGGGCCGGTCTCCGCCCATTCCAGGGTCTCCCGCAGCCGGGTGATGGCGAGCTCCGCGGCCCGCTCTACCCGGCCCCGTGCCCGGACCTCCGGTAGCGGGCGCTGGCGCAGGGTCGTTGCCCACTCCATGACCAGGACCAGGCGCAGGGCGAGGCGGTCGCGATCCAGCCCCAGCGGGCGCAGGGGCGTGGCCAGCCAGGCGATGGCGGCGACCAGGGCGGGGGTGGCGGTGGTCTCCATGAGCAGCCCCGCCCCCACGGCCACGGTGGCCAGCCCGCCCAGGCGGATCCCCGCCTCGGCCAGCCCCTCCAGGGTGGGGGACCAGCCGGCCAGGGCCGGCCACAGGAGATGGCCCGGGGAGCCCCAGGCGTAGAAGACCGCCAGGGCCAGGGCGACCCACTTGAGGCGGCGGAGCGGGCGCAGGACGGGGCCGGGGGCGGGCCGGGTCAGGATCAGGCCCGTGATGACCAGCAGGGCCGCCGCCCCCACCGCGGCGGGTCGGCCGCTGGCGGCGCCCCCGGCGACCACCAGGAAGGTAGCGATGCGGATGACCGGTTCCACGGGCGGTCAGCCCTGGCCCTGGTCGAGGAGCGACCGCGCCTCCTGCTGCTGCTCCTCGTTACCCTCCTCGACCACCTCCTCGAGGATGCCGCGGGCACCCTCGGCATCCCCCATGTCGATATAGGCGCGGGCGAGATCCAGCTTGGTGCCCACCTCGTCGACGTCGTTCAGGAGATCGGCGACATCGTCCTCGAGCTCGTCCCAGGCGGCGCTCTCGTCCGCCTCCAGGGGGTGCAGGCCCTCGGGCGGCTCCTCGGCGTCGTCGGCGGCTGACGGGACCTCCCCGGGCTGCGTCTCCGGAGTGGACGCCGGTTCGCCTTCCGGGGCTGGTTCCGGCTCGGGCTCGGGTGCGGGCTCCGGCTCGGACTCCGCCGGGCCCTCACCCGCCTCGTCGGCCACCAGGTCGTCGTAGGCCGATTGCAGCTCCTCCGCGTCCATGGGGGCGGCAGGCTCCTCGTTCGGCGCGGTGGGCGCGGCCTCCGGCTCTTCCAGGTCGATGACCGGTGGCGCCTCGTCGGCGGCCTCCCCGGTCGACGCGTCGCCCGGGGCCTTCGACTCCGGCGTGGCCGGTTCCGGGGCCGCCGG